>CAXBSB010000107.1:0-25764 GCA_963977965.1 uncultured Schlesneria sp.
ATTGCACCTGGGGTGCTGCGATGGCAGGTCACGGGCAATTCCATAAAAAATGACGGCGACAATCAGCCCGGCGACTCCGTAAAGGATCATTGTCGTACGCCAGCCAGCGCCTCGCATTTTCATGATGGAACCGGGAAAGCAATCTTCGATTACCAGTCGGTTCAACGTCACTTTTTCGACATCCGACAGTGATTCACCGCTCATTCGGCGTGATATCAGTGTTGCAGCTTCGGGTGTCACCTTCAGCTCAGACAAGTCGACTTCATCCAGCAGATCCGCCGCTGACAAAGATTTCGCGAGTTCCACCAGAAGAGTTTCAAACCAGAGTTCAGGCTTTGCCTGAACAGGGATTGCTGGTATCCAGTCGCGAACATCAAAACTGGCCCCTTTATTCTTTTCCCTGGCGTTCTGTTTCAACTCGTCAGCAGCGTCCGCAGATTCCTGCCAGAGCCTCTGTTGAACTTCTGGAGAAAAACGAAAGACCAACTGCTGCACGACTTTTGTTCGTGGTTCTCCATCTTGAGTCTGGAATGCGGCCAGAAAAGTTTTCTGATTGATGATCTGACGATCAGTCAATGACGTCGGATCAACTCCACTTCCAAACAGGATGATCAGCCAAGCAGTCAGGATCGGCGCCAGGACACCTCCCGCACGTCCACCGAGTGCTACGATCGAACTGGCGATTCCTCGTCCTGAGACTGGAAACCAGACGCGAATCAATCCCCCGGCGGTCGGATAAGCCCCTGCCTGAGATATTCCGCAAAACAGTCGCAAATAGAGCACAAGGAAAACCAGGTGAGCCACTCCAAGCAATCCGGTAAAGGCGGACCACGCCAGAATGTAGATGGTCAGCATTCGCCGAGCCCCGAACCGATCAGAAAACCAGCCGGCGGGGACCTGGCACAGGGCATAGGACCAGAAGAGAGCACTCAGAAACCAGCTCATTTGCGCCTGAGTCATTCGCAAGTCTTCTCGGATGTATTCCGAGGCAATGCCAACCGCGAATCGGTCGAGATACAACAACAGTGACATCATCGTTGTCACTGCGACAACCATATGACGGACGTTGCTCGGCTGTTCGTTGCTCACTGTTGACTCGCTCGACGTTAAACTCATAGTCGTCTCCTGTCGGAAAGTCTCTTGCAATCAACGTTTGTTGTGCAGCGTGACAGCGCACGCCATGTTACAATTCGCCTTCACCTTTGTGACCTCAGCCAGCCTGCCTAGAGATACTGGGTCAGGTTGCGTCGTTCCAGTTCGGCAATCAGTTGCCTGATTGATCCCTCATCCCGTTTGTCAGCTACCAGAGTCGCTGTGGGAGTGTGGACGATAATCAGGTCTTTCACGCCAATCGTCGCAACCAGATGTTCGCCTGTGGTACGGACAATGCACCCGGATGAATCGACTGGACAGACCAAGCCGTCCAGAGTATTGCCGTCACCATCGACTGAGTTCATTCGGGCCAGCGCATGCCAGCTACCAACATCATCCCAGTCAAACGGCGCTTCGAGAACACAGACCTGCGCTGCTTTTTCCAGCACGGCATAGTCAATCGAGATCGACGGCATATTCGGAAACTCTGCTTGCAGCACCTTGGACCAGTCGGGCGTTGCAATGGCTTCTCGAATAATCATCAACCGCTGGTGGATTTCAGGAGCGTGTTCCTTGAGGGCATCAAGAATCGTCTGAGCTCGCCAGACAAAGATGCCGCAGTTCCAGTAATACTCGCCCGCCGCACAATAACGGGCGGCGGTCAACTGGTTCGGCTTCTCCTGAAAACTGAGAACGTGAAACATCGGCCATTCGGTGTTTTCGAGTTTTTCACCGCGGCGGATATACCCGAATCCGGTCGCAGGATAATTCGGCTCGACCCCGAAAAGTACGAGCGACTGGGGAGCTCGTTCCACCAGTTCCACAGCCTGCTTGACCGCCTGCTGAAACATGGCTGCAGGTTGAATCACATGGTCGGCTGGCATGACCAGCATCATGGCCTCTGGATCGACCGCCAGCAGTTGGATCGCTGCCAATCCGATACAGGGGGCGGTGTTGCGACCGCAGGGCTCCAGCAAAATCTGTTGCTCCGGAACATCGGGAAGCTGGTGAGCGGTTTCTGCGGCATGGGCGGCATTGGTGACGATCCAGGTCCGATCAGGCAAAATCGCAGGAGCACACCGGCCAGCAGCCTCCTGGATCAAGGTCTGTTCGCCCGAGAATTTCAGGAACTGCTTTGGTAATTGTCGGCGGCTTTCTGGCCAGAATCGAGTCCCGCTTCCACCTGCCATAATCACTGTGTGCAGCATTGAAATAAAATCCTTATTTGTCCCGTGCTTTTCGCAGCCTGATCCGGCCTGAAGTGGAATCATGGGGGTGGCCATCAATCGTGTCAAATCATAACGAATCACCCATCACAAATGGTATCGAATTGGTCGCTGCAACAGTGTCACGGGCGCATAGAGGGGAAGAGGTTTTTACCACAGGGGACACAGAGGTGCACAGAGGGTAATTCAGGATGAGATTGGGGGAAGAGGAGGTAAGTCCCGGCTGAATTCTCGTCAGCAGTTCATAATTTTTGGCGTTGCAACAGAGTGCATTCAATTCAAGTGTAGCGTCCCGCGGGTCTCGAACTGCAGCGTCAACCGCATGCCCCGATGCGACACGGAAAAGCGACCCGCGCTACTCGACGCCTCTCTCTTTCCTCAGTGCCTCTCTGTGACCTCCGTGGTAAACCCTCTTCAATTCGCCAGTCGGGTAACGCCGTTAGAGAAGTTCGCGAATGACTCGTCCGTTGTTGGTGACTTTAACCGGGCGACCTTCGGGCGTATGAAACTCCAGTTCTGGATTGATCCCCAGGGAATCAAACATGGTCGCGGCGAGGTCTGCCGGACCCGTGGTGTCTCCGACTGGCTTTTCACCACGGGCATTCGTCTCACCGACGACCGTACCCCCGCGAACTCCTCCCCCACTGAGCAGAATACAGTTGGACGGTCCCCAGTGATCGCGGCCTGCATCTTTATTGACGCGAGGCGTTCGACCGAACTCGCCCATCACGACCAGCATCGTCCGCTCGTTCATTCCGCGGTCATGGAGATCTCGCAGAAGCGTTGTCAGCCCGGAATCGAGATGCGGCAACAGATCGTTCTTCAATACGTTGAAGTTGTCGTAATGCGTGTCCCAGTTCGTGTGGTCGATGGTGACACAGCGGACGCCCGCTTCCACGAGACGTCTGGCCATCAGACAGGATTGGCCCAGCGAATGTCGACCGTATTCACGTCGCAGTGCGTCTGGCTCAGCGGCGATATCAAAGGCGGCCTTTGTTTGTGGCGACACCATCAGATTGAAGGCCTTATCACGGAACGTGCTTGTGGTGAGGGCCGCTGAATTTGCTTTGGCTTCGTTTGATCGAGTGAACCGGTCGACCGTCTGCAACAGCTCACGTCTGGAATCGAGTCGATTGGCATCGACTGTCAGCGGCGGCAACAGGTCTGGAACAGTGAAGTCCGGCGCATTGGGATCGGCTTCTACGACAAACGGTGATGCTGTCGGCCCTAGATATGCCGGTCCGCAGGAACTGTGCATGCGAGGAAGACAGACATAGGGAGGAACAGAACCACGAGGTCCGAGGGAGCGCGAAACAATCGAACCGAGCGACGGATACTGATTGTTTGGCTTCAGATTGGGGTTGAAACCAGCCCGAGGTGCATAGCCGGTCAGCATCCAATGGTCGGCGGGACCGTGGTCAGAGTTTGAGTGAGTAAACGAGCGCAGCAATGCGAATTTGTCCGCGTGACGTGCCAGTCGCGGTAGATGCGAGCAGATTTCAATGCCGGGAACATTCGTTGCGATCGGGTCGAAGTCGCCACGAAACTCCACAGGTGCCTGCGGCTTCATGTCCAGGGTGTCGATGGTGCTCAATCCCCCCTTCAGAAAGAGGATGATCAACGACACATTGTCGCGCGAGGAATTCGCCGATTCTGCGGCCGCAGCTTGCCCCTGCAACAAACTGCTCAGCGTCAGTCCAAATCCCGGGGCCGACGCGACACCGATCCGCAGTGCATCACGTCGAGAGAATCCATCGCAAAAGTGTCGTGGCATCGTGTCACCCTGGCCCAAAGCAACTAATGATTAAAGGCAAATTCCAGACTGTTCAACAGCGACCATGCCAGATCCTCGGCAGCCGTCTGTCGCTGCACAGGCCCGGCCTTGGAAAAATGGCTGATCGCAGAGGCTCGTTCTTCGTCGGTTGGCAACCGCCCGAAAAACGCCAGATAAATTTCCGTGACCACGGCAGAATCATCACCCGGATGATCTCGCAGCAGTCTCACAATTCTTCCCGCATCGTGGCCGAACTTGGACTCCAGATTCGGCGAGTTCAATGTGTGTAATACTTGTGCAACGGTGGGCGATGAAACTCGCTCGCACTCGCAAACGGTCGTGCGAATCGGGCGTCCCGTCGTTGTCAGGAAGTAGTTTGTCACCTGGCTGTCCCACAACTGGACCGCGCGCGATCCGGCTGGAACACCGTCAAATTTCTCGGGGACTCCCGTCGCATCACAGATGGCATCGAGCAACACTTCGGCGTCGAGTCGCCGCAACAGTCCTCGCGAATAGTTCTGCTCGTCATTCTGATTTGATGGATTGACCGAGGTCGATGCCTGATACGTGCGAGACGCCGTGATGAATCGCATGAGCTGGCGGATGTCAAACTTCGAACTGGTCAATTCGTTCGCAAGGGCGTCGAGTAATTCTGGATTCGAAGGTGGGTTCGTAGAGCGAACATCGTCGACCGGTTCAATCACACCCCGTCCTGTGAAATGTGCCCAGGTACGGTTTGCGATGTTTCTGGCGAAAAACGGATTGTTCGCAGCGACCAGCCAGTCTGACAGGGTTCGGCGGCGGTCGCCTTCCGGGTTTGCGGCGGGCATGGGGGTCGCCAGCGGGTGTGCGAAGATGCTGGCACCGGAACGAGGATGGTGAGTGACGTCGTTTCTTGTCGCCAGCAGCATTTCACCTCGTGGCGTGTTCTTGAACGTCAACGGGACAAAAAATGCCTGCATTCCAAAATAGTCGTCCTGGCTCCATCGATCAAATGGATGGTGGTGGCACTTGGCACATTCAATGCGAACCCCCAGCAGAGACTGCGACAGCATCGCAGCGGCATCCCCCGGATCCTTGGCAACCTTATAGAAATTGGCAGCGGGGTGATCTGCGACCAGGCCATCAGCTTCGAGTAGTTCGCGAGCAAACTGATCCATCGGCTTGTTTACCGCAAAGCTGTCTCGAATCCATTTGTAATAGGCATAGGCCCCTTTGTGACCGAGTGCCTGCCGGTCGACTCGCAGCCAGTCAGACCATTTCAAGGCCCAGTAGTCAGCAAACTCCGGACGCTTCAGCAATGCTTCAACCACGTGCGCTCGTTTGTCATTTCGTGCATCGGCGAGGAAGGATCTGGCTTCCGCAGGTGTCGGCAAGCGACCGATAAGATCGAGTGAGACTCGACGCAGATAAGTCGCATCATCGCAGATCGGCGACGGGGCGATATGCAGCTTGGTCAACTTGGCATCGACTCGACGGTCAATCTCATTAATTGGGGCAGGGAAGGCACCTGACGGAAGTTCTTCATTGCGAGGAACCAGAGCCGTGAAGATGGCGGTGGAGTCGAGGTAAGCCGCCATGATGGCCACATCGCCAGCGACATCCTGAACCGTGACCAAGCCATCTTCGTCGACCGACGCAATCGGTTCTCGATTCGACTGAAATCGCGAATGACGCGTAACATCGACTTCATGTCCGTCCGAATAGACGGCGGTCACCTTCAACTTTTCGGTCGATTTGAACGCCATCACCTTCTCGGTTGGCGTGACACGAATCGAGACCACGCGAGGTGCATCTTCACGCCCGACAGGCATCCCCGAAGCAATCCAATCCCGCAGAAGTCGATATTCGTCAGTCCCTCGCAGGATTCGAACACCACCACCATGGGGCATCCCGCCGGAAATCTTCTGCAGCAACAAGCTTTTATCGGGAATGGCTGGCAGAACCCGGCGTCCTCGCGACTCCTGAGTCAACGCGACGTAGTCAGCCGCAGGATCAAAGCCGAATACCGAAAGCCTAAATCCCGCTTGCCCTTCCGATTTTCCATGACATCCCGATGCATTGCAGGCGAAACGACTGAAGATCGGTACGACATCGTTTGCGAAGTGAAGCTCTCGCGTTGGGGCGGCAGGAGGGTCCGCACAATCTGCAGCGCCAGTTGACGCCAGGATCAGACACACAGTGATCAGGGAGCGACATTGCATTCGGCTGGACGCTTTATCGAGGGCAGGAAGGCAGGCAGGAAAACCCATCAATCATCCCAGATGCTATCTCTGTTTCGACCCTGCGGCAAGCCGTCCTTGACGGAACTTCTGGTTGACTGCCGGGTTTGGCGGGATCCTGACGCTCGAGGTCGGAAGAGTCCTTGCCTGCACGGCTGTGCCTTGCATCAAGACGCAGACGGGGTCACAGACCGATTTTGGTTGTGTCTAAGGTTGTTCCTCATGAGTCAGATTCGCGTTGCGGGGCGCTATTCCATCGGGAGCATAGGTACCCTTCCGGGGACACCGAATGAGCATTCCGAAAGGGCAACGCCAGCAGGAGAACTTGTCACCTGGAAAATTCGGAAGTTGTTTTCGCCTTTCAGGAAGGCGGATTCAGGGAGCATCGCAGACCAATAGTCACGCAGGTACGATACCCGGTAGGTTCTGGTAGTGGCCCAGATCGTATCGTTGACCGCGATCGCAAAATCAACTGGTTCGTTAACGGAAGGAGCGGGCGTAATCTGCGACTGCAAATGAACCGGCACGATGGCCTGATTACCGAATTCCGTCACGTTTGAATAGTTGACCGGATGAATCTGAAAGCGAGATCTTCCCTGGATCGTGACTTCACTGACGTTCTTTCCCAATAGTTCAGAGTGCGGACCGACTCGATAGATCTTGAGAGGATCTGCTCCCGTTCCAAATCGGCCGAGTTGCTCAGCCAGGACCTGATACTTTCCTTCAAACGAGGCGTCGACCTCAAAATCTCTCTCTCCATCCGTGAACCGCTTCACAGGAAGCTCCTTGAATTCTGGATCGATCAAGGAACGTCCTTGAACGGGAACCGGTGGAGCTAACTTCAACACATCGAGAACGGTCGGCAGGACGTCCGTCGTTTGAACGTTCAGGTCGATCACATCCCCTGCCTGCTGATTCGGGAGCTTGATGAACAACGGAACACTCATGATTTCGGCAAGAGTTTTGTCTGTCGGAATTCGTTCTGAGAGTCCTTTCTTGAAAGCGATTCCGTGGTCGGCCATGACAACGAGCAGACATCGGTCGAACAGGTTTGTCTCACGCAAGCGATCAATCAATTGACCAATCAACAAATCGGTATAACCAAGTTGCAAAATGTATTTCTGGTTCGCCTGAAGCACGGGCAATTCGTCATCGACCCAATGTTCGCCGAATAGCCCTTCCGTTCCCCAGACACGATCCAGTCCAGAATCCGCTGAATAGCGATTTCCAGATGGCAGGTAATTCCACGGGAAATGAGGTAGTGCAAAATGACCGAACCACAGATTTCGCTCATCAGTTTCGTGGATGCAACTCAGGAAATGAGCGAATTGCTGGTCTCGCTCAAGATCCCAGCTATACCTGACGACGCCATGGCGTTGATCAGTATCTACGTGGGTGACATGCTCCAGACCAAACCATGCACGTGGTACTGACGGGGTTTCGACGGGAATATCCGGAGGAATCAGATCATGCAGGATGACGAGACTGATGGCATGTGTCACCAGAATCCATTGCGTCCACAGATTGGGATCGCTTCGATCGCGAAATTTGTCGTGAGGGCACAGCGACGTGAACGGCTCAAACGCAGTCAAGTCGTATTTTCCGGCGTTGAGCAGTGTAAACAGATTCTGAGGGTGTTCCTTCACAGTAGGGGAACCGAATGATTTGCGGAACTGCCCTGTCAGGATCGCTGGAACGGCGCGGTCAGTGCGGGGGTGGACCGAAGTACAGTTTCGATACCAGTTCGAGGTTTTTGCGAGTTCTGCAAATCGTGGGTAACGGTCGACATCGATCATCCGGTTCTGGTCCATCAGACTGACTCCGCACAGGCAGTCGAAGACGACCATCACGACAGGGACAGAGTTACCGACTTCAAGCGTGGTCGAAATCGCAGGGCGACTTGCATCACGATGGAATACCATCAGCAACGAAATCGGAAACAGCAGCGAACCAAGTGCTGCCACACTCAGAAATGAACGTACAGACCTAAGCCTGGCAAGACGCATGCCGAAGTAGCCACCGACAAAGCATGCGATCACCGTCACCACGCCGAAGCCACCGCCTGAGATCCGATGGCTGAACGTCTCCAGAAGCAGCAGAGTGCTCGTCACGGCCATCAGGCCGTCGATCACAATCATTGCCAGTCGTTCACTTCTTCGCTTCAGAAAGTGAATCGTTAGAAGAATAATGCCTGGAACCAAAACGGACCAGATGAAGATAAAAACGAATATCGTCGTTGTTGCCAAAGAAACGAGAAAGGTGGTACGGTCCTGAAGGCGGGCAAACATCGGACCAGAAACTGCCAGAGAAAACATGGCGTAGACCGGAAAGGACCATGTCCATCCCCGTTCAACTGAATTGCGTTGCCCCGATGATTTCGGGGAATCAACCGGTTCGACCCGTTCCGATGAAGTTGGTTCTGCCATTTTCGTTTTCAAAGTGAAATTGAAGACCCCTTGCGACGATACAGGGCCAACTTCGCCGAAGAAAGACTACTCGATCAACCTTTGCAAAAGGTTAAGGATTTCGCAGGAAAGGACCTCAGTGCAACTCAGTGCCATAAAACAAACAAAGCGATCAAATTCGTGGTGTCAGCATCGTCATCACGGCGGGACTGGGGCGCAGGGTGAATTGGACACCCATCCGAATCTGCTGTCCCGGAGTTAGCGTGAATTGAAATCGCTGAGCCATCATGGCCAGAGCCAGAGTCATCTCCATCATGGCAAATGTGTTGCCAATGCAGATTCGCGGACCGGCTCCGAATGGAAAATAGGCGCAATTGGGAAGGCGTTTCTCCAGATCGTTCTGCCATCGTTCGGGTAAGAATTCATCGGGCCGGGGAAAGAATCGTGGGTCGCGATGGACGACCGATTCCGGCATCAGAACGGTCGTTCCTCGTGGGCACGGGTAGCCACCGACTTCGGTATCCACCAATGCTTCCCGACCGACAACAAACGCCGGCGGGTAGAGACGCATTGATTCCAGCAGTGCAAATTCTGTTTCGCGTAGTTGCGGCAAGTCGTCGAGCGTCGGAACTCGCCCGTCTAAAACTCTATCGACTTCAGCGTAAATGCGAATCGCCGCCTCGGGATGATTCCCCAGCAGATACCAGGTCCACGACAGAGCGAGTGCTGTCGTTTCCTGGCCGGCCAGAAAAATCGTAAGACATTCGTCACGCAGTTGCCTGTCTGACATCTCACCCGTGGAATTCTCATCACGGGCGGCCAGAAGCCGCGACAACAAGTCATCGCGATTTTCCTTTGATGATCGGCGTAGACGTATGAAGTCATAGACGATTTTGTCCAGATCCCTGACGGCTCGCATCAATCGTCGATTTCTGGCTGTCGGAATCCAGTTGGGAATCTGAATCGGACGACCGATTCTTCGAACAAACTCTTCCTGAGTCACATTCAGTGCGGTTCGAACTTGCTCCGCGAGCGAATCACTATCCGCCCCAAAGAGTGTTTTCGACGCAATTCCCAACGTTAGCGCCATCATCTCCTGCAAAACGTCGCGACTTTCACCCGCCTTCCACTGGTCGAGCATCCGTGCCGTATGGCCAACAAACGTCGGAATGTAGCTGGCAATCTGATTGCGATTAAACGCAGGCTGTGCCAGCCGCCGTTGTCGCAGCCAGAAATCCCCTTCGCTGGTCAATAACCCGTTACCAAGAACGACAGGATTGATGCGCAAGGCGAAATGCTTTCGAAACTGCCGTGCCTGCGTCACGAGCACGGACTCAATCACCGAGCGTTCTGTCACCAGCCAGACTTGCCTCCATGCGAATCGAATGTAGGCAATCCCTCCATAGTCTCGAGCCACGTCACTCATGAAACCGAGTCGATCGGATTGGAATGCTGCGACGTTTCCCCACAGCCAGTGGCCGCGGGGGCCTGGTGGCCGACGAGTCGAGACGGTGGACGGATCATTCATGAAATGGCTGCTTGAACGACAACAGAATTCTTTTCTGCAGTGTACCTGAATTTCATCGAAACGGTGAGCGATTCCGAGACGATCGTGCACGAACTGCGCCCAATTTCTGTCCTTCAAAGCACAAGATCGTTTGTGGACCTCAGAAACACAAATCTTGTTGAGCACGAACCATCGAATGATCAAATTGACAAAAAAAGCGACGTCTACCGAGCTTTGGTCCCGCGCCGAACGAAATACAGCAATCCAGCGACGCTGAACGCGATAACATTAAGTAGAACGATGGTCGCTCCATAGCGTCGAGCGTCTATCGCTGGCCGGTTATTGAGATTGTGAGCGTCTACACCACGTTCGACCGCCTCATTGACTTGAGCAATCGTCATTCCGTCGGGAATCGCGAACCCAGTTTTCGGATCGAATGTCACATCAAATTTTTCGACGTCACGTGGAGGAGTTGGAAATGTTGGTCGCCGACTCGGGACAGGACGAATGTCATTCCACAGTTCGGAGTGCATTTCAGAATATTCCCGGATCGACATTGGTGTCCTCACCTCATAGTCTGACGGCAATTCAAACAGGTTATCCGAAGTGTCCGGCGCAGGAGTAATTTCGAGGTACTCGATTTTTCGGATTGACGAGCCGGATGGGGAAAGATACTCCAGTTCTACTGGAGTGAACGTGGCTTTTTCGACAAGCAACGCTTGCGTCGCCCGTATGCCTCTGCGAAGACTAGCAGGAAATGACTCTGTAACCTTAATGGATGGTGACGACAAATGTGTCGTGATCTTGTAATATTCTTTACCAGCACGAGTCACGGTTGTCATTTCTTGCCGTGCAATCGTCGCATTAGCTGGCATGTCGGCGATAAAAGACACCGAGCATTCATTTTGTGTCAGCACATAAGGCTTTGCGGCTGCGTCTGCAATTCTCGTTTTGTCGATCACAACCCGCGACTGAGTCAGAACCTCATAATTACTGTTTCCTCGCGAGATCAATACGGTTTGCGACGGAGACGCGGCCTCAGTGCGAGATGCCAGGAGGCCAGACGGTAACATTTTCTGAGTTACGGTTGTCTCAAACGATTTAACACGAGCACGATACCGGACTGGCGGTGACAAATGTTGACCCGATAGCCGAAGAACCTCGTGCAGGTCGGACTGATGATCGGCGAGGCAAGTCGAGCAAATGGATAGAACAGTCACGCCAACGAGCATAAGGCGGGTTACGGGCAGCAAGCTGACTTGTCGGGCTTTCATAGGCAAAGACCTTACCTGTTAATTCCACGACATGCAAATTCAGCGATGACAGTCAACAACCATGCGAAGCGACGAGCATCAAACTGAATGTGTGAAATCGTGACAGACAGCCGTTCCTCGATATATACAACGCAGAGATAGCGCAGGATATCGCTAACTGCTTAATCCGGTGTGATCGACCACAGGTAGTCTTTCAACAATTCGAATTGCTTTCGAGCATTGCCCCCTTCGATCTGCTTTGCTGCCGTTGTCTTCAGATCGGGGGCGAAGCGTGGCATTCTTGAACCAACGTCATATCGCGGCGGATCAAGCAATTGCCTCAGAGCAAACTCGGGTCGCAATCTCTCTTTCGTCTGAGCGAAATTGATTCCCAGGGCAATCTGTGTCGCGGCATCAGTGCGAGGTTGTTCTCGACCGACGCCATGACATTGGCGGCAGTCGAGTCCCCCTTCACGCATTGTCAGACGTTTTCCGAGTTCGACATTTTCACTCGGCCGATCGAGCGGCAATTGTTCGCGGAACGGGACGCCATGTTCCGCGGCCAGTCCATGAGCCAGTTTCTCGGCGTAGGCCGGAAACGCGGGCATTCGTGCTGCCAGCCATGGGCGCGGCTTTTGTTGTACTTCTCCCTTTAAGAATTGCTCAATCCACGGACCTTGCAACTTCTCACCCACCCAGGTCAATTGAGGGACCGCTTCCGCTTGTCGTCCGGAACCTTCGTCCACGATAATTTCCGGCCACTGTGAACCTCGATGATCACGCACATGGCACGCCTGACAGCGTAACGACGTCATCCACGCTGTTGTCGAACCCGCCGACAGCCTCTGACCGATATTGGCTTCAGGCGACTTGAGGAAGGCAACAAGTGCTGACGACTGGTCTGATGTGAAATGGAATCGTGGTGATCGCAGACCTGATTTTGCGTCTTCGGCAAGGCACCCCGCAACTTTGCTTAGATCGCTCTGAACTTCGTGTTTGGCGAGCTTCCCGTCGTCTTGGGTCGTATGACAACTGTCACAACGCTTCTTTGCGAACGCGACGCGACCTCGCTCGGCATCCCCCGAATTTCCGCCAGATGACTCCAGTTTCCCAGTCGCTTCACGCTTCAGGAACGCAATCAACGCTGATGATTCTGGATCAGCCAAGCGGAAATCTGGCATGCGAGAATTCGGATAATGGGCATGTGGACTCCGCAGGTATCCAAGCAGTGCTTTGGGCTGATATTTCGCATTAACGTAATAAAGCGAAACTCGATTCCACTCGTCAGGCTGATCAGGACGTTTCATCGTATGGCACGCGATGCACCCCAGCTTTTCATAGAGTGCGGCTCCTGCCGCTTCATCCGCGGCCTGACGAGAACTCGCCTCAATCACATTCGGTCCACGGAGAGTCGCCAGGTATGCGGCAATGTCTTTCGCCGTTGCGGTATCGTCGGCTGCCAGGACGGACGGCATACGCGTGTCATTCCGCAGATGATGTGGATGGCGAATCCACTCTTCGATCCACGTCGTTTGCAGACGCGAGCCGATTCCACTCAGACGCGGACCTGACCGGAGGCTTTCGGAAAACGAGGCCGATTCGCTCTTGAGTGCTGCGGCAGGTTTGGTCTCGTGACAGTTTCCACAGCGAAACTGTTGAAACAAGACGGCTCCTATGTCTTTCTGAGAACTGTCAACGTGATCTTTAGGAAGATGCTGAAGATGAACGGCGGGAATTGCCTCCAGCGGAAATCGGGAACTCTCCCACATCAGGCGGAATTGACCATCATCAGCCGCGAGATTGACTTCGATCGGATGGAAACCTCGGCTCAGTGAAAGTTCGAGCCCCTCGTCTGATAATGGCTTGTTGTCATGTTTGCCAATAGAGATTCGAACGCCGTCTTTCCAGGGCTGCGTCGAGAATCGATAGACTCCCGTTGTGGGAACTCGTAACCAGCCCGTGATCGTCGTGGACATCGGGCCGGATTTTGATGCTTCTTCGTTCCAGGCAATCAGACGCAGAATCGAGCCAGCATCGTTTGCACCTGTCCGCTTGCGAAGGACTCCGGGAACAAGTGACGCTAGCACCCGGGTTCGTTCAGGGTCAACAGAACGACGATGCAGTTCGTCTTCGCGAAATGATTCCTTGGAAATCGCGTTAAAGGTCATGACAACCGTTTGTTCAATCGGTTGGTTTGTCGTTGTCAGCAGCGTGTATCCAACGGACAACTGATCGATTGGCGACGTTTCGGCAAGTTCGAGAAAGACAGTCTTGCGGTCTTTCAACAACGTGGCCGATTTGATTTCACGTTCATCACGCCCGATCTGTCCGGGGGCCGATGGCTTATATTCGGGCGATCCATACGCTGCCGACCATTTGTAGTTCCATCCTTCCAGTTGAAAATTGGAGATTTCTTCGGCGGCATCAGGATCGAGTTCGCTGGTGAACGTCAACGAGACTCCGTTCTTGTACCCTTTCATCTCAATCGGGACACAGGCGGACTTGCCTGTATAGCGAACTCGCTGAAAGCATCCGTCATGAACGGCACTCGTGGTCCAGCCTTTCAACCCTGTCAGATAAAGCTGGCCATCACGCGGATTCATACGACCGCGATGAATTCCAGAGAGAAAACGCAAAGGCAATTCCATCGAGGCACCATTAATGGCCATTGATGGCACTTGTCCTGAATCTCGCAAGACCAGCCGCAACCGGCATTGTCCATACGAAAGATGCAGCAATTGGTTGGAAAGTGGTCCCCATTGATTGCTGGAGGTCCAGACCTGTCCGCCGGAACTATTGTCCGCAAGACGCGGGAACCAGACGAGAGGCCGCTCAAAATCAGTCGGGGCCTCCTTACGATGGTGTGACATCATTCCACCATAGAAGCCTCCTTCACGGACCAGAAAGACAGCCGATGCGGGGGTCCATTCCCCTTCCTGAGGCGCGACGGTCAATTCGTCGTTCGGGCCCATTCCGATACCGTTCGAATTGCGAAAGCCGGTCGCAAACACGTCCAGTTTCGATCCATCCTTTGAGACTCGCAAGACGCTTCCATCATGCGGCGTCTGCGAATTGCAGTTTCCTTTGACATAGTAAAAGTTTCCCGCGCGGTCCGTTTCCAGACACGTAACGTATTCGTGCCCGTTCAACGTTACGTGAGCATCGTTGTTGAAGTTTTCGTAGACATCGGCTTCACCGTCGTTATTCAGATCTCGCAGACGTGTGATCTGGTCCCGACCGACAACGTAGACATGGTTGTCGACAATCTTCAGCCCGAGTGGTTGAAAGAGGCCTGTTGCGAATCGTCGCCAGGTGAGGCGATCGAGCGTCGCGTCGATTCCGTCAACCAGCCAGACATCGCCGTGCAGATTACAGACAGCCGCGCGGCCATCTTGAAAGAAGTCGTGGCCACCACAAAAAAAGAGGGCGTTGAACCTGTTTTCAAAGGGTAATGTCAGCGTGTCGACGACATACGGAAATTGATTGGCTTCGGCAGCAGGATCAGGTTTGGCGAGTTCCCCCCGGGTGACCAGAGGCTCGCCCCACAGTCGAGGCCCTGGCTGAGTCAATGCGATTAAATCTTCCGGCGCGGGCGAAGCAGCCACGATCGTATCCATGGCAGCTTCGTTCGTGTCGGAAGAGCCTGACAACAACTTGATCACAACGGGCTTCGAATGAGGAGCGATCACGAGGACTCGACCAATTCCCGCTTGTTCGATCAACGAGGCGGACTCGGATCGAGGATGCAGCCTTACCTTCGCAGCAGCGTCTGCAACCATCAGCCGGATTGGGACCGACGACGGTTCGATCCGCAGTGTTCGAGTGATAACTTTGACATCGGCCTGCTGTTCCAGCCAGGGGGACTCGTGAATCATCGTACGTGATTGTTCGCCGCCAGCCTCTGCCGAACCTGTACCGACGGAGTACTTCAGGACGACTCGCTGTCCCTGTCGAAACAGACCCTCATAGTGGGCCACAGACTTGGGCAAAGGACCATACGGGTTCGCCTCGCGAAAGTTTGAAAACTGCTCCTGCAATGAGACACCCGGAAATCGCGGTGTGGAAAACGTCACGGTTCCATCGATTCTCGGTGGAACGATGACCCCGAACCGAGCAGGGTCAAACTTGAGAAACCCATTCCAGCCTGCGGCAACACGCAAAAGTTCGGTATCGTAGAGGATTGAGACTTCGCGCTGATCGCCCAGTCGGACAACGATTCCCTTGTATACCGGCCCGCCAGCACCCGTGACCGATCCACTGAAAAACGGCCCGCTGTCCACTTTGCCAACGCGGTCATCTCGAGAATCGGCTTCGGTCCAGCGAAAACCGATGGCGTCTTCGCCCCAGTGACCCTCGATCTTGTTTGTCGAGGCCGTACTTCGGGCAGGACCGGGATTGGCCACGGCCGAATCTCCCAGTAATGCTGCATTCTTCTGGGGTGACGCGTCATCGAACCGCTTCTGTTCGACCAGTTCATCCAGATGCCAGAGTGCAATCGTTGAGTCGTCAGGAGTCCATGGCTTATCTGGAACAGTTGTGATCGCCCGGGCACCCCGAGAAATCCGAACTTCGTCAACGAGACCGCTGCATCCGATCGCTCGATCGACCAGGCTAGCAATCGCGAGTCCCCCGGGTTCTGTCGCTCGGTTGTTTCGCTTATGTGGTTGGTCGGCCACCTGCTTGCCGTCGACGTACAGGCGCACCCGTTCCGGTTCCAGAATCATCGCGACATGGTGCCACTTGTCATCGCAGATCATGGCTGAAGAATTGCAATGGTCTGGAGCAAACCCAGGCAGGTAGGCCGTAAAATGCCCGTTCCCCGCCATCGAAAAAACTTCCCAATGAGTTCCCGATGATTTCAGTTGATTGGCGACCAGGATGTTGTAGGACGATTTGTCTGCCAGCTTCGTCCAACACTCGACCGTGATCGGAAACTTGTGAAAGTCCTCCCGTCCAGCCACGAATGCGCCGCCGGCACGTCCATCAAGTGCCTGACCGAACTTCCCTTCAACGACGGGCTTGTTCGACTTCACTGCAGCGGGAGCGGGGGCTGCGGGTCGAGGAACTGGCGTTCGCATTTTCGGGTGTGGTCCCGCAGGCAAACCATTCAATTGAGGCAACAGCCAGTCGAGTCCATCCAGATTGTCCTGAAGTCGTTCTTCGGCGTCGTCCTGCGTGTGCCCCAGAATTCCGATCGGCCCTGTGTAGCCACTGTCACGGATGATGTTCAGGATCTTCAGATCGAGATCCCCTTCGCCAAGCTGAAGAATCTTCTGTCCTTTGCGGTCCCCTTCCTTAACCATGCCATTCAGGTTCAAGGTATAGAGGTATGGCTTCATCTTCTGAAGCAGATCAGCGAACCTGTCCAGATGGTCGTGACCATGGTGAAGGTTGTAGACGATGCCGACATTGTCGAGTTTCAGTTCGCGGATAATTTCGATCTGGTTCTCCGGTTCACCAAACCAGCCTCCATGATTGTAGAGAGCGACTTTGCACCCGACTTTGGCAGCGGCCTCGGCAATCGGTCGAATCCGTGCCGCTTCGGCTGCGACTCGCATTCGCTGGTCGGCTGCGTCTTTCGTCGGTCCGCCGCCACCGGTGACCCACAACTGCGGAGTCACCTTGTGCTTTGCAAAGATGGCGAGAGTCATCTTCGCCTCATCATTCAGCGACGTCGGGAACCACCACGCTGACAATTCCACGTGGTGTCGTTTCAATGCTTCAATTTCTGCGTCAAATGTCGGGATGTGCTCTGCCCGGTAATCGTAAGCAAAGTGCGTGAATCCCAGTTTTTCCAGCATCGCGGCGCGCTCTTCCGGACCTCGTTTTTTCGAGTCAAATGGCACAATGCACCACGCCACGAGATTCTTGCGGCCAAACAGCCCTTTCGACACGGGTTCGGCCGAATACGACTTGTGGAGGGGCAACAGCAAAAGTGCCAGGCAGATCACGGGAAGTACGATTCGTCGATACATCAGGGTTTTCTCCGCAAGTTGAGCATTCGAAGATGTTGACGAGGAATCATAACGGATTCCGTCGCTGGCGGCAGTGAATGAGGTATTGCAGAGCCTGAGTGACTCGGTGCTCTCTTCGCTTCTAAAGCCGTTTGGGGCAGAACGATGTAGGGCAGGATGATCGAAGAAATCAGAATAATGATTCTTTATCGTTCTGCCCCACATCGTTCTGCCAATACCTGGATTAATGGAAGCGAAGAGGAGACCTTCCGTCGGCGGTTTCGTTGCGGATGCAGCGCCGGCGGAAGCTGAATTCCGGAAGAATGGAAACGCGGAGGGCGCGGAGATCGCTGAGCAAACGGCTTGAGAAGACTGCAACAGCCTTTCCTGGCGGACCGCTGCTGGTCATTGTCTATTCATGCAGATGCCGTAGCGGCAACAACGCGTCTGGCATCCTTGGCAACGACATAAAAACTGGAGACGGGGAAGAACAGTCCATACAAGGTTCCTGCACATTCCACGATCGCTGGGATGTAGAAAAACCATGCGGCGACTGCCGCGATCAGAATCACAAGTTTCTTGTGCAGAGGGATGTCACAGTGCAGGACATTTCGATATGCGCCCAGGCAATACGCGGATGCGTAGAAGCCCGTACACAACGCTGCGGCCATGAATACTTCATATGGCAGAACCCCGTTGCCAAACATGAACCGCTGTTGAATGTAAATCAACGGCAATGGAAGCAGGATCGCGCTGAATGCCCAAAACCAAACAAGAAGACGCAGGGTGAATCGAGTCCAGAGCTTCAAATCAGGGTCGCGCGAAACATGCGCCAGTCCGCAGTACCAGCGGCGGCGTTGTCGAACGATATCGAAGACTGTGAAGGGAGACTGTTCGCGAATGAAGCCTTCAACCCAATCGAATGTGACTCCGCGTTCCATGGCCAAAAGTGCGAAATATGAGTCTTCGGTAATCGAGCCATGTCCTCCCACGTCCCATGTGATGTCACGTTCGATCTTTGCGGGAGTCAAGACGTAGCTACCGTGCATGCCGATGAGCGGCTTGCGGAGAGCCTTGTACTGCATCCGAAACTGTCCCAGATCTCCGCCAGTACGCGCCGCATCGATCGAGGATGTCCAGAGATTCTCACCGTAATTGAGCGAGTTATACAGGATTTCGCCCTGGCCGATCGCACCATCGCACGTACGCAGATCGTACTTGACGATGTGCTCCTGGATCCCCAGAACAGCTTCGGGAGTCAGAACGCTTTCCTCGTCCATATGCAGAACCCAGATGTTCTCAGAGTCGTCACGATCTTGCAGTCTCTGGTTACGCTGTTCCAGCAGATACTGCAGGGCGCGCGCCTTGTATCGGGCTCCTCGGAGCGTCTGGTAGTCCTTTGGTACGACATGGTAAATCACATCGCCGCCGGTACGACTCAGCAGATTCTCTGCAGCAATCTCAATATCAGTGACAACTTCGATATCGTACTGAACGCCCAGTTGATCGAGGACTGCCTGCGACTGAGATGTGGCGCGATGAAGAACTTCAGGCTGATTTCCTCGGCTGACATAGGCGACGATCAATCGAAAATCAGGGTTCCAGCGCCAATCGAAACCGGGACGCAGATCGCGTGGAGGACCAAACACCAGCATCCCCGCCAGTGCGACCAAGGAACTTGCGATTGGAAAGCCTAGCAACGCGAGTTGAAGCAGAGTGACCGCTGACAACCACGAACTGCTTTCTGTCGTATTCAAATACTGAATGTTTCCGAGTACGACATAAACCCCGATTGGAACCAGGACGGAAAGAAAATACCCAGGCGTAATCCAGATCGATCGACGGTTCTGACCAACGGCGGAAACAACAGGGTCGGCAAGGCTCATGATTTCTCGTGACTGTGATGATTTTCAAGCTGAAAAAGTGCCAGCAATGGTTTTGATGAATGTCTGACTCAGGTTATTTCATCGATATTCGATGGCGCCCGATCAGACCGAAGACGACGAAAGCTTCGCACGAACTGACTGCTAATGGAGCTACTTTCGCTGACGATGAGTGTCGTTGACATCAGTCAAATCGCTCCCATCGTTGCAGTACATTGCGTCGAAAGAGTGCCTGTCCGATGAACGAATACACCGCGATCGCAATCAGCCTGAGATATCCGAGTTTCCGGTAGCGCCGCGGTGACTCCAGGACCGTTTGATCCGATAGAAATCTCAGACGACCGATTTTGGATAGACTCTTCACGAGAGCGCTGTCTTCTCCATGAACTTGCTCTGCGTTGTAGCCATGGACCGCTTCAAAGCTGACCCTGCGAACGACCTGACACTGTCCGCCTGCGAACGGCCATCCGAGCCAGAACAGAAATCGAACGGCGGTGTTAAGAAACGTGGAGAACACTCGATCCGACCAGATTCGCTCGTGTGGAAAGACTTCCAGTCGAGGAACCGCTCCCACAATCCGTTGATCCTGAAATAACTCCACAACCCGCGTCACAAAACTTGAAATCTCTTTCAATTGGGTATCTGCATCGCAGAAGATCAGTATCTCGCCTTTGGCATAGCTGGCGCCGAGATTACGGCCGCTGGCAATCGTCTTATGGTCAGCAGTGTCGACGTACACGACCGCACCAAGTTGTCGACTGATTTCCACCGTCTTATCTGTACTGCCGCCATCAGCAACGATGACCTCGTACTGAACGCCCGTTCCAATTTGTGAGAACTGCTTCAGTGTTCTCGCAATATTCCGCTCCTCATTCAGAGCGGGGATCACAAATGACAGCAATGGCGTACCCGTTTCACCGAGGTTTGGCTCGGTGGCATCGGGCACGATCGGTTTTGTCGTCTCAGTCATTCGTAATTGAACTTGCTAAGTCAGGTTTCCTGATAAAAGATTGGCTTGGGCTGTCGAGGGCTGTCAAGGATTTTCGATGACTTTGGTCCCTCGTTCGAAGTATTATTGTGGGCGAGACTGATAACCCACAAAATGGCAACGAAACCCAGGCTGACAGCAGATGCTTTTTGATCACATTGTGTTTGATTACACAGCAGCAGACACTTCTCGCCATGCCGTTCAGGGGCGCCATCGAGCGGGGTTTACCCTCGTTGAGATGCTCGTGGTCATTGCCATCATTGCGACATTAATGGCGTTGCTGCTTCCGTCAGTACAACAAGCCCGTGAAGCAGCTCGACGCACGCAGTGTAAGAACAACCTCAAGAATCTGGGGCTGGCAATGCACAATTACCACGACCAGTTTCGGTTATTCCCACCTGGCGAAATTCACGGGGTCCGAAACCTGGCAACGCCTCACTGTGACTGGGAAGCAGCGATCGGATGCTGGGGCACGGCATTACTGCCGATGGTGGATCGTAACGCTGATTTTCAGCAGCTCGATTTCTCGATCAATCCTCAGTTCGCATCGGTCGGCAATGTCACCGTGATGCGAACCCGGTTTACTGTCTATCAGTGCCCCAGCGATCCGTTCGACGGGATTTACCGGGGATGGAATGGAAATCCCGCCAATGCCGCAAGTGCCATGCATTACTTCGCGGTTTCTGGTTCAAACGAGTTTTCGCCATTGACGTGGCCGGGCTATACCGTACCAGATTCTCATTGCCACCCGAATAACGGGATGTTCTTCAATGACTCCAATGTCGGCGCAAGCAGCATCACTGATGGAATGAGTAACACGGCCATGATCTGTGAAGTATGGGGCCGGATGGCGAATTCCGGGTCACCGCCGGATGGGCGTGGAATTAATCTGCATGCCGTCGCCTACCTTGATCACTCCCCGAACAGCGACCGGTCGCAACCATGGTATCCGAACAGCTTTCACACGGGGGGCGTTCATATTCTGCTGGCAGATGGCAGCGTTCGGTTCGTCAGTGATTCGATCCATCTTCCCACACTGAAAGCCCTGGCGACCATTTCAGGAAGCGAGCCAACCGCTGAATTCTGAGTCGCGTGGATTGGTTCGTCACCTTTGCAGGTCACCTCTACGACAGTTGCTTGCGGAAGCGAGCGAGACTGATTGACAGCACGGCGAAGCAACAGAGAATCAGTCCGATCACCTGAGGAATCAGATCGAGCAGATCAGCCCCCCGCAGAATAATCCCTCGCAGAATTTCCAGAAAATACGTTGCGGGGATCGCAAACGAGACAACGTAGATCGGGAAAGGCATCTCGCTACGTGGGAACATAAAGCCCGATAGCAGGACTGTCGGCAGCATCAGCAGAAATGCAAACTGCATTGCCTGCAATTGTGTCCGGGCGACGGTCGATACCAGGAGTCCCAGTCCCAGAGCGCAGACGATGAACAGCGACGACAATCCCATCAACAGAAACAGGCTTCCGTGAATCGGGACCCCGAACAGGTAGACCATCACGGTCAAGACAATCAGCGTTTCAAGGGTTCCAATACAGGCGTAGGGCACCAGTTTCCCGAGTAGTAGTCCCAGCCTTCCCACAGGTGTCACGAAGAGTTGTTCGAGCGTCCCCAGTTCTCGTTCACGAACAATTGCGAAGGACGTCAAAAACAGCGTGACGAGTTGCAGGATGATGCCTACCAGGCCCGGCACGAAAAAGTGAGAGCTTTCGAGGTCCGGGTTGTAGAGCAACCTCGGTCGCATTTCGATCGGCATCACAGCGTGGCCACTTGGATCACGTGAGGGCACGGCAGCAAGCGATTCAGCAAACGGCCGGGTGATCTTCAGTGACAGCGAAACACCCAGTAGTTGGGCCGCATGCAAGGCGGTATTGGCGACCTGCGAGTCGCTGCCATCAATCAAGACCTGAACAGCCACTTGCTTGCCTCGCAGCAGTCGATCAGAATAATCCGGCGGAATCCTGATGCCGACCTTGGCCCGCCCGGAAACCAGGGCTCGACGAAACGATTCATCGTCGTAAGCGGTCTCCGTGGCTTCGAAGGATCTTGTATTTCGAAAACTGTCGATTAGTTCTCTTGCTTGCTGACGACCGTCCAGATCGTAAACGACAGTCGGAATATGTTCGATTTCCTGCTGAATCGCGTATCCGAAGATGACAGTCTGCATTACCGGTACGACAAGCATGAAAAAGATTGTCGCGGGTTCGCGGCGGATGTGAGAAAACTCTTTCAGCAGCATCGCGACAAACCCGCGCGTCAATCGCCAACGGGAATCGTTGTATTCCGGCGGGCGAGATGGATCGGGGGGTGCCTTTTCAACGACCGTAACTTCAGGGGGGCGTTCTGGAACCGCTGGCAGTTCGTCTGTGGAACTTGCATTAGAACTCACGACGTTCACTGGTGCAGTCGATTGAGACGGCGACGAATGCGACGCTTCCTCGGCAGCGCGAGTCAATGTCACGAACACGTCCTCAAGTGTCGGCTCAATGGCACGAAACCGAGCTTTATCTGGATTCAGATGCAGTGCGGCCAGCATCTGAGACTCATCCAGGTGCTCCCGGGCCAGAACATGGATCGTCTGCCCGAAAAGAGTCGCATCTGCGACGCCATCAAGATGGCGCAGTTGTGTCAGGATGGACGTCGGAGTTTCAAGCTCCAGTTCAAAGCGTCGCATTCCCGGCGGTGTTACTGCAGGAAGTTGTTTCAAATCCGCGGGCTTACCACCGACGATCAGCTTCGACAGGTAGATGTAGCCGACATCCGTACAGCGTTCGGCTTCGTCCATGTAATGTGTCGTGACAAACAGCGTGACCCCACGCCCCGACAATTCGAAAAGCAGATCCCAGAGATCGCGTCGCGCAACGGGATCGATTCCGGCTGTCGGTTCGTCAAGAAACAGGACATCGGGCTCGTGAATCAACGCGCAGGCGAGTGCCAACCGCTGCTTCCATCCGCCAGAAAGTGTCGATGCCAGTTGATTGATTCGGTCACCGATTCCCGTCAGTTCCTGCACGGCTTGTGATCGTTCCACCAGTCGTTCGGCCGAAAGCCCGTAGATTCTGCCGTAAAAATCGATGTTCTCCTGGACACTCAGATCACCGTACAGGCTGAATTTCTGAGACATGTATCCGATGCGGCGTTTGATCGCTTCGGCTTGGCTTCTCACATCATGACCAAGCACCGTTGCCGATCCTGACGAAGGTTCGAGCACACCGCACAGCATCCGGATGATTGTCGATTTTCCGCTGCCGTTGGGGCCTAGCAAACCGAAGATCGCGCCGCGCTGAACTTGAAAGCTGACCTCACTGACTGCATTCAGCGAGCCGAAACTGCGAGTCAACTGCTTTACGTCGATGACTGGTGCAACCATCAGTGTCATCTCCGTGCTACTTTCCAGGGAACCAGACGTCTGCCGCCATGCCCGGACGCAACCGGTCGCGGCCAGCCTCAAGCATCACCTTGATGCGAAAAACCTGCTTGGAGCGTTCTTCTGGAGTCTGCACGTTACCGGGTGTGAATTCCGCCTGACGAGAAACGAAAGTCACTCGCGCTGCAAAGCGCTCACCAGGATAACTGTCCACAGTCACTTCGACCGGGTCGCCAATTTTGACTGCCAGTTTGTTTTCGGGAAGATAGGCCCGTACCCAAAGCTGAGTCACGTCCATGATTGAGATCACAGGAGCATTTGCCCCGACAAGATCGCCCGGTTGCAGATCGATGGCTTCAATTGCACCGTCGATCGGTGCTTTGACATCGAGTTCTTCGATCTGCCTTTCGATCGCTCGCATGCCCGCTTCTGCCGTCTTCACACCTGCTTCCGCTTCGGCGATTTCTTCCGCTCGCGAACCGTTCTTTTTCAATAACCAAAGCTGCTTCGCTTCTTCCATCTGAGCCCGGGCTTCGGTCAGTTCTTCAGGCCTCGTCCCGTTTTTCAACTTAGCAAGCATTTCCCGCTGTGCATCGCTCGTCGACCGGGCAACTCGCAGTTCGGTATTTGCCTGGTCCATCTCTTCCTGAGTAATTGTCTTCTTCCCAAACAATTCTTCGACGCGCCGATGTTTTAATCGGGCCATTGCGAGTTCTGATTCTGCCAGATCAAACTGTGCCTGAGCCGCGGCAATATCTTCGACACGTGGGCCATTCACCAGGCGTTCGACCATCGCGGAAAGCTGGTCGAAGTGAGCTTTTGCTTGTGCAATTTCCTCTACGCGAAAGCCTGCCTTCACTTTGTCATAAGTTGCTTGTGCTTGATTCCGCTGTGACTTCGCCTGAGCGAGTAGTTCGTGTAACTGAAACGGTTCAAGTTGAACCAGCAGTTGCCCCCGCTGGACAGCATCACCTTCTTTCACAAGGACATGACCGACGCGTCCGCCGACGCGCGATCCGATTCGAATTTCATGCGCCTCAACGAATCCAGAAACATGTAACGGCTCGATGCGCTGCTGGCTGTAGACGAGTAGTCCCGCCAGGATTGCGGCCACAACTATGATTCCGACGATTCGATTGAGCATAGACCATCACTCTTTGGGAAGTCGTGACAGGTTCTCGGTAGCTCCGATGAGCAGCAACATGTCCTCCGTCTGAATGATCTCGTCAGGTTGTGGTACTGAAAGGTTTTCGCGAGTCTCTTCCACACCATTTTTGTCAGCCGAGCGAACTGTGCGACGGATCGCAACAAGGTTGACGCCGTAGCGGACTCGCAGGTTCAAGTCACGAAGTGTCTTGCCTCGGAATGAACTGGGGGCGTGCAGTTCGATCAGTGTAAAACCTTCGCCAAGATCGATGAAGTCTTCGAGGAATGGGTTCGCCAGTTTGCGAGCGAGCTGACGCCCGGTTTCCGATTCTGGCTGAATTACTTCATCGGCACCGATTTGACTAAAGATCTCGGCGTGGATGCTTGTGGCCGCACGGCAGATAACGCGAGGAATCTTCAATTGCTTTTTGGCAATCGCAGCGGTCAACAAGGCTGCTTCAAAGTTCTCGCCAATCGCTACGATCAGTACGTCGACCTTGTGGATTTCCTGGCTGCGCAATGCGCGCTCATCAGTCGAATCGAGCGATACAGCCACGTCGACTTTATGTTTGACTTCATCCACGAGTTCGTGATCGGAATCAACAGCGATGACCTGAACACCACTCGATGCCAATTGATCGACAACCGCCATTCCAAACCGTCCGAGTCCTACGACGGCTACTCGACGCATACCATTTTCCTTCTACTGACATTCATGCTCTGCACTGTTCGTGTTGTCGCATGGCAAAACCGACCGGTGAATTGTCAAAGACAAAACGGAAGTCGATGATCGGGAGGGCGAAGTTCCTGCTGAGCCGCTGAGGGAGTTGGGGCACATCGACTTAACGGCTCGGCGGGAGCCTCGCCCTCCCATCACGTTGAACTCCAGTTTTAGCTTTGACAAACCACTAGACAAAAAGGGTGCCAGGCGAAG
>CAXBSB010000108.1:0-25654 GCA_963977965.1 uncultured Schlesneria sp.
AGCACGAAGGAAGACTTCGACAATCGAGTAGTCGAACATGCCATCGAGGTTCACTGCTCGCCCTGGTCAGACGCTGCCGTTTGATGCCCGTGGGACGCCACACTGAACTGCGATACGGTTAGCGTTCAACCGCAGTTCCCAGAAACCACGATTTCGCGAATCGGTCTGTTTTGTAGAAGTCGAGCATTAACCGAGCGACCTTGGTCCGACCGGCGTCAGATGGGTGAGTTCCGTCGCCTGCGAGGTCCTCTCGCGTGTACACCAGTTGGTCGGACTTGCGTGGTGACGTTCCATCGGCCCACAGGTATGGCCCCCACAAGAGCAGGGGGGCTTTGGCCGTTCCGCCGTCGTTGGCATATTTCAATGTGGCACTGCCACGGATCTGGTCCTGAATCAGCCAGCGGGCAACGAATGCGGATTCGTACGCGTAGGGCTCAGGGTTCAACGCATTCGTGGCGTACCCCGCGTAGATGCGACTCGACAGATACGCAATCCGCAGATTCGGGAATCGGGCCTTCGCATTCTGAATGACTGCCTGAGTGTCTTGTTCGAGCTTTTTTCCGTGGACCGTCAAGGCTCCGCTGGGCCCTTTGTTGGCCAATTTGATCCAGGCCACTTGCACTTGCTTTGGCGATACGTTGGCGCGGGCTAGTGTCTGTTCAGCGACGCTCCATGGTCGAGCATCGGCCGGTGCCCATTCGGCCATGGCCTGTCCTCCCTGGGCGCAATCAACAATGGTCAGCATGTCAGACTTGGCAGGATCGGCATCGGCCAATTGCTTAAACCTTGAGAATTCCTGAGTTGCGTTGGACATGCTGATCGAGACAAATACGATCCTGCCATCGTCAGCCGGTTTGCCGTTCGAGTCGAGAGGTCGGATTCGGGATAATTCCGCCAACGCAGCCTTTTCATGGGATTCGGGCGGCGAATTGCGTCCGCCGCCGTACAGTCCACCATCTTCGCCCTGATACCGGTCGTTGGCATTCATTTCCGTAAGAGGGATCAATCCGGTCTTTTCACGCGGCGAAGGTGCAGCGCCGCTTCCTCCTTGTCGAGCGGCCATCGCTTTTCGCAAATAGGCCTCGTCATCCTCGGTCAGTTTGCCACCGTTCTGGCGTTTCTGGAACAGTTGGCGAGCTCGATCGAAATCGATTTTTTCACCGGGCGGGGCGGTTTCATTTGGTTTGGACGTCGTATTCGAAGCCTGACGCGCTGCCTGAGCTCGTCGCAGGTACGCCTCTTCGTCTGCGGTCAGCTTCTCACCGTTTTGACGCTTCCGAAAGAGCTCCCTGGCACGCTCAAAATCAATCTTTTCCGTCGAATCAGGCTGCTGTTGAGCGTGTAATGGTTTCAGAGCCGCCAGATTGCCAGCGAGACACGTCACCAGCCCGACCGTGAGAAGAAGGACGGAGATTCGATTCATGAGCGTGGCCTCAATGCGAGAACTTATGAAGTGCACCTAAAACAAAATTAACATAACACCACAGGCCAGAATTTGTTCCGTCAAATGCGGTGAATGATTTCATTGGGGAACGGTTCTTTGTCAACCGCCAAGTGTACTCTGGAAATGAATTTGCAGACCTTGAGCGAGTCCGGACATGGTTGTGGATATCCGGGACATCGCTACCCGCGTTGGGTGGCACTGGCGGCAGCTTTGTGCCGCCAGTGCAATCTGTGGAAAGACAAGTTGAGCTGCACTCTAACCAACGCCAGTATTCGTGTTTATTGTCCCCACGCAAAGTTCTGTCGACAACTTTACAAGACACTGGCGGCACAAAGCTGCCGCCAGTGCCACCCAAAACCTCCAAAACCGTGGCACCCTGCAATTCAGGTTCTCTCGATTGATTCACGATGTCACCACCAATTAACGACTGCACCATCCCATTGTATGAGTTCCTTTTGATTCGAAATGCGTGACGTTTCAAGAGAGGAAGAACATGGTAAAACTGGCGTCAGTTGAGCGGCAGACTCGGCAGTGATACGGCGGTGACTGGCCGGAAAACTTCGCCTCTTGGGAACATTCCGCAAATTCGCTCGTTTCCTGCGGTTTACACAACTGGGGAAACCCGGTATATCTGCTCCGCGCCGCAGCCTGACAACGGCGTCCGGCTTGGTAACTGTCCGAAGATGGACAGGTGCCGTGGTGGAATAACGATTGATCTGCTACGAAGGAGTGCAGCGTGGCGTCGGTTGAAGAGGTCAAAGAAAAAGTCATCAGCATCGTCAGCGAACAGCTCAACATCCCCAAGGATGACATCAAGCTGGAAAGCGCGTTTATTGCTGATTTGAAGGCCGATTCGCTCGATCTGGTCGAACTCGTCATGGAATTCGAAGACGAATTTGGCGTACAGATCCCGGAAGCGGATCAGGACAAAATCCAAACCGTCGGCAATGCCGTCAGTTATATCATGGAGAAGCAGTGACGGATGGCCAGACGCGTCGTCGTGACAGGGATGTCGGTTGTCACCGCGCTCGGGAGTGATGTCCCGGAGTTCTGGGACAAGTTGTGCGCCGGCAAAAGCGGCGTCAGCCGACTCGAGCGATTCGATTGCTCCGACTTCAAGGTGAATTTCGGTGGCGAAGTCAAAGACTTCCGTCCTGAAGATCATTTTGATGGAAAAGAAGCCAAGCGACTCGATCGTTTTTCGCAGTTTGCCCTCGCGGGGGCTCAGAAGGCGGTCCGCCAGAGCGGAATCGACTTTGCTGCGGAACCCGATCCGTATCGATGTGGCGTCATCATCGGCAGCGGAATCGGTGGACTGAATGAGATCGAAGAGCAGCACGCAAAGCTGTTCGATCGTGGTCCGTCACGTGTCTCGCCATTCATGATCCCCAAGCTGATGGTGAACGCCGCCAGCGGGAACATTTCGGTGTTCTGGAAGCTGAAAGGCCCCAGTAGTGCCGTTGCAACCGCATGTGCTTCAGCCAGTAATGCGATCGGGGACGCTTTCCGCCTGATTCAGCACAATGTCGCTGATGTCATGATCACCGGCGGTAGCGAAGCGGCCATCACCCCGATGGGGCTCTCTGGATTCGCCCGCATGGGCGCACTTTCGACTCGCAATGATTCCCCGGAATCTGCCAGCCGCCCGTTTGATCGGGATCGGGATGGATTCGTCCTGGCCGAAGGGGCAGGGGTCGTCGTTCTGGAAGAGTACGAGCACGCCAAGCGTCGGGGAGCAGAAATCCTCGCCGAAGTTCTTGGCTATGGAATGTCATCAGACGGCTCGCACATGACCGCGCCCGATCCGGAAGGTGCGGGGGCAGCCCGTGCGATGAGCGATTCACTCAAGGACGCTCGCCTGAACCCGGAGCAGGTTGCGTACATCAACGCTCACGGTACCAGTACGCCACTGGGTGACAAAGCCGAATCGAACGCGATCAAGCGAGTATTCGGAGCTTACGCAAAAAATGGACTTTGCGTGTCGAGCACGAAAAGCCAGTTAGGTCACCTGTTAGGTGCCTCGGGTGGAGTTGAGTTCATCATCTCCATCTTGTCGTTGTTGAACCAATTGGTCCCCCCGACCATCAACATCGAAAATCAGGACCCGGACTGCGACTTAGATTATGTTCCGAACACTGCCCGGTCGATCAAGCTGGATCGGGTATTGTCTAATAGCTTCGGGTTCGGGGGACACAACGCTTGCCTGGTCGTCGGACGGCCCAACTGATGGCAGAATCGGCAGTTGCATTCGAAAGCAGGCTGGCGATTCAAGTTGTCATATCGGAGTCGGCAGATGCATTGAGTGCTGCTAGACCCCGGTCTGGGTTGCAAAACGCCCAAAATTCGACTCTTCTATGAGGGTTCCGCTTGAGTCTCCAATGGGCTCAACCTTCAGCGAGGTGTCTGGAATTCGCAATCGGAGTGCCGACGAGGGGTTTCCTCGCTAGATTCCAAACGCGAAGTCTGATTCCTGCCGCAGTCTGAGAGAAAATGAACGAGCCACTGTCAACACGCGAAGTCGTCATCACTGGAATTGGTATTGTCAGTCCGATCGGGATTGGCGTCGATCCATTCTGGGAAAACCTGAATGCTGGTCGATCTGGTGTCCATCACTGCAAGATTTTCCCGGTGACGGCCTCACCTGATGCCGTTGGTGCTGAAGTCAGCGAGTTTACGGACGAGTCGGCGAGAAAGGTTTACCTGAAGGAGCAGCGGAAGAACATCAAGGCGATGTGCCGCGAAATCCAGTTGGGTGTTGCTTCCGCCAGCCTGGCGCTTCAGCACGGCGGTGTCGATCTGGGCGCGATCGATCATGAACGTCTGGGTGTCGAGTTCGGTGCGAACCTGATGTTGAGCGCTCCCGATATTCTCGAAACCAGCGTCATCGAATGCTGCGATCCACCAGGGTCCACCCATTTTGAATTTGGTAAGTGGGGACAAACGGGGCTCGGAAAAATGGAGCCACTCTGGTTGCTCCGATATCTGCCCAATATGCCTGCCTGCCATATCAGTATTTCTGCAGACGCGCGCGGTCCGAGCAATTCGCTGACAATGGACGATGCGTCGGCCGGAGCAGTGATCGGTGAAGCGCGGCGAGTTCTTCAGCGTGGCCATGCCGACGTGATTATCTCCGGAACGACCGGGACAACGTTGCATCCGATCAAGACGTTGCATCTGGAATTGTGGCACGACCTGGCCCGGACCCCGGCTGAACCTGAACGTCGTTGCCGTCCGTTTGATCTGAATCGTTCGGGACGAGTTGTCGGTGAAGGTGCCTGTACATTTATTCTGGAAGAGCGGTCACACGCCGAACGGCGCGGTGCCAGGATCTGGGGCCGGGTTCTCGGAACCGGTTCCTCCTGCGTTCTCAGTCCGACAGGAGTTGTTGGAACTCGGGCGGCCCTGGCAAACGCGATGCGACTGGCACTGCGTGATGCCGGATTGACGCCGAATCAGATCGGCCACATTAACGCTCATGGCCTGGGGACCAAGCAGATCGATATTGAAGAAGCCAAGGCGATTCTGGATGTCTTCGGAGATGATCTAGGTCGCAAGATCCCCGTGACAGCCCTGAAGAGTTTTCTGGGGAACTCAGGAGCCGGTTCGGGCATGATGGAACTCGCTGGCTCGTTACTCGGGCTGACCCACGGCTTGATCCCGCCGACGCTGAACTACGAAACCCCTGATCCGGAATGCCCGCTGAATATCGTCAGCGGCAAACCACAGCCGACCGACAACAAGATCGTGCTGAAGATCAATGTGACTCGCATGGGGCAGGCGAGTGCTTCGATCATCGAAGCAGCCTGATTGTGGCGTCCCGCGGGTAACATTCTGCAGTGGCTGACGCGGATGTGCGACCCGCACTGAGCGACTCTGTGACCGAATCGATTGCATTCGACGATGCCGCGCCACGTTGACTGTTCACTGCCGAAAACATCGCAGCGAACCGTTGCAAGTTTTGTGACGAGGGCCTCGGTTCGCGGCAGCGATCTCAGCGGAAATTCAATAGAGCAAGACTCACAGGGCTCGAAAGCCCCGTGGTCTTTGAAGAATGACATGCCTCTGGCGGACTACAGGATCTGCTTGATCCGTGCCAGGAAGTCAGCGTTGCTTGGGAACTTTTGCAGAGTCCGTGTGAGTTGCTCCATGGCCTCCACAGGGCTCATCGAAATCAGGCTACGACGCAGGAGCGTCACCCCCTCGAGCACATCTGGCGCCAGGATTTTCTCTTCGCGACGTGTGCCCGACTTTGTGATGTCGATCGACGGCCAGATTCTTCGATCGGCCAAATCGCGGCTGAGGACCATTTCCATGTTCCCCGTCCCTTTGAATTCCTGGAAGATCGCATCGTCCATGCGGCTACCGGTTTCAATCAGAGCGGTTCCGACCACAGTCAGCGAGCCACCTTCGTCAAATTGACGGGCCATACCGAACATCTTCTTCGGCAGGTCCATTGCTTTGACGTCCAGTCCACCCGTTCCGGTTCGGCCCGAGTTTGTCCACTTGTTGAAGGCTCGTGCTGTTCGCGTGATGCTGTCCAGCAGCAGAAAGACATCACGTCCCGCTTCAGCCATGCGCTTGGTGCGTTCGAAGACCAGTTGGCTGACGCGAATGTGGTTTTCGACTTCACGGTCCAGAGATGAAGCGACGACTTCACCGTTCACACGGCGACGCATTTCTGTCACTTCTTCAGGACGTTCGTCAATCAGCAGTACAATCAGATAAATATCAGGGTAATTCTTGCTGACAGCGTCGGCAATTTCCTGAAGAAGCATCGTCTTACCGGTTCGCGGTGGAGCGACGATCAGGGCTCGCTGTCCTTTGCCGATCGGGGTCAGCAGGTCCATCACGCGCATCGTGATTGGCGTAGAACCTGTCTCGAGCCGGATCTGCTGATATGGATTAACGGGGGTCAGCGAATCGAAGTTCTTGATCTCGGCGTAAACCTCAGGCAACCGACCTTCGATCGTTTGGATTGTTTTCAGTCGCGGTCCCTGGCCACGTCCACCTGGGACGTTTTCGCCAGTGATCAAGACCCCTTCTCGCAGCCCATATTTTTCAATGAGTGAGCCCGAAACGAACGAGTCTGATTCCTGCGAAATGTAGCCAGCCTTCGCGTCACGCAGGAAACCGTATCCTTTCGGATGCAGTTCCAGAATCCCCTGAACGGGGGTCAGGACTTCGGGGCCGCGAGGTTCGTTGGATTGCGGGCGAGGTCCGCGAGGTCCGTCGGAGCGACGATTGTGAGGACCGCGGGGGCGATCCATTTGTTGAGACCCGTTTCGACCGCGAGGGCCGCGGTTATTCTGGCCCTGCTGGTTGTTGTATCCGCCGGGGCCATCCTGTCCGTTGGGGCCTCGACCACGTCCTCGTCGACGTCGTCGTCGGGGACGATCATCACGGTAGAAATCGCCTCCACCGCCACCTTCGCCGCCCGAGCCAGGTTCTGCTCCGGAATCGGAATCCATCGCCTCGAAATCCATATCCCTCTCGCTTGGGGGAGAGGATTCGATTTCCGCCCGAGCTGCGGCCGTTTCTTCGAGGACATCCTCGATTACGGGTCGCTGCGGTTCTTTTTCGACCTTACCGGTTTCAACAGATTCTATGGTGCTCACGTCCTCCACCGGAGGAGCCGCTTTACGTCGACGAGGCCTGGTCGTCTTCTTTGGCACGTCCGAATCCATCTCTGTCATACAGCAATTCCCGCGATCAAGAACCTATCACTCGAACGATCAATCTCGACGTCCAGAAAACTGGTCCGATCGAGCCGTTGTCACTCAGAATCACACAGGTCATGCCTGGCAAAACGCCACAGCAATTCCTGTCCTTCGCCCACGAACCAAGCGTCGACATGGAGGCGATGTCAATAAAAGGGGTTACCTATCGTCTGAATCTCAATGGCTGCCAGTGCTTGCACACATTCAATGATCAAAAAGGACGTCCCTTTTCGTCAGCACAAAGCCCTTTGGCAGACCCATCGTGAGATCCGCACGTCACAAGATCCCCGCTTCGTGCGAAATAAATCTCGCGAAATCTCAGCTCATCCGCTGTTCAGACTGCGACGGAAAACTCGTAAAGAATGCTACAACCGCGCCAAACACTGGAGCGGACATCAGCCGCCCAAGAGTTCGCAATGACAACACTGAGCCGCGACAAATCCGCGCCGCCAGTCATCACAGGGTTGCGAGCCGTTCTCGGTTGAGGCGTCCATCCCTCTCGCGTCACGACAAGGAAATCACAGTCCAGAGCGAAAATACCGTCCAGAGCGAACTACCGCTCAGAGCGCATCACACTCCTGAAGCGAACCACCAGCGCCGCTTTTTTACGACGTGAAACAACAAGCGCCCCGCTGAAGATTCGCCGCGAACGACAGCCCCCGGGTCATGCACCCAACCTGAATGACATCCGTCATACAGACCGAATGAGATGACTCGCAAGGTCACTGCGGCGGAACACTCGAGTGCAATTCCACGCCGTCGGAGTCTGACAAGAGATCCGCTAGAAGTCTCTTTTGCCACCAGTTGACGACTTCACACCTCGTCAGCCGGAAACCAAAGCCGGATTCCGATTTCTCGGAATCCACTATTAACGTAGCAAAGATGATATCGAATGCAAGTGATCTGTCAATTCAACTCTCTCTGGATTACCAGAGTTCTGCAAGACCCAGAATCGGCTGGCAAACGGTCCCCCCCACCCGTTAGGCTCTGGGGAGACTGAATTTCCGGCTCGTCAATGGGACTTCCAAATCGAAAAGTTTGCCCGGCCAACGAACCTGCGCAGGCCGGGCGTTGGTTTTCAGCCCGTCCTGTTGTTTACGTGAGCAGTTCGTAGAATCCGTACCCCCGGCACCATCGCTATTCGACATTGAACCACCGATTCTTCGGCTTTTTCAGGGAGCGCTGCAATCTTGGCATTATCTTTCCGATCTCTCTTGCGGCCGTTCGTCCTTGGCGTCCTCGCGCTCTTAACCACAAACGCGACTGCGAACGAACCCGCCGTAAACGGTTTCCAACCTGCAGCCACGATTTATCGCAACGCTCGGGTGGTCCTCGCTCCCGGTCAAGTTCTTGAGAAGACTCATCTCCTTGTTCGTCAGGGGCGGATTGCTGCCGTCGGAGCTGACATTCCCACACCAATCGATGCCGAAATCATCGAGGCTGAAGGCCTGTCGATTTTCCCCGGATTCATTGATGCAGGTGCCTCGATCTTCCTTCAGGACGCGAAACCACAGCCCGTTGAAGGACGATCTGTCGAGATTTCAAAATACGCACTCGCTGGAATGCGGCAGGATGATCACCATGCTCTGACCCCCGAGTTTTCTGCTGCCGAACATCTTGTTGTCCGTGGCGAAGATCAGGAACGATATCGCCAGCAGGGATTCGTTGCGGTTCATGTTCTGCCAACAGGGCGGATTGCCAGCGGTCGTGGAACTGTTTTGAATCTCGCGTCACTTCCGTTGCGCGAATCACTGCTCGTCTCGGAATCGTTCGCCACGATGCAACTGTCGGAACGAGGCGGAGGCGAATACCCTTCCACCAATATGGGAGTCCACGCCCATCTGCGTCAGACGTTTCTGGATGCCCAACGTCACATGACTCTGAAAAAGTTGTTTGCGGACAATGTCGCGAATGTTGCGCGACCCGCCACAGATCCCGCTCTCGAAGCGATGGCAGCCATGCGAAATGCTGCAATCAGAACTGCCTTCGTCGCCAGCACGCGCGACGATCATGATCGCGCTCTGAACTTTGCCGCCGAACATCAACTGCGTCCCGTCATCTGGGGAGGTCACGAAGCTTATCGCGTCGCTGATCGCCTCAAGAAGGCCGAGGTCGACGTGATCGCCCATGTTGATTTTGGCGACGAACCCAAAGCTGATGCGGCCAAACCGGGTGATGATCCCTACGCAGATCTGCCCGAGCCTCAGCGAGTGCGCGAACATAAACGCGACGAATGGAAGAAACGTGTTGCTGGACTGGCTGCACTTCAAAAAGCAGGAGTCCGATTCGCCATTTCGTCACGGGACGGCAAGAACCCGGCAGAAATCTTTAAGGGACTCCGTCAGGCGATCGCAAACGGATTGGATCGCGATGCCGCTCTGGCTGCCGTAACAACTCAACCTGCCGCGATGCTGGGCCTCGATCGGGAACTCGGCACAATCGCGGTCGGCCGCCCCGCTTATCTGGTGGTCATGACAGGAGCGTTTGATCACGAACAATCCAAAGTCCGCTACGTGGTGATCAATGGTCAACGTTACGAATACCACAAAGATGCCAAGCCGATCGTGACACCTCCTCCAGCAACAACTGCTCCTGCACCGCTGCAGGTTGGTGGAACCTGGAATGTCGAAATTGAATCGTCCGAGGGGAAACTGCGAGGCGAACTGGAACTGACTCAATCGGACCGTGCGCTCTCTGGGCGATTCAAGAGCGAGCAGGGAGACGGTCGTCTTTCCTCCGGAAAGGTGACGGAGTCGTCCGTGGAGTTCGTAGTCGCGATTGGTGCTGGCGACAATGTGGTTTCGTTGAAGTTCGACGCTCAACTGGACGGGGCGGTTCTGCGAGGAAAACTGAAGTCTCCGTTTGGGGCCACTACGAAATGGTCCGCCACTCGACAGGAATCAAAGCCTGCTCCGAATACGGGAGTTCAATTGACCGTCATTGAAACGGTTGATGAACCAAAACCAGCAGGGCAGGGGACTGCGGATGCGATGAACCCGATGAATCAGCCTCAGGGAAACACAGCAGAACAGCCTGTGGAGTTTCCTGAGGATCGTTTTGCCCGACCGGTTCAGACCGGCGGCAACGTCCTGATCAAAGGTGGGACTGTCCTGACGGCGACTGGCAAGACACTGCCAAACACGTCAATCCTGGTCAAGAACGGCACCATCATCGCCATCGGTCCTGATTTGCTGGCCGATCCGGGAATGCTCGTGATTGATGCGACGAACCGGTATGTCATGCCGGGAATCATCGATACCCACAGTCACATTATGATTTCGAGTGGGCTGAATGGGGTTAACGAAGCAACGGCATCCATCGTCTGTGAAGTCCGTGTTCGCGACGTCGTCAATACCGCAGATGCCAGCGAATATCGCGCACTCGCGGGTGGTGTGACCACCGCGCGACTGCTCCACGGTTCGGCAAATTGCATCGGCGGACAGGATGCTGTTGTCCAGTTGAAGCATGGAACCAGTGCCAACGAGCACTTGTTTCCGGGGGCTCATACCGGGGTCAAGTTTGCCCTGGGAGAAAACGTCAAGTTCCGATCAGGGCGCTTTCCTAACACGCGTCTTGGTGTGGAAGCCACTTTGAATCGCGCGTTTCTGGAAGCACTCGATTACCGCCGGCAGTGGCAGGAATATGAACGTGCCCGGCAACAGGCTGGTGTCGAGGCTGACAAACTGCCTCCACCGCGGCGTGATCTTCGTCTGGATGCGCTGGTCGGAATCCTGAACGGCGAAAAGTTTATTCACTCACACTGCTATCGAGCCGATGAAATCCTGATGTTGCTGCGAGTCGCCGAGAATCACGGGATCCGTGTCTGGTCTCTGCAACACGTCCTCGAAGGTTATAAAGTCGCTCCAGAAATCGTGAAGCATGGAGCCAGTTGCAGTACGTTTGCTGACTGGTGGGCGTACAAGGTCGAGGCCTTCGATGCGATCCCTCACAATGCCGCTCTGCTGCATGAAGCCGGGGCAAATTCTGTGATCAAGAGCGACGATTGGGAATTGATTCGACATCTGTACCTGGAGGCCGCCAAGACTGTTCGTTACGGGAACATGCCTCCCGACGCCGCCTTGCAGACGATCACCTTGAATCCCGCACGCGAACTGGGTCTGGCTGACCGGTTGGGTTCAATCGAAGTTGGCAAGCAGGCGGACCTGGCAATCTTCAGCGGACACCCGCTCAATGCATTCTCACGCTGCGAGCAGACGATCATTGCGGGCGAAGTCTATTTCACGCGAGAGAAGCAGCCGAGTGCCATGAGTCCTGCAGCGGCGGTTGCCTCAGCCAAGCCTGCAGAACTGAAGCTTCCCAAGCCTGAAGAGCGAATCCTTTCCATTGACCTTTCGCCTGCGAAGGGGCCTCGGTACGCCATTGCGGGAGCAACACTTTATCCGGTCGATGCAGATCCGATTCCGAATGGAGTCATGCTGGTGGATGCCGGGAAGATTGTGGCAATCGGACCTCAGAACCTGCCCATCCCAGCGGGCTTTGCGGTACTTCCTGCGAATGGCCTGCAGGTCTATCCGGGAATGATTGATGCGGGAACCTCTGTCGGACTGATCGAAATCGGCAAGGTCCGTGAAACAAGTGATCTCAGTGAAATCGGCCAGTTCCAGGCGGATTTGCGAGCGGGGATTGCCGTGAACCCCGATTCCGAACTGATCCCGGTTGCGCGCGCTGGAGGTATCACCGCCACGTTGTGTCTGCCAGCGGGCGGAGGCAACATGACGTCACATGGTCGAGTTCATGGGCCAATCATCGCTGGTCAGACGTCGATGGTTCATCTCGCAGGCTGGACGATGCCCGAAATGGTGTTTGACATGGAAGCGGGACTTCATCTGCTGTGGCCAACAGGCAAAGATCGTCGTCAGCCGATGGAGGAACTGAAACGTCATCTCAAGGCGGCACGACTTTACGATGCCACTCGCACGAAAGAAGCTGAAGATCAGAAACAGGGGGTTACTCCTAATCCTGCACTGCTGGTCGATCCTCGCTACGAAGCACTTCGCCCGTATCTGAAAGGTCAACGCCCGGTTTACATCGAAGCCGAAACGCGACAGGACATCCTCGAGGCAATCCACTTTGCGAAGGAAGAGAAACTGAAGATTGTTCTCTGCGGAGCGGTCGATGCCTGGAAGGTTGCCGACAAGATCAAGGCGGCATCAATTCCTGTTATTATTGGTCCGGTGATGCGTAAGCCGCAGGAGGAATACGATCCGTTTGACGCACCCTACGCCAACGCCGGGCGATTGCATGAAGCCGGAGTCCGATTCTGCTTCCGATCGGATACGGCATCGAACAGTCGCAATGCTCCGTTTGAAGCTGCGATGTCCGTCGCCTACGGACTTCCCGAACGAGAAGCATTGAAGGGTGTCACGTTGATGTCTGCTGAGATCCTGGGAGTTGCAGACCGGATGGGCTCGTTGACTCCTGGTAAATGGGCGAATGCCATTATTACCGATGGTTCTCCGCTGCAGGAAACGACGCAAATCAAGGGCGTTCTGATCCAGGGGACGCCATACGCTCCTGAAAGCCGCCAGACAAAGTTCTACGAAAAGTATCGGGCTCGACTTAAAAAATAGAGTTCGGTTCAGTACGGTATTTGAAGGTTTTTTGGTTTGTCCGATGGCATTCCTTCATCGGATTTCCAATCCCCATCAGCTGGATCGCGCCATCGTCCGGTTCAATTGGGCTGATGACGGACGAACATCAACGGTCTGCCTTTAATACCGCGGATAATATTCGGAATGCCGATCAAATTTCGTTGCAACTACTGCCGCCAGTTTCTGGGGATCTCACGAGCCCAGGCTGGAGGAATTGTCGATTGCCCGACGTGCGGTCGGTCGATCCGCGTTCCTCAACTGGATGGTTCGCTGCAACCTTTGCCCGAACCGGAACTGAACCTGCAGGACGCTCAACTGGCCCGGGCTCTCGAAGAACTCGCTCGACTTGGCAGCTCGGATCCTCAACCGGTTGCCCGACAGACTCAGTCGGACGAAGAACTCGAAGAAGAGAACGAACTTCCACAACTGATCCCTGAGCCGATTCCGATTGAGGTTCCGATACCGCCAACCCCGATCGCCATCAATCCCCCCATGACTGATGACGAGATCGCGGAACCCCCACCCTCGGCCACATCGTCGGGTCAGCAGGATTCCAAACGACACGAGCAGAGTCTGCTGGCAGAACTGGCGTCGCTCGCCCCGGTTGATGAACCGGTTCCTGTTGAGACCGCTTCCAAGCCACAGCCAGAGCCTCAGCGCCGACCGATTCCGATTCGCAGTTCCATGCCGCGTGTCGCATTGATGGTCGGAATCGCGTTTGTCGCCGGGATGTTGTTTGAACGGTTTGTGAAACTGCTGGAGTTCAAGCCTGCTGCTGCTCCACAGTCAACCTCGACCACCCCTGAAGTCGATACGAAAGCGAGTCAGGTCACGGGCCGAATCACTTACAAGTCGGCCGATGGATCCAGTCAACCTGATCGCGGCGCGCGGATCATTGCATTCCCGCCGCAAAAGGCAGGCGAAGTTCGTCTTTCTGTTGTGGGTTTCCGTTCCGCCGATGGAGAAGCCGACGCAAAATTTGCCTCAACAGCGATTCAAGCACTCGGTGGAGCGATGGCAACGGCCGACGACTCCGGTCAGTATCGCCTCGAAATTCCGGCAGGAACCTATCAGCTCCTGATTCTGTCTCACTTTCAGTCGCGGGACGAACAGGCAACAGTTGATCCGGCGCTGCAGAAGTTGCTGGCAACCTACTTCGAAAAACCTGACGACCTGCTGGGGCGGATCAAGTTTGATTTTGGTCCATTGAAGGTCAAAGGGACCGGAGATGTCCGGGATCAATCGTTCTGACACGCCGACCAACAGGTGCAGACGGAAGTGCGACCCGCACTATGTCAGCAGGTCTTTGATGACGCGACCATGAACATCCGTCAGTCGCATGTCTCGTCCACCGAATCTGTACGTCAGCTTCTCGTGTTGAAGACCCAGTTGATGAAGGATCGTGGCGTGAATGTCGTGGATATCGACGGGGTCGCGGACTACTGAATTTCCGAACTCGTCCGTTTCTCCATACGTGATTCCGCCTTTGAATCCTCCGCCTGCCATGAACAGTGTATATCCGTTGACATGGTGATCACGTCCCGCCGTCGGACTGACGGCGGGCGTGTGCGGGGTGCGTCCCATTTCCCCGGCCCAGAGAACAATCGTCTCGTCGAGCAGACCACGTTGTTCCAGATCGATGATGAGGGCCGCGACAGATTGTTCCGTAATCCGGGCATTCTTTTCGTGGAGTTGTTTCAGTTGGCCATGCTGATCCCACGGCGAATTGTTGCCGTCAAAACTGGGGCAGGTGATCTCAACAAATCGGACGCCCGATTCAACCAGACGCCGGGCTCGCAGCGCCTGCAGCGAATACAGCTTCTGATGTTCGTCTGTGGAATCGAGTCCATACAGTTTCTGAATGTGTTCCGGTTCACGACTGATATCCGCGATGTCAGGAATGGCACTCTGCATCAGGAACGCTGTCTCGTAATTGGCAATGGCCCCTTCAATGGCTTTAGCGTCGGATGAGCGTGCTGCGAATTCGGCATCTTGAGCGGCGAGAAGATCGAGCTTTCGCCTTTGAATCCGCCCCGCATCGGCGGCGACGATGTTGTCGACAGGAACGCCGTTCGGACGCAGCATCGTTGCTTGATGGCTGGCAGGAAGAAAGGAGCTTCCAAAGTTCTCCAGACCACCGTTAGGAACCCAGTCATTGTTCAGTACGACGTATCCCGGCAGATTTCGGTTCTCGGTCCCCAGGCCATATGAAACCCATGCGCCAAGACTCGGGGCCTGCCCGAGGATTCGTCCGGTATGCAGCAACAGATTCTGCTGGCCGTGCAGGGGGAGTTCGCCGACCATCGATCGAACCACACACAACTGATCTGCCACGCTGGCAATTCGCGGGAACAGGTCGCTGACCCACAGGCCACTGTCACCGCGCTGGCGAAATTCCCAGGGACTGCCCAGCCAGACTCGATTCGCACTCGACTGAGATCGCTTGCTGACAGCACTCTCGCCAATCGGTTTCCCTTCGTGCTGTTTCAGCATCGGCTTGGGATCGAAGGTGTCGACGTGACTGGGGCCACCATCCATGAAACAGAAAATGACGTTCTTGGCACGTGGTGCGTGATGCTGGGCGAATGAGTTACCAGCCAGAGCCTGCCATGCAAGCCAGCCGAACCCGGCCGCAGACTGTTGCAGGAATCCACGTCGCGTCGGTGACGCCATCATTCGTCCCGGGCAGCCACAGTTGTGTTGAGAATGGTGTCGCATCATGAGTCGATCTTATCTGGAAACCGCTGTGTATCCTACCTGAATACTATCCTATGCAAATCGGCCACCGTATCCCGCTTACCGGAAATACAAGAACTCTTTCGTATTGAACAAGGCGTGGGCCATCCGTCGCCAGGCGACTTCGTCTTTGAGAATGTCCCCGCCGGGGGCCTCGGCGAAATCGGTGACAGCCGCAGCCCAGCGCTGTCGCTCGGCCATACCGGGTTCACGGCCAACCGCCTGCACAAACATTTCGCTCACGCGATCCTCGACATTGGAATGCGGTTGCTTCACCAGTTGGGTTGCCCAGTGCTTCGCCATCGAATGCACGAACGGATCATTCAGCATGACGAGCGCCTGAGTCGGAACGTTGGTGACATCGCGCCGGCCCGTGGGAAGCTTTAGCTCGGGCAGATTGAAGTCGACCAGAAATTTCGGCGGAGCCATAATCGACATTTGCAGGTAGATCGACCGGCGTCCCTGTCCGTCGATCGGACCGCTGAAAAGCCGCTTGGCACCATCTTCAGAATGGCGGTTTGGGAGGATGGGACGACCATAGAGCGAGTGGTCCAGTCGTCCTGCAACCGCGAGCAGCGAATCCCGAATCGCCTCGGCCTCAAGTCGCCGTGTTGGATAGTGATGCAGCAATCGGTTGGCTGGATCAAGTTGTCGTGCCTGGTCGCTGACGACACCAGATTGCCGGAATGTCTGGCTGAGAACCATGCGACGAATCAGCTTTCGCGTCGACCATCCTTCGCGGATGAATTCACGTGTGAGCCAGTCCAGTAATTCTGGATGAGAAGGGCGGTCACCAAGTCTGCCGAAATCATCCGGCGTGGCGACCAGCCCCGTGCCGAAGACCCACTGCCAGACGCGATTCACATAGACGCGTGCGGTGAGTGGATGTTCGGGATCCAGCAGCGACTCTGCCAGTTCCAGTCGTCCACTTCCCGGGCTGACAGCAACGTTATTGCGACCTGCGAACATCTGCAGGAAATCAGGTTGAGCGGGTTTTCCCAGCACATCCACGTTTCCTCGAACATTCAGCGGATAGTTCGCCTTAGTCGTTTCTCGTTCGTCCATGCTGTTGACCGTTCTGGGAAACGGAATCGCCCCTTCGACAGTCCGATACTCTGCCAGCAATGCCTCCAGTCGACTTTGTACCTGAGGTTGATTCGGCAAGAGTTTCGTTGCAAGCAACCAGTCGAGAATGGCTCGATCACCCTGTTGAAGCTGGCCCGCACACCATCGCTGAATGGCCTCATTGGCCCAGCGTGTGACATGTCCCCAGACCGCTTCATTCGTTGAAGGAAGGTCCCCGTCATATAACGAAACAAAGGAATCGAGCTCCTCCTGCGGGGTTCCGCCCGCATCGTGAGTGACGATTCCTGTGATGCTGATCCAGCTTCTTTTGTCATACCCGAAATCTTCGTTCTTCAGCCCGGGAGCCATCCCGGTGCGAGGAGGGAAATTGGGGTTCAATGATGCCGTTGCAAATTCAACTGTCACTTGCTGCACGCCGTTGATCAGTGAGGCATCAGCAAAAGATCGCCATTGAGGATCTGTGTTCGTCAGGAATGAAACGGTTTCGTTCTGAAAGGAATGGTCATCCATCACGAGATAACCACCAAACTCGCCCCCTGCCACATGGATGCTGACAATGTTTTTCGGAACGACATGTTCGGGTGGCATCCTCAGTGCGCCAGGCAGGCGTGATGACAACGCGTTTGTGTGGTACCCGCGCGGCAGAAATCGTGCGACGATCTGCCCATCCAGAGCAACCAGCGGTGTTCCTTCTTCAACGTAGCCGTGACGCATTCCATCCCCTTCGATCACCCATCCGGCTGGAATGGCGGGGTCACGGAAATCGGTCAACACATGAAACGCGGCATTTGCCTGGCGACGTTGTTCTCGCGTCGTCTTCCATTCCTGCTGCAATTCTTTGAAGGCCACCGCAGAATCCTGGTCGCGCTGAGCCAGTCGAACCAGCGGGTAAGTAACCTCGTGAATCTGCGGTTTCGCCTTACTGAGATCTCCGAGTCCCATCCGGATGGCATCGGGGGAAACCGAGACATTTCGCCACAGCGATGCCAGTTCCTTCCGAATCTCTGTTCGCAGTTCTTTCAGGCGGTTGATCGAATTGGCATTCTTGTCCGGCGCATCCGCTACTCGGGAGGTCCAGCGAGGTGTCGTCAAGACGGCGGCCAAAGCGTAATAGTCATGTTGTGAGACCGCTTCCAGCTTATGATCGTGACAACGTGCGCACGCGACGGTGGTTGCCAGAAACGCTTTTGACAATGCGTCGATTTTGTTGTTGACCATCTCCTGATGAATCCCGTTGAACATCAGGCTGCTGCCGTGGCGGTGCTCGCCCATATGGTAGAACATCGGCCCGATCAGGTTTTCGTGAGTCCCGGCGGTCGGATGGATGCGGGACTGCGGTAACAGGTCACCTGCCAGTTGCTCGCGAAGCAACGTGTCGAAGCCAATGTCGTCGTTAAAGGCGCGAATCAGGTAGTCGCGATATTCGTGCGAACCCTTGGCTGGGTTGTCCCATTCATAGCCATAAGTATCGGTGTATCTCACGACATCCATCCAGTGACGCGCCAACCGCTCACCGTAGTGAGGTGAAGCCAGCAGGCGATCAACGTAGCGTTCGTAGTCAGCATCTGAGTGTGACTGTGCGAACTCATGCACATCAGTCGGGGTCGGGGGAAGGCCTGTCAGCACGAACGACAAGCGCCGCAGCAGCGTCTCTGCCTTCAATCGGGACTCGTCAGGGTTGACGCCGGGGTGACGCGAGTCAATCAACGAAGGGGCTGGCTCCAGTCCTGATGCAGTGAGTTTTGAGCGAATGAATCGATCAATCGGCTCGTGATTCCAAACCGCATCCGCAACCATTGGAGGCTCGAAACGACCGATTGGCTTCAGGCTCCACCAGTCCAGACGTGATTTGAATTCCGCCTCCCAGAACGAATGACCTTCCGCTGTCCCCGCTGGCGTTTTCAACACGCGCGGATCTTCGGCCCCTCGCTTCACCCATTCAGAAATTAAGGCAATTTCTTCGACCGGAAGTCGCCGGTCGGGGGGCATCTTCAAGTCTTTCTCAACATAGCTGATGGCCTTGATCAACAGGCTGACTTCGGGCTTGCCGGGAACAATCGCCGGGCCTCCCGTACCACCTTTTTGCCAACCCGATCTGGAGTCCAGTGCCAGTCCCCCTTCGATCGACTTCTCATGGGAATGACACTCAAAGCAGCGAGCCTTCAGGATTGGCTCGATTTTCTGCACAAAGAAGTCGTCAGCACGCACTGATGCCGTCAGCAGCAGAAGTCCAATGCCAATCGTCAGAAGTTTCATGGCGCGCGTCCGAGTGCAGTGATTTGTGAGCACATTGACGATATCAAACTGCGCTGGCAGATACAGGTGTTTTTGCAAATTTCGATCAATGCGACAGTCACGTCACGGGAGACGCGACCTGGTCACTTTGCGCCTCGCACCGTGGCGATGTGATGTCGCTTTCGAGTATAAACGTTCGCTGATTGGAGACGTTTTCCCCCTTTGAGGTGACACGATGAAGCTGTCGATGTTTGCGCTGCTTGCCGTACTGTTGACGGAATCCGTGGCCTGTGCCGAAAACTGGCCCAACTGGCGCGGACCGCGTGGGGACGGGACCAGCCTGGAAACCAATCTTCCGATCGAATGGGATGCGACCACTGGCAAGAACATCGTCTGGAAAGTCCCTGTTCCGTACGGTGGACATTCCTCACCCGCCGTCTGGGGCGATATGGTTTTTGTCACGGGGGCCGATGAGGCTAAGCCACGCCGAATGTTGATGGCTTTCGACCGCAAATCCGGCAAGCTGTTGTGGGAGGTCGATGTTGAAGAAGCCCCTCTGGAAAAGAAGCACAAGCTGAACAGTTGGGCTTCGGGGACCCCTGCGACGGATGGAAAGCTTGTCTACGTCACATTCCTGGATGAAAAGGAAATGCTGGTCGCTGCGTATGATTTTGCAGGGAAGCAGCAATGGAAAGTGAAACCAGGCGTTTTCTCAAGCGTGCATGGTTATTGCAGTTGTCCAGTGCTGTTTGAGGGGACTGTCATCGTCAACGGGGATCACGATGGCGATGCGTATATCGTGGCCCTCGATCGTGAAAAGGGCACAACCGTCTGGAAAACTCCGCGAGAAAATCGGACTCGCAGCTATTGCACACCGATCATCCGAGATCTCGGAGGGCGAACGCAGATGATTCTTTCGGGAAGCAAATGTGTCGCCAGCTACGATCCTCGTACGGGCAAACGCCACTGGATTCTGGACGGTCCGACGGAACAGTTCGTCGCGTCGCCTGTTGAGAACAAGGGATTGATCTTCATCACGGGCGGATTCCCGGACAAGCATATCATCGCGATTGACCCGACGGGATCGGACAAGATCACTGAATCGAGTCATGTGAAATGGCATCATTTGAACAAGGGTGTGTCCTACGTTCCGTCGCCGGTTGCGGCTGGTGACTTTTTTTATTGTGTCGCGGACGGCGGGATCGGTGGTTGTTACGACGCTGTGACGGGTGAAATCAAGTGGCAGGAGCGACTGGGCCGCCATCACAGTGGTTCCCTCGTGACAGCCGAAGGGCGAGTCTACTTTCTCGATGACGACGGCATCACACACGTCTTGAAGGTCGGGCCGACGTTCGAAGTCATTGCGACAAACAAGCTGGGAGAAGAAGCCTATTCGTCCCCTGCCATCAGCCAGGGCCAGTTCCTGATTCGCGGAGATAAGCATTTGTTCTGCATCGGCAAATGATCCCTCGCAAGATGCAGGGACCGACTGATGCGGCGAGAGAAGTCACCATGCTCAACGCCAGAAAGCTGACATTCCCTGTTGGATTTGCTGATATTATTGGCAACCTACTGGAGTTAAACGTCTCACGCGAGGTGGCTGCTGAAAGACTCGGTCCGCCGATCCTGACGGACTGGGTCGAGGGGCTTGGCACGGCCGATTTCTGGGCATTCGAGTATCCCTGCGGCCTGCAGGTTGCGTACGAGTTCCTGCACGATTCAAAAAGCGGGCGAGTGGTTGCAGATTCGCCTGAAGTTGATCATATCCTGCGGCACATTCCGTTTTCTGAATCGGAATGTGTCTGGCTGAGTGGCGCTGCTTTGCAATCAGCGTTAGAGTTTGTGCTGAAACGGCGTCCAGAACGGCAACACGAATTTGATTCACTTCGTTCATTTCAAGTCTGGCGACAGGGCGAAGACGGGAACCCTTTTCCCATCGGTGACCCGACGAGTGAGCGCGACGCCAATTGTCGGGTGAAGCAGTTTGAGGCTTCCGCTCACAAGCAACTCTATTGGTACTCGCGTACGGCGCAGATGTAATAACTCGAACATTCAGTGTTTGATCCCCAATGCAAATCATCCTGGCGTATCGTGACGACTCACTCGGCGAAGCCTGGCGCACGCATTTCTGCGAACGACCGGACGTCCAGATCATTCAATGCGACATTACAACCGCGAACTGTGATGCGGTTGTCAGCCCGGCGAACTCTTTTGGATTCATGGATGGTGGACTTGATGCTGCGCTTTCCGATCGATTCGGCTGGGATCTTCAGATCGATCTACAGCGTCAGATTCGGGACCTCCCTGAGGGCGAACTACTGATCGGGAAGGCTCTTGTCATTCCAACCAAAGATTCGCGAGTTCCCTGGCTGATTGTCGCGCCAACCATGCGGGTGCCAATGAGCTTCAATATTGCGACTTCGATCAATGCGTATCTGGCGATGAAGGCGATCTTGATTGCTGCCACGACTCATCCGGGTATTCGCTCAGTGGCGATTCCAGGGCTCTGTACGGGTGTTGGTCGAATGCGCCCGGAGACTGCTTCCAAACAGATGTTTGAGGAATACAATGAAGTCGTTCTGGGCGTCCGTCGATCGTTCGAGGACTTCGGTGATGCTCAGAAGCACCAGATTGAACTGAACCCCGATGGACTGATCTGGGATTTCTGACCCGTATCTGATATCGCAGATTTTCACATAACTCATGTCGGAACCAGCCATGAAGTCCTTCCGCCTGCATACGGGCTCCGCGGCAGAGATCGTTCAGTTTATCGTCGCTGCAATCATCAGCATCGGACTGTTTTGGACGCTCCGCTATTTTCAGATCACAGATACCGGTTACCGAGTCATCTCAATCACGGTGGTTGCTGTCTTTGTCGCTTACCTGTGTCGTGGGGCGTTGTGCCGCAGTTTAAGGCGGCAATATCCGAACGCACGCTGGATCGGACTGCTTGCAGTTGGTTTTTCCATCGCCACATTTGGAACCGCGGCCCGATTCATTGTTCCGGGAGCAGATCAGGGGGCGTTGACACTGGGCTACATTTTGACGGCGGGTGCGTGTATCGCGACGTTTGTCATCATCAATCGGAGCGACCCGGATGTGACTCGATAGGACGCGGTTGTTCATCGGCTGCAGCGAACATGGCCTGACGCCTGACACATTGGAATGTTCATGCTCGCCTCAAGGGGGCCGACAGGCGATTATGTGTTTGGCGACGAGTGTTCATCTGGTGATTCCTCGTCAAACGGTGCGACAAAACTGTCTTCTGAAAGACCAGAACGCCTGTAGTCGTAGCCCATCTGTTCGCGAGACGCATCCGTCAAATTACGGGGGCGTCCGACAACCGCCCTGGCGAAAATGAACGCGAGCACCGAAGTGAGGATGATGATCGTCAACATGCTGCTGCAATCCTATCGATGGGCAGGTCATTGATAATGATCATATCGCTATCGTCGTTCTCATCAACCACAGGGGCACGACCAGTTCGCTTCGAGCGCCAGCCCATAGTCCGGTATCGTTGAGAAATCCTGTCTATTGGGATTAGCCGGAGTCGTTGGAATGATGATTGAAGGTGCTCAGTCTCCATCATCCGTATGATCCGAGAAATCCGTGGTTGCAAAATCTGACCACGGGTTTCACGGATGTCACGGATAATAATCACAAGAACGAGCGATGCCAGAGTCATGGAGTAGAATGTCCGGTTTGGCTATCGGCACTCGTTAATTAATTAAGATTCGGCTGACAGTACGTTCCGGCTGATGTCCAGAGTGTGGCATCCTGCATGCAACATAGTGCAGCGGCTAACCCATCTTCCGTCGCGACACGGAAGTGCGGCCAGCAATAGCAGGAACCAGCGCAGGATCGGGTGTACGGTTTGAAGAGTAATGGACCATCAGCCGCGGTACGCGCAAGCGTCCGGTTTCGATTGTCTATGTGCCCGCCATTCAGAGAGAATCGCGCGCTGGCACGTGCCGGCTGATCGGTTCATGAACTTCTGAGTCGGACCGTTTGGGACGTCATAATCCAGGGAATTCCCGACGCCAGCGAGAACAGGGCGACAGATCGGACCTGAAACAGTTATACTTTTACGGCGTTACGCCCTGTTGTCTGTTCCTGATCTGGTTGATTGAATGACTGATGCTCTGTTGCCTCGTCCTGAACTGCTGGCTCCTGCGGGAGACCGCGAATGTCTGCGAGCGGCGGTTGAGAACGGTGCGGATGCCGTTTACTTCGGATTGAACTGCGGGTTCAATGCCCGTGCTCGTGCCACGAATATCGTTCCAGGCGAATTGGCCGAGGTGATGTCGTTTTTGCACCATCGTGGCGTCAAAGGATTCGTAACGCTCAACACCCTGGCGTTCTCTGATGAACTGCCCGAACTGGAATCCCTTGTCCAGCATATCGCTCGATCCAACGTCGACGCCGTTCTCGTTCAGGATCTGGGGCTGGCGAGGCTGGTTCGAGCCATTTGCCCGGAACTGGCCATTCATGCATCGACTCAGATGACGCTATCGAGTGCTGAGTGCATTCAAGTTGCCGAGGAACTGGGAATCGAACGAGTGGTTCTGCCTCGGGAACTTTCCATTCGCGAAATTGCCAAGCTCCGGAAATCGACCCGCGTTGAACTCGAAGCGTTTGTTCATGGTGCGTTGTGCGTAGCCTATTCCGGCCAGTGTCTGACCAGTGAATCGCTGGGTGGTCGCAGTGCCAACCGTGGTCAATGTGCCCAGGCTTGTCGACTGCCGTATGACTTGATCTGCGACGGGGAAGACGTCGATCTGGGAGATCAGAAATATCTGCTCAGCCCTCAGGATCTCGCAGCCTACGACCTGACCCCCGATTTGATCGCGGCAGGGGTCTGTTCATTCAAGATCGAAGGACGACTGAAGACGCCCGAATATGTTGCCAACATCACGAGGCACTATCGCCAGGCGATTGATGCCGCAGTCCGGGGCAAGCCGGTTGAATTGACTCGTGACGAAGTGCGTGAAATGGAACTGTCCTTTTCACGCGGGTTCTCACCCGGATGGCTGAATGGGGACGATCACAAGATGCTGGTCCCTGGCCTCAGTTCGTCCAAGCGAGGTGTGTTACTGGGAGAGATCACACAGTTCAAAGGGGCACGGATCGAAGTTCGCCTCGCGGGTCCCGTCGCACGTGGCGATGGCATTGTCTTTGACGGAGATCGTGCTGCGAAAGCCGAGCAGGGAGGCCGGGTCTATGGGATTTACATCCGTGGTCGATCCGAAGAGGCGGCAACGGGTGGCCTCGTGGAATTGGAATTCCAGCGGGATTCTCTGGACTTCAATCAACTTCACGTGGGGCAACGTCTCTGGAAGACAGATGATCCCCAGTTGACAACCCGGCTTCGCAAGACGTTTACAGGCCCCGACCCGTTGAGAAAACGTTCCGTGGTATTCGATGTCTGCGCCGTCGTCGGAGCACCATTGGTAATCACGGCGAGATTGAAAGAGTTTCAGGCGGCTGGTCGGGAAATCGTTGTTCGCGTGGAATCGTCCGATCATCTGCCCGTCGCCCGAAAGCATCCGATTACCCGTGATTTTCTTCAGGAGCAACTCAGTCGGCTCGGTAATACCGTTTACGAACTGACACAACTCGATGCCGAGATTTCCGGTGATCCGATGATCCCTCTCAGTGTCCTGTCTAAGCTGCGGCAGCAACTGGTCGCAGAACTCGATCGAGTCACTCAAACCGCCCGCGTACGACAGATCTCGACCGCGACTCCGCTGCAGACGCTACGAGATGCTGTTGATCGAACTGCAAGCGGCGAGAATCCGATTGCGACCGAACCTCGCTTGCACGTCCTCTGTCGAACTCTCGATCAGGTTCGGGAACTCGCCCGGATCAAACAGAGTTTGAATTCAACGGACGAGCATCAACGTTCCGTTGTCTATGCTGACTTTTCGGACATTCGCGAATACCGCGAAGCGACTCAGGTTGCTCACGAAGCTGGCCTGACGATCTTTCTGGCCACCCCCCGAATTCAGAAGCCGGATGAACTGGGTTTGTTCCATGCGATCGGAAAGCATCCAGCGGATGGAATTCTGGTTCGCAACCTGGCTGGTTTGCGATACTTCACCGAACGTGGTGTGACCGTGATTGCGGACTATTCGCTGAACGTCACCAACGAGTTAACCGCTGCCTTCCTGAAGCAACAAGGGGCAGGGCGTCTGACTGCTTCCTATGATATGAATCGCGATCAATTGCTGACGATGGTCGCGGCGGTCCCTGCTGCCTGGATGGAAGTTGTCATTCACCAGCACATGCCGATGTTCCACATGGAGCACTGTGTCTTTTGTTCCGTGTTATCGCCGGGAACCAACAAGACCAACTGCGGCCGTCCTTGTGACAGTCATGTGGTGCAGTTACGAGATCGCGTCGGCAGCGAGCACCCGCTGCAGGCCGATGTTGGCTGTCGGAATACGTTGTTCAATGCTGTTCCGCAGAGTGCAGCCGAAGCCGTCAGCACGCTGATCGAGCAGGGGATTCGCGATTTTCGCGTCGAGTTCCTGACCGAAACGGCCAGAGAAGTTCAGCAGACTTTGACTCTTTACCGTGACCTGCTCGCGGGGCGAGTTCCCGCTGAGAAAGTCTGGCGAGAACTTCACGCGGCCAATCGAGTCGGAGTCACCCGAGGAACGCTCGAAGAGCGACGAAATCCACTGGCGATTATTTAGCGCGTGTCGCACTTCCGTGTCGTCAAAACATGGGTTCGACGCTGCAGTTTGATGCCCGCGGGACGCCACACTTAAACGGAGTGCGTTCCAGCCAAGTTTACCAGGCAAACTCGCTGTGAAAGCTTC
>CAXBSB010000109.1:0-25556 GCA_963977965.1 uncultured Schlesneria sp.
GGTCGGGCTGTCATCACCCCCTTCCCGAGCAAGATCATGCTTGCCAAGCCGTACCGCAGCGTTATCATGCAACCCACATATGATGATGCGAGGTTCCGAGGGTTTCAATATTTCCGCGCTTTAATAGATTCGACCTATCCGCGCGCGAAAATCTCGCCTCCATTCGGTTCTGCTGAGCTTGATGAGCCCGACTGGCGCGAGTGGTAAGCGGAAGCGGTAGCGACCCGGCCGGATACATGCGACAAGACCTCGCTCGACCCACAAAATGCTTTTCCCACAGCGATGGTAACTCCGTGAAGCGGCGTTCATCCGATGCTCGCTCTACAACCACCCCGCGAGAATTCTGAGCGGAATCTCGAGTTGGCCCATCGTAGACAGGGAACTCAGACGCCTATGGCATGCACCAGCCTATTTTGTACAATCAGCGAACAGGTCATCCTGCCGCGTTAGCACCTTACTTGAACGGTGGCATGAATGCGGAGCCATCAACCATGGCGGCCCGGTTATGCCTGACGTTAGCCAATCATAAAAATGAGCGTCGCCGAACTGGCAATCCTGAAGCGCGTAAACGCCGACAACTGGGCGGCGTTGTACCGTTGCCGGTGGTCAGCATCCGATGCTCAGGAATTGGTACCGCAGTTGCAAAAGTTGCTCGAAAGCGATGATCCGCTCATTATCAACGAGGCCTTGCGTGCCCTGTTTCGCATAGGCACGCCGGCTGTGTCCGCTGCTCCTGAAGTCGCATTTCTTACTCGTTCTCAGGACCCGCTGACAAAACAATTGGCTGTGTTAACGCTGGGGCAAATCGCACACAGCGTCCCATCCCTCTGCGTTGAATCACTCGCTGTGGCGTTGGCTGACCCGTTGTGTTGTCGAGACGCGATGCGATCGCTCGCCTTCATTGGGCCGAAGGCAATTGGTGCGATCGACCGGGTACTCAACAGATTCAGAGACTCGGACGCGAAGATCCGAAAGGGGGCGTTGGTGACTGCAACCGCAATTGATGCTGAACATCCGGCCGTCGCCGAGTTGATCAACGACGCGCTCTCGGACAGAAGTAAGATCGTACGCGACGCTGCGGCCAAGCTTAAGAATGAGTCAAAGTATGGCTGACAATCCGTTGCACACGGAGCCGGGGGGCACGCCCAGACGCTTTGGGATGGGCGTGGTCTTGGGTTATCTGCCCATTTGTAGAAGAAACGCAGCGAACGACGGATCAATACCAAAGAGTGCGGGTGTCAATCACATTGACGTAGCCAGCCAATTTTTATGGCCACCGCAGCGTCACTGTCGGCGAAACCGGCCGCCAGTGGCACCCGAAAGCCGGTCTCCTGACGTATGATTCTGTGCGTACATCGAGGAATCGACAGTGCCACCCGTCCGTGGTCTTGGGTTATCTGCCAATTTGTAGAAGAAACGCAACGAACGACGGATCAATACCAAAGAGTGCGGGTGTCAATGACATTGACGTAGCCAGCCCAGTTTTATGGCCACCGCAGCGTCACTGGCGGCGAAACCGGCCGCCAGTGGCACCCGAAAGCCGGTCTCCTAACGTATGACCCTTCGGGCCGAAATGCGATCACGTCGGAACCAATTCCGATGTTTTGTTCCTCAGGAGCCGGGGGTTGAAGCGAACCGGTCCCCCCGGGTCAGCATCGGTCCAGCGAAATCACCAGGCCGCCATCGTGAAGTAAGCGTATTCAACCTGAATGGCAACAAACGCAAATAGAACCAGCCAGACTCGAGTCGGCGCGACGATGCTCTTCCAGCCCGATTCCCAGATCGATCTGGCTCCGATCGCAGCAAATACGGCGACGATTCCCATGACGGGATAGTGGTACGTCCCGCTGGAAAATGCGATGCAATACGGAGCCGCGTAGGCCAGGATCGCGGCCAGGTACCATGCCGTGCTGGAGACCGTCGCCTTGCCGGAAAAATGGAAGAGACCGAGCAGGGCACAGATCATCACCAGAGCGTAACCTCCCGCTTCTGCCAGCAGGACCGCAACCGCAACGATCTTCGGAATTGCGGCATAGGTTGCCTGAATGGATCGAGTGGCCAGGTAGTCGAAACCCCAGAATGATCGCGCCCGATTTGCGGTACGAAGCACGGCCAGGCCGGGATTCTCCATGATATGCCGCATCGCGGCATGCTTCATTGCGGCTCGTCGATCGGGAGCTTCGTAGTGAGACACCAGGTACTCCTGCACTTCAACAGGCAATTCCTGAAGCGTGCGTTGAGCGAAGTGACTCGTTTTGTACCAGGGCGTGTGCGGGTTGTTTCCGATAAAAAAGTTTCGCTCATTGTTCGTCGAGAGCGAATAACCCCCGCCGTATCGAGCGTTCTGAAGGATCGTCGGAGCGATCACGAGACCTGCAGCCAGTGCCACGGGAATCGCACGAAAGATCGCTCGCGAGATTCTTTGACTCAGTTTCTCAGACCCGAGCAGCGACAGGACAAATACTACTGCCAGTGTGATCAACAGCACGCTCATCATGGACGGTCGGGTCAATGTTCCGACGCCAAGAGAAATTCCCAGCGGCACCAGCCAGAGGCTCGATCGACTGTTAATCCATTTCATGCCGAACAACGCGCTGCAGGCGAGTGCAAAGCTGGCCAGATGTTGTGAGTACGTCTGACCGACCAGCAATACGGAAGGCGGATAAAGTGCCCAGATCCAACTGGCCAGAATCGCCGTCCGGCGGTTTCGAGTCGCTTCGAAGGTCAGCAATCCAGTCACAGCGATCTGCAGAGTACTGAGAACAATCATGGCGACGCGCGCCGTTCCGACTCCGACACCCAGCACGGCAAACCAGCCCACCAGGTAATAACTGGTTCCCGGTGGCCAATAGGAAGGAATCGGTTCTCGCGTTCCGTCGAAGATCTTGACCGCTTCAGAATAGTAGTCTGCGGCATCATTGTTCAGGTCGGTCCCACCCAGCCAGACCAGGCTGACGAGTGTTCGAAGCACGAGTCCGACAGCGACCGGCAGGATGTAAGCCCAAATTCCGCTGTTCGTGCGCGGATTCGGTTCGCGAGGTTCAAGCCGCTTCGCGGGCTTGTCGACCGTCGAACGTTCACTGGCTGAAGTCGATGTTTCCGGTGGGGCGAGCAATGTCGAAGACATGGAGTCGATCGTTTCCTGCTGTTTATCAAATGAAAATGGCTCTTGCCGCGTTTATCATTGGACGCTTGGCAGCCTGTCTTAAAAGGGGGCAGACCCTTTGGTGGGCAGTCGATTTGACTTGGAAATCGTATGCCCGGAGAGGGTCTGCCCCCTTTTAACACAGGCTGCTAGCCATCGGGAATGAATACCAATACAAAACATGTCAGATCACAGGACCACCGCCACATACAGCAGTCCGGCGACAACCAGTCCCAGCAGATGGCTGACTCGATCCTTCAAGGCGAACACCACTGGATCTTCAGACAGCTTGCGCCGCTTTGCGATAATCCACAGGCGTGTGATCCAGTACATCAGCACTGGGCAGATGTACCAGAGTGTCCAGCCATTGCGATAAAGTGCTGTCCCCTGAGTGCTGTTGATGTAGAGTGCCATCACCAGGACCGCCAGATAACCGCTCGTCGGACCGATACTCTCGATCATGCTGATGTCTTCGAGGCGGTAGCTGCGCCCAAACGGCTTCAAAGTGGACTCTGCGGACGTCGTGACTTCGTCAGCGACAGGTTTGGCTCCTGCTGCGACAGACTCATCCAGTAACCGCGTCAGTTCCGCGTATCGCTTGGCAAAAGCGAGTGACGTAAACAGGAACATGGAAAACGCCATCAACCATTCTGTGACTGGAAGATTGACGGCCGCGCCACCCGCGATGACTCGTAACGTGTAAAGTCCAGCCAGGACCATCACGTCGAGAATCAACTTGTGCTTCAGCCAGACGGAATAGAGTGTCGTCAGGCAATAATATCCACAGAGCAGCAACAGAAACTTGACGGGAAGTGCTGCTGCCGCGACGGTGATCCCGATCGCGAGTAGAGACGTCGCCATCAATGGTCCGACGACGAGTGGCAGTTTTCCGGAAGCGAACGGTCGTCGGCACTTTCGCGGGTGGCGTCGATCGGCTTCGACGTCCAGCATGTCATTCAGGATATACACGCTGGAAGCGACACACGAAAAACAGACCCAGGCCAGAAATGTCGCCAGGATTTGCGGGGCCGTGAACGCATGCGCCAGAATCATCGGGACGAAGACCAGGATATTCTTCGCCCATTGATGCGGTCGCAGCGCTTTGGCAACGTCTTTCCATGTTGTGCGAGATTGATTGAGGACCGTCAGATGTCCTGCGCTGACACGATTCGCTTTCGCCTGCAGTCGGCGCGAACTGCTCACGAGGTATGACTGGTCAGCCTCAGCAAATATCGGCAAGTCGGCCGCACAATCACCGATGTACCCCCAGGATTCATGGTGTTCCTGCTGACAGTACTCATGGATCGCAGCGAGTTTGCGACTCCCTTTCAAATTCCGACTTTCGTCACTCGCCAGCACGGCGTCAAAGATTCCCAGATGCGCCGCGATCGCTTCAGCCCATGGACGAGGACTTGCCGTCGCCAGAACCAGAGTGACTCCATCGTTGTGCTTCTGTTCGAGAAGTTCCAGTACGTCTGTCTGATAGGGAAGGTGAGTCACATCAGGGGTGGCAATCTGAGCCATCGCCTGTTTGAAGGCGGCCCGTCCCTGGGGCAGGCGGCACATTGTGCGCAGCAACCCGAGTGGATTGTTCTTTGCCGCTTTCACAACCGCTTCGGCCAGCAAGTCGGTCTTGATCAGCGTATCGTCGAGGTCGACAAACAGCACGGTTGGTGCTGCGACGCCGACGTCAGGCGTTTCGATCAGGGTACTCATGAGCGTCACAGTTTCATCTTTTGGAAGATCGATTCGGGAATGGAGCAGATCAGCGTCATGATGGGACGCCAGAACCACGGGGTATACAGAACCGTTCGTCGTCGCCTGATGGCTCGCACAATGTCATTGGCGACTGTTTCCGGCGATGCGACGAGGGGCGATTTCGGATTCAACAAGCCGGACGTCATGCGTGTCGCAACGAACCCGGGCTTGATCGTCAGGACGTGTACGCCCGACTTGTGCAATCGATTGCGCAGACCTTGTGTGAATGCAGACAGACCTGCTTTGGCAGCACCATAGGTGTAGTTGCTCTGTCGGCCACGATCACCGGCGACCGACGAAATCACGCCGATAAATCCGCTCTTGCGTTCTTCCAGGTACGTAGCCGCCAGCGACAGGATCGACACGGCCGAAGTGAAGTTGACGTCAATCACCTGCCGAGCGTTCTCGAACGATTTCTCGGTCGCGGCCTGAGGCAACATATCGCCGTAACAGAGCAGAACACCCTGCAACCGTCCGGACGTTCGACGAATACAAGCTTCGAAGAATTCCGGGTGGCTTGCGTAATCGAGAGCCGAAAACGGCGCGGCTTCTGCGTTCACGTGGTGACGAAGGCGCAGGTCCGAAGCGATCCGAGTCAGTTCTTCCTGATTTCGTCCAGCGAGAAGCAGCGAATGTCCATCCTGGCCAAGTCGATGAGCCAATGCCCGCGCAATGCCTGACGTCGCCCCCAGAATCAGAACCCATCCTGACGTTTTACGGTCGTTGCTTGCGGTCTGCGCCGAAGTGAGATCGTGTTCGAGTGCGGGTGCTTCAGTACTGGTTGAGCTCATAAGAATTACCTGAAAGCCGGTTATCCGGATTTGATGTCTAACGTGTGCTGGCAGAGACGGCTTCGCTGGCGGACTCGGCAGTGACTTGGTCTTGTTCTGCGACAATTCCAAGTCGCAGAGCCTGCGATGACACGAATCGACCGTTGGGATCGACCCGACGTTTCACTTGTTGAAATTCGGACAGACGCGGGTACATCCGGGCAAAGGTCGATGCGCTGGTTAATGCATCTTTGGCAAGGTACAGCCGGCCTGAATGTTGAAGGACGATTTCGTCCAGCCTTTCAAACAGGTCGCGAGTTGCTTTCCCGCGATTGGGGAAATCGAGGGCCAGAGTGATTCCGGGGAACAGGTAAGACAGCATTCCCTGCGTTGCCGGTCCTGAACCTTTGATGACTGCCAGGAACGACGCTTGCCGTGAACTGGCAATCTGCTCCAGCAATTGATGCAGACCGACCCGTGCAGTTTCTGTCGGGAAGAGAGCCTGGTATTGCACGAACCCACGTTTGCCGTAGATCCGGTTCCAATGGTTCACCCCGTCCAGCGGATAGAAGAATGAATTGAAATCCACAACCTCGCGTCGATCACGATTCTTGGCGTAATACAGCGTATTGAATGCCTTGATTGACCACGGGTTGAGCGCAAACGACGGGAAGTCGAACGGAATGGTCTTCGTGCGTCGACGCGGCAGAGACAGCGGCGCCGCAGCCAGTTTTGGTGGTAGTGCAGCAACAGGAGCATCATTTCCCAGCATGACGACACCGCGTCCCAGCGAAGCCCCGGTTGCCAGACAGTCGATCCACGAAACCGAATAGCGATAGCTCTGGTGCGTGGCGGTGAACATTTCCAGCGTCGATTCGAGATTACGAGTTCGGCGATAGGTCACGTCGTAATAGGCCGATTCAACGCGAGTCAAACGAATCTGAGCACTCAGAATTATCCCCGTCAGGCCCATGCCGCCGATCGTGGCCCAGAACAATTCGGGATCGCTGTCGCGAGTGCAGTCGACGATCGACCCGTCAGCCAGCAGCAATGTCATCTGAACGACAAAATTCCCGAACGAACCATCGACGTGATGATTTTTGCCATGAACATCGGCTGCGATCGCTCCCCCGAGAGTGACGAACTTCGTTCCGGGAGTCGTGGGAAGAAACCAGCCCTGCGGCAAAAACGTCTGGATGATTTCGGCGAAGGAAACCCCTGCTTCACATTCCAGCAGACCAGTTTCGGGGTCAAATGCCAGGAACCGATTGAGGTGCTTCATACACAGGACAGCCCCATTCGGTGTCAGGGTTGAATCACCGTACGAGCGTCCCAGGCCTCGTGGAATTACGTTGGGAATGGCGGATGACTGAACGGCGTTTTCCGCGTCATGCCAGCTTTCAATCGTGCGAGTTCGACAGCGTTCGCGGGGGTAGTTTCCCCAACCACTCAGGAGTTCTGAGGTACTTCGTGACGAATCCGCCGACATCATGAATGTCCCAAGCCATCATATTTTCGCTATCTAGACTGTTCCTCCTGAAACCTACCACCCGTTTGATTGTCGCGCAGTGCAAACTCCTGCTCAGCCATTCGAAAAAAGTTCAGAAAATCTTACCATAGCGTTACAGCCGGAGTTTTCGATTCGTTGAGAATTGTTGCAATGATGGCAACCGCTTAGCATTGTCGACCTTCGCCATCAAGTTGACCATCAGGGCCGAAACCGAGCCTGACAACGAGCACGTCGACAGCTTGCATCTGATATTAGTGAGTTTTGGTGACTCTCGACCGAACAGGCAGTTCTCGCGCCTGAATTCCCACATGGCTTTCTCACCGTGATCATCTGGCCGGGATCAACTTGGGGCAATTGCTCGAATTGCTGATTGATAGAATCGAACGACGCACAAGGCCCCAATCAAGCCACCCAGGACGCAGAGCCCCAGTACCACAACAAATCCGACCCTGAAGCCTGATAATCCTGGGATCATGACGGCGACCGCCGGGTCTGATGGCTTGTAACGAATGTTCGTCCGCGTACCGGGTTCAAACATTCGGATCAGGTTCAGCATCTCGCGTTGGTCTTGTGATTTCACCGGTTCGAAGCGAAAACGTGAACCGCGATATTCTTTACCATCGACCTGGTACTGATACGTCACCTCGGGCTTGAAATGGGTTATGACACGTCGTTTCTCCTGGCTATGCTCGATCCCGAGACCTGCGGTGACAACGGTGGCTTCTGTTGATGGCCAATTGGGACTGGCCAAGCCATCCTGGATTTCATCACGCATTTGATACAGGAATACCACTCCCAAACCCGCAAAAAACAGGCAGATGGCCAGCCGCAAAATCAGATTGAATTTCAGGTCGCTTCCCACGCTGGCTCGTTGAGCCTGGACGACAGGTGCGAGCAGTCGGTCGGGGCCATCTCGCTCTAATTCTTCGCGCAGCATGACTGGCTGCTTGCAGCTTCGTCGCCGATCTTCGAATTCCAGAGCATTGGGATCGTATTCAGCACACTTCCGTTGACGCAATTTGAGCACTACAGCCCCGGTTACGATGCCCAGGATCATCCCAATACCGAGTGCCATTCTTCTTTCGGGAGGAACTCCCGGTAAGTTGTAGAGGGTAGCGGGGAGAACTACCAGAAATGATACGAACGCAGCCAGGAAACAAGCGGCTGCGACACCTATCATCCACCAGTACAGCCCCCCGCGAATCTCGGGAATCATGTTCGCCTGATAGAGTCCGCATTTGGGACAAGGAACGGCATCAATCGAGGAATTCAATTGGTTTTCGAGGTTGCGTTGAGATTCCTCTTCGGCTCGATCTGCAGCGCCTGCGTTATCCAGAAACAAGACACTGGTACCCGATCCTGATCCAGTACGTGACAACAGGTAGAAGTATTCTGCGCCGCAGGATTCACAGAGAACCATCTTCAAGGCGACTCCTGAGGAATTCGCATGGTACGTCTTGGCATAGGGAATCCCCATGGTCTATCGCCCCTGATTCTGAGTTTCACGCTGCAGTATGATGCCCGTGGGACGCCACACTTAGGTTGGATGCGATCTCGTAGCTCGAATTCCCACGTTGCTGCCGCACGTTCGCTGCCGTCAGCAAGCACACTCCAATTCTCAAGCATTTTTCGTCAAAAAGTATTATGCCTGTTCAAGCCGGAACCGGACGTCGATTCATGACATCGTTTGACCGGATGAACCGTCATCATCAATGCGAGGCCAGGCAAGAACGAAGCGCGAACCGGTACCCGTCTGGCTTTCGACCGAAATGTCGCCGCCGTGTTCTCGCAGGATTTTCTGGCTGACGGCCAATCCCAGGCCGGTGCCCCGTGCCCCCTTGGTGGATTCGAAGACCTGGAAGATCTTGGCTCGCTGGTCTTCCGGGATGCCGGGGCCGTTGTCTGACACTGATACCCACAGCATATCGGTTTCGCGGTGATGGCCCGTCTCCACCAGCACGACAGCGTTTTCCGATCCTTCGACGGCGTCGATGGCGTTGGTCACGATATTCAGAACCGCGCGGTGGATTCCCTCCGAATCGAAGGTGCTGATCTGCAAGTTCGGATCGGGCTGATACTTCAAATCAACCGAACATTCCGCCGCACGGGCCTGCATCAATTCAATGACATCCGCCACTGTTTCATTCAGATTGGCTCGCTCATGAGCTGGCTGGCGTTCCTTGCTGAACGTCAACATGTCCATGACCAGGTTATAGATCTTGTTCTGGTTTTTTTCGACGACATGCCAGCCCTTGCGGACCAGATCCTCGTTGTGGTCGTTCAGTCCCATATCGATCAGGTAGCTTCCGCCACGAATCCCCTGAAGAATATTCTTGATGTGATGGCTAAGGGTCGCAATTGTCTGCCCCATCGCAGCCAGGCGTTCGGCCTTCACAATCGCCTGCTGATACCGATAGTTCTCGACAGCCAGCGCGGCCTGTCTGCCGATCGCCACCAGCATTCGCAACTGGTCCTCACGAAAGCCTGCGGGCTTTCCGGCGGAAAGCAGACGATCGGCGGGAGTCGTAATGTCGACGTAGATGACCCCCATCAGTTCGTGACGTCCCTGCATCGGGACGCACATTGCTTCGCGAATCCCTGCCTGAACGATGCTGCGACCCGCATCGAATCGGCTGTCGTGCTGAGCATCGGCAGTTCGAACACCCTGATTGTTCTTGAAGACATAGTCGACAATCGTCCGCGAGACCGGCATTCGGGCATCTTGAGCAATCGCGCTGTGCTGACTGATGGCCTGTGGCCTGATCTCACCCGTCAAAGGATCCGTTAACAGCACGCAGCCACGATCGGCGCCGATCGCTTCGATTGTCAGGTCAAGTATCCGTTGCAGCAGTTGGTCCATCGAGACCGTAGGCCGAGCGACTTCTTCGGTGATCCGGTACAGCACAACCAGATTTGACGGCGAATGGCTGTCGTCATCAGCAGCGACACTCGCCGCGGGATTTTTCGGTTCCTGCCCAACCTGACTGATGATGCTCGAACGGTCCGCAGGATCATGCTTCTGCAGCAGTTGCACGCGGTCCGATATCGAAATTGTCTGGTCTTCGAGTTCGGCATCGCTGAACAGAAGTACGGTACGACCCAGTTGAACCTGGTCACCGTCAACCAGGGTATGCGTCGTGACAGGCTTTCCGTTGACGAAAGTCCCGTTGGAACTTTTGCGATCCGCAAGAACGAACGCTTCGTCCTGAAGTTCGACCGTGGCGTGGACACGTGAGACTTCGGTGTCATGGAGGCGGATTTCGTTCGACAGGCCGCGCCCCATGGAAATCGGGCGTCCTTCAATCTCGAAGCGAGCGCCCTGTTCGACGCCTTGCACGACGAGTAACGATGCCCGCTTCACAACAATCGCCCCTTGAAGATTCTCACACAACCGCCACGACCGGTCGGGCCGTGTTCCTATACTATCGGTCGATGACCAGAATCTGACAACCGCACACCGAGGGATTTCAGGGGGATTTCCCAATGCGATTTCGATTCCCGATTACCCGTATTGTCGCGCGGCACACAGGACGCGACCGAAAATCGCGAGGAATCAGGAATGTGGTGGACACTGATTCGAGGTTGGATTCTTGCGTTCAGGGAACGGCATTCTCACAATGTCGACTCCTCGTGTCGGCAGATTGTTCTGCCGCACCCTGATTTTCCAACCAATGACCACGGAAATGCTGCCATGTTGCGCCGCGCTCTCTCTGGAATGCTCTTTCTGCTGTTTACGGCGTTGGCCTTGCCAGCAGTCGCTCAGCCCGCTTTAAACCCCAAGGACGCTGACGGCGATTTTGCCTTTCAGGGCGAATACGCTGGTGAGATTCAGGACGACGGGAATTCGGTGAAAATCGGGATCCAGGTCATCGCCCTCGGAGGAGGCAAGTTTCACGCTGTCGGATATACCGGGGGACTTCCCGGTGATGGATGGAACGGAAAAGACAAGCACGAAGCAGACGGCGAATTGAAAGACGGTGCGATTGTCTTCAAGCAAGGTGAGATTTCCGCCGAAACTCGCGATGGCAAAATCACGATCCGTGACGCTGGCGGAAAGTCAGTTGGAATGTGCACCAAGACCGTTCGGAAAAGCCCGTCGTTGGGCCAGAAGGCTCCAGCCGGAGCGATCGTTCTGTTTGACGGAACCACCGCCGACCATTTTCAGAATGGCAAGCTGGATGGCGACCTGCTCGTTCAAGGTGTCACCAGCAAGCAGAAGTTCCAGAATTTCACTCTGCATGTGGAGTTCATGCTGAGCTACATGCCGGCCGCACGTGGTCAGGGACGTGCTAACAGCGGTTGCTATTCGCAGGGTCGCTACGAAGTCCAGATACTCGATTCGTTCGGGCTGTCAGGCGAACACAATGAATGCGGTGGCATCTACACGGTCAAGAAACCCGACGTGAATATGTGCTTTCCTCCCCTCGCGTGGCAGACATACGACATCGATTTCACCGCGGCCAAGTATGACGACGCGGGGAAGAAAACCGCCGATGCCCGGATGACGGTCAAACACAATGGTGTTGTCATTCACAATGATGTCGCCGTCCCCAAAGCGACCACCGCAGCACCTGTCGGTGAAGGAAAAGATCCGGGACCGATTTACTTCCAGGATCACGGCAACCCAGTCCGATTCAAGAATATCTGGATCGTCGAAAAGAAGTAGTTAATTGTCAAAGACAAAAACGGGAGTTGATGATCGGGGAGGGCGAAGCTCCTGCTGAGCCGCTTAGGCAGTTGGCGCATATCGACTTAGCGGCTCGGCAGGAGCCTCGCCCTCCCATCACGTTGAACTCCAGTTTTAGCTTTGACAAAGCAGTAGTCCGTTTTTGAGGCGAATCAAAAATCCCGTTGTGTTGAAGATGGCTAAACGGGATGATTGGCAGGATCGAGATCGAGTCCGAGGGAGATCGTTGTGCTGGCTGGACCTTTGTTTTCGCGCGAAACGCTGACGGCCCCCCGTCAATTCAAGCACTTTCTCGTTCGCTCCGGTTACATCGGGGCGATGTTCGTGCTGATGTACACGGCGGCGCAGACGACGTTTGGCTGGCAACAGATCCGGAATCTGGGAGACGTCGCTCGATTTGGACAACTCGTCTTCCAGATTTTTGCCGTTGTACAACTCACGTTGATGATCTTCTTCTCGGTGCTGTTTGCGGCAGGCAACGTCGCTCAGGAGAAGGACCGGCGGACGATCCTGCTACTGTTGATGACCGATCTGCGCGACAGTGAATTCGTCCTGGGAAAACTGTTTGCCAGTCTATTGCTGCCCGCAGTTCTTCTGGCGACATCGATTCCTGTATTCGCTGTTGTCCATCTGATGGGTGGGACGTCGCTCGTTCAGATGGGTTGCGTGATCGCGATCTCTGCAGCCGCCGGATTCCTGGCAGGCTGCTGGGGTTCGATGGTCGCTTTCTGGCGTGAAAAAACGTTTCAAACACTGGCGATCAGCTTGATCGGCGTCGTGTTGTCGCTGGGCTGCGTCGAAGGGCTACTCATCCTGAGCGGAACAACAACCCCGGTAGGAATCGCCATCGGGGCACTGAACCCATTTCGATCGACCTTCCGGGTTCTCGATCCGTTCCATGCAGCAGCCGGAACAACGTTCGCAACCGTGGCATTGATCTCGGCGGCGGAATTGTCTGTCGTCGGGGTCATACTGGCCGGCGTGGCGATTCTGCGATTGCGGATCTGGAACCCCTCACGAACATTGGGTGAGGCTGCAACTAAGGATGAAAATGTCCAAGGGGTCGTTCGCCCCCCCCGCGTTGTCTGGAACAGCCCGGTGATCTGGCGCGAGATGATGACGAAGGCCTACGGGCGTAAGGTCATCTTGATCAAGTTCGCATATCTTGTGATCGCAGCCTTCGCAATTTATTCCGTCGTCGTTTCTCCGCGTGATGCGGGCCTCGTACTCGGGATGATTTCGTCATCTGGAGCCGCATTTGTTGGGCTGAGTCTTCTGGCAATGTTGCTGGTTAATGCTCAGGCGGTGACGTCGTTGACAACCGAGCGTGATGCCGGGACGCTGGAATTGCTTCTGGTGACGGACGTCACTGCCAAGGAATTCATTCTTGGAAAGCTGGGGGGAGTGCTGTTCAACAGCAAAGAATTGATTCTAACGCCGATTCTGTTTGTCGCATGGTACGCCGTGCAGGGCGTACTGACCGCCGAAAACTTCTTATACGTGACACTCGGTTTTCTGACGCTGATCCTGTTTGCAGCGACACTCGGTTTGCATTCTGGATTGAGTTACGCGATCTCGCGCACTGCGATTGCGAACAGCCTGGGAACGGTTTTCTTTCTGTTTGTCGGAATCTTCATCTGCATGATCCTGATTCTTCAGGCCCGCGCGTCGTTCGGGCTGCAGATGCCAAGCTTCCTGGTCTTCATCCTGGGGGGAAGCCTGGGGTTATGGGCATCTCTCACCCATCGAAACCCATCACCGGCGCTGACGCTGGCAGCAGGTATTCTGCCGTTCTGCACGTTTTACGCGATCACCAGTTTTCTTCTTGGGCAGACTCTGGGGGTTTGCCTGTTTGTCGTCGCAGCTTATGGATTCACGGTGATGGCAATGCTGGTTCCGGCCGTCAGCGAATTTGATACGGCACTCGGTCGAACGGTCATGCCCAAGGGCTAGCAGGCCGTGGTAAAACACTTCAACGGATTGCGGAAACTCAAGGGAGAGCAGGCTTGACCGAATCGAAGCCAGACGCAGATTCGAAGCCGTCCAAGCCACGCGGGCTCTGGTCATTGATGGGCACGCCATCGACACCTGATTCCGCAGCCGCGGATTCCGCGCCTCCCAGTGAAGACCAATCGAGCGGTGACGAACTTTCACAAGACAACGTTTCTGAAGAGCCCTCTCCGCCCGTTGCAACAAAGCCATCAGAATCAACACCCGCGACAGGACCGAAGCGCGGACTCTGGGGGATGATGGGTCAGGCCCCCGCGGCCGATGTGTCAGAGCCAACTCGCGACGAGGCCCCCCCTGAAGTAGCGGCAACATCTTCAACGGCCGTTGATAAACCTGCTCATCAGCCGAAAGGCCCTCGCGGCTTGTTCGCCATGATGCAACAAGCCGACGCTCCTTCAACCGACGATGACGTTGAGTCAGAAACTGCTGCAGAAGCCAGCAGCACTCCCGCGTCACGTAATCTCTCCAACGCTCCGCAATCCGCGAACTCAAGCCGCATTGACGTCGACGACGTTGATATGGAATTGCTCGATGAAGAGGAAGAAGACATTCCACCTCGTCGGAGTGGTCCAACCGGTGTTTCTTCGCTGACGATGGAGGCGATTGAGCCAAACGACCTGGAACCGACTCGGTTTCGGGTTGCGGCCGCCAAGGCCCGTCAGCAGGCTTGGATCGGGCTGATGTGTGGCGTGGTCGCCGTACTGGCATCAGCGTTGTCGCTGCTTCCAAACTTTGTGGCCAGTCTACCTGCAACGGTGATCGGATTCTTCGCGATTATTTCTGCATATCTGGCTCTCACCGGGGCTGGACGGCGTGAAATCACTTCGTCCACCCGGATGGTCTGTCTGGCGGGGATGCTGCTGGGAACGACTGGGATTTTCCTCGGCCCGCTCCTGTTTGCGGGAATCGGTCGCAGCCTGCGCGAAGCCAGCGGGCAGCAGTCAACTCGGTTACATCTACAGGAGATCGCCTCGGGACTGGACCGCCATTACACACAACATGACGGTTATCCAGTCGGCGGAACATTTGGACGCAATGACGCCGGAACGATTGTCGGGCTGCATGGCTGGATGACGTTCCTGCTGCCGTTTGTGGGTGAGTCTGAACTGTACCAGAAGGTCGATCAGTCGGTTTCGTATGAAGATCCTGCCAATCGGATTGCCATGGGGCGGAATGTGACGATTTATTTCGCAGCCGGAGGTGACCGGTCACGAATTGGTGATGGGTTTGCGGTATCACACTTCGCTGGAGTGGGAGGAGAAATCGACGACGCTACGGGCTTGTCACATCTGGGGATTTTCGAACGCGACGCCTCGGTCAAGCGTGAGGAAGTAACCGATGGACTTTCGAACACGTTAATCGTTGGTGAGTTGGCCGGAACCTATCCCCCGTGGGGCGATCCCGAGAACTGGCGAAAAATCGGACGTGGCCTCAACAAGGACGTCAACGGGTTTGGAAGCTACAACAATAACGGGGCATCGTTCCTGCTGGGCGATGGAACCGTGAAGTATTTCTCGAACAAGACTGACCCAAAAGTTCTGGAACGCATGAGCACTCGTGACGGCGGCGAGCAGTAGCTTTCCCGTTCGTCAACGGACCTTCGCAGCACGGCAGAACTTTGTGCGAGGGGCCGTAAACAACGGCGTTGGCTGGCGACCAGTTCAACTCGCCATACGACAGATTGCACTGGCGGCACAAAGCTGCCGCCAGTGCCACCCAACCGTTCTTCATCGGACTTTCACGCTACGACAGTTCGGAACTGGACTGTCGCGGGCTGCCAGACTGCGGCAGCTTTTGCAGTTGATTCGACGGTTTCAGCGGCGGAAATTGCCGAAATCGTCTGGACACGATTCTGGAGTTCAACTAAACCCCGTTTGTCCGACGCTCGGGGGGCCGTGCGACGGTGCGTTGTTGTTGTCGAAATCAGCCTTTTGAGGATTGGCCGCATGCAATCCGCCTCCCTCCGACAATTCGTTCTCGTCGGCCTTCTGGCCAGCATCGGTGGATGTTATTCCCCGTATGGCTACCAGAACCCCTACGGCCCCGCACCTTACCAGCCGTACGGTCCGTACACACAGCCCGGTGGTTTTCCGGCCACTGGTCAGCCGTACGTTCCGAACGGTCAACCTGGGGTCGGCAGCCCAACGCCGCTCAATCCGCCAGGTGGTTCCCCATCAACGTACGATACAAATGGCCCCGTAAAGTTTGATAACAACAATAATAACGCTCCGCCGTTTAAATCATCTCCGGATTCTGGTGGAAACAAGACTGTACCGCTTCCTGGGGATGAACCAGGAGGCGCCGGGCCGGCTGCTTCCAACTCGGGATTGCAACCAACATCGGGGCTGCGTATCGGTGAGATGCCTTCAGAATTTGACCGCCAGCCCGCCAGCAATCCACCCGCTGAAATCAATCAGAACGAAGCTGCTCCCGCCGAAGGTGAGGCAGATCCATTTGAACCACCGGTTCGAGGGACTAGTAGTCGAGGGAGTTCCGGTGTCATCCGTAAGGTGAGTCTGGAAGTTCCCGCGGCACCACGGCAATTGAATCCGTATGGTCGTGACAAGGTTCATGCGAATCCTGAATGGCTGCGGGGTGTGATCGATTACGACCGACAGCAACGGACGTGGCAGATCATTTATTCGGCGACCCCGGAAGCACGCGATCCGAACGGTGGCACCTTGACGCTGGGAAATCACCCGGGACTCAGTCGCTGCCGCAGTGGCGACATTGTGCTTGTCGAAGGAGCAATCGACTCCAGCCAACTCGATGCTCGTGGCAAGCCGGTGTACGCTCTCGACAATGTGACTCCGCTGGCTGCTGAGTAGCCTGACAAATAGTCTTTCTCGCAATACGAATGAAAAGCCGCGTCCAACCGACGCGGCTTTTTCTCTTTCTGGCTCATTTGGGAATGACAAATCCCTCTAAGGAACATCATGTCGATATCACCACCAAAGAACGACTGCACCCGTCAGGCGGTGAGGCTCCAGCCCATGCTTGTCCTCGCCGACCATTTCGCGTTCAATAAATTGAGATCGCACAACCCAGACGATTCCCCCCCAGCGAGAGACCTCCAATGACCACCAATGCTCTAAATCGACGTTCCTTTCTGAAGACGGCAGCCGCAGGTGCGGCGAGTGCATTCGCGGCGCCGGCGATCCTCTCTGCTGAAACCGCTCGCACAGAGTTGCACGTTGCTGCGATTGGAGCCAAGGGGATGGGGTGGGCGGACCTGTCGCAGGTCGGAACGCATGCGAAGGTGAAATTCGTTGGCTTCTGTGATGTGGACAGTGCCCGGTTTGATCAGGTCGATGCGATGTTTCCGGGGACTCCTCATTTTGCCGACTATCGAGAAATGATTGAGAAGCTTGGTGACAAACTCGATGCCGTCATCGTCTCAACCCCTGATCACATGCATGCCCCCGCTGCGATGTTCGCGATGAATCGCGGAAAGCACTGCTATTGCCAAAAGCCGCTGACTCACACGGTCTGGGAAGCTCGCCAGATGCGTCTGCTCGCGGAAAAGAAGAAGCTGATCACGCAGATGGGAAACCAGATTCATTCCAATGTCGAGTACCGACTGGGGACGCGACTCTTGAAGGAAGGTGCCATCGGCAAGGTCAAGGAAGTTCATTCCTGGGTCGGTGTCAAAGGGCAGCAGTACTATGGGGGAGTGAAACGTCCGGAATCGGTCGAGGTGCCGAAGTCGCTGAACTGGAATCTCTGGCTCGGAGCTGCTCCCGAGCGACCATTTGCTGCAGATGTCTATCACCCATTCAAGTGGCGCGACTGGCAGGACTTTGGTTCTGGAGCCCTGGGCGACTTCGGCTGCCATATCCTCGATCCCGTTTTTACGGCCCTGGAATTAACGGCTCCAAGAACCATCCAAGCGGAGCACAGCGGCTTCAATCCAGAGCTCTGGCCAGGGCCTGAAACAGTCACGTATGTTTTCCCGGCAACCCAATATGCGGTCGACGAATCCATCAAAGTCACGTGGTACGACGGCGGAAGAAAGCCCGCTCGAGAACTGGGGCAGTTGCCTGATGGAGTCGAACTGCCGGGCGGCGGTTCATTGTTCATCGGTGAATCAGGAACAATGGTGCTGCCGCATATCGGTATGCCTCAACTGTACCCTCAATCGAAATTTGCCAGCTTTAAAGCACCTGCAGAGACTACCCTGAATCATTGGCATGTCTGGGTGGATGGTGTCCTCAGTAACACGCGCACCAGTGATGGTTTCCACTACGCAGGGCCGCTGACGGAAACGGTACAACTGGGTAACATCGCCGCTCTGCACCCCGGCAAAACATTGAACTGGGATTCTGCAGCATTGAAAATCACGAATCTTCCAGAAGCCAATGCGCTACTGTCGAAAAAGTATCGCGAAGGATTTGCTGTCGAAGCGGTTGTTTGATGGCTTGACGACCGCCATTCACACGAATTGGGCCGGATGCAAGTCCTGCCCTGATTCATGAATGCGGTCGCAGTTCCGAGTTGCGTTGGAACATCGGTTTGACGCTGCTGTACGATGCTCGCGGGACGCCACACTTGAATTGGTTACGATCGAATCGATGTCAGCGGCAATTCATCAATGACTGCTGCTGGTTGACGATGTTGTAACGGACCCGTTCTTAGACCGCTCGGTTGTTGTCTGAGCAGACGTTCGAGTCGTAGCGCCCTCGGCATTGGTGACCGTGGTGGTCGTGGTTTCGATCGTTGACGACCGCCCATCTTCCTGAGTTGTCGTCGACGAGTCCTTTTCGTGAACGGTTTTACCGCCGTCTTTGTGCTCAGTCGTGTCTCGAATCAGAGAATGATCGACGGAAGGTCGACCGGCCGGCGCTGGGCCAAACCCCGCTCGAAAATGGCAGCCGGCAATGCCCATGACAAGCACCACGCAATGTCGCCACAAGCGCGATCTGCGATTCATCCTGCTGCCATCGGAAACCGAGCGAATCCCCATGTCACAATCCAGAGGAAAAAAGATCGCATCCAATCTAAGTGTGTCAACTCCCTGAGCGGCTCACAAGGAGCTTCGCCATCCCGATCATCCATTCCCGTTTTACCGTTGCCAATGCATTAGTTGCGGTTTGTCAGCAAGTCTGCAGCAACCTTGGGCGCCAGTTCTGGCCCGGCCACTCGATTCATCGCCTGCATCGGTGAAACGCGAATATGATGTGCGGGAACTCGAGCAATTCCATTGTCGAATCGCAACCGGAACAGGGTCAGTTTGTCACGCGATGTCCGGGCTCGCGGAACGCGCAAGCTGGTTTCCAGAGCCTCTGCAGTGCCCCATTTGCTGATTTCGTCACTGAGCGATGCCATGGCCACGACGAAAACTTCGGGCGCTGTGATCTCTGATGCTCCCAGGAAGCTGAGGTTGTGCAGCAACACGGCATCGTCCGGCATGTAGAACAGGCCCATCATCCCGTGAAACGAATTGGCACTCATATCAATCAGGATCGGCAATCGTTCCGCTTCAACGCGACTGCGGACAGATTTCAGGAAGGCGACGTCGTGTCGATTGCTGTCGATATGCTGGGCTGCGTAGAAGTGACCACCGGCATAACAGGCGAACAGGGCAGCAAAGGCAATCGCTCCTGCTCGCAGGTTGTTTCGGTCAAGCATTGACCAGGCAAACGCCGCGGTCACGCAAGGAATCGCTGCCATCAGCGCATACGGCAACCACTGTGGACCGGGGACTTTGTTGCCCCAGATCAGAAGTGCCACCGCGGCAGGAATTCCGTATCCAACGGCACTCGTCGCAGGATGAGTGATCCAGCGTGGCCAATTCACAATAGCTGTACGAAGTTCGCGCAGGCCGAGGGCTCCCAGTATCGCCCATGGGGCCAGTCCATGCAGCATGTAGTGATGATGCTTTCCACCGGGAATCGTGAATACGGCTGGCACGAGCAATGCCCAGCACCAGAGAAAGCGTTCAGGAGAAGTCCGATCTCGCCATGCCGCGGATAGAGTCGCCCAGAATCCGAACGGAATTACAAACGTCCAGGGCATCAGCATCCACGTGAGATTCACGGGGTAGTACCAGAACGGTTCGTTAATCTCTTTGTAGGTCCCCTTCAGGCGGCCAAACAGGTCGAAGTACCAGACATCAATCGCATCAGGATATCGGGAGCAAGTCGCAATCGGCCAGGCAAACATCACTCCCAGGAACATCAGAACACCCCAGACCCAGACATATTTCGCAATTCGCCTGGGTTGCAGCGTCAGAGCCAGGAATCCTGCCAGCGGAATCGATGCCATGACCGTTCCGAATGCCAATCCTTTCACCAGATTGGTGGCCCCCATCATCAGAAAGAAGGCTGTCATCCAGCGAGTTCTGGGGCCGAACAGCATCGAGATGGCTGCGGAAAACCAGGATGACGATGGAGCCAGTTCTGAATGGCTGGCAAACTCAATTTTTACAAACAGTGCGATGACCGATGTAACGATGCCGCAGAGGTAGATTTCGTCTTCCGCAAGCCAGCCGTATCGAGTGAATTCGAGCGTCGTCGCCAGTACGAGTCCCGCGAGCAATCCCAGCGATCTTCCAAACCAGAGCGACGCCATCCAGGCTGTCATCAAGACAACGCCCGTAGCGACCAGCATCGGGCCAATTCGCACGATACCGACGGTATCACAACGTCCGAAGGGGATTGCCACCAGGACGGTAACCCATTGTGGCAAGGGGGGGCTCTCAAGCCACGGCTCAGTCGGCATCGCATGAGCTTCGCGGTCGGCGGTCTGTCCGTTGATCTTGGGAATCAGCCAATCACGATCATTGAACATCGACCGAGCCGTCTGTGGGAGCACGCACTCGTGAAGGGTGAGTGGTCGACCACTGACGATGGCAATCCCGAACAGCAGGGTGCAATACACTGCCAGTGTCAGAACGTCGCGACGGGTCAGGGTTTGTGTCGAAGTCATGGCAGTATTCCTCAATCGGCCTGCCGGTACGTACCTTCCTCCGTGCCAAGCCTCGTTGGGTTCTAGGCGATCACGATTTCAGGGTCAATTGCAAGTTGCAAATGGGGAGCTCAATCGCCACATTAGTTCTCACGACGTGAGAGTTATCCACACAAACAGCACCTTGGGAGAACATCACATGGTGATGTGGCTACTACTGTTTTCGGCCTATGTTCTTCATATTGGATTCGCCATTTTGGAGATGGATCCGTTTGAGCCGCCCTCGCTACTCAAGATCGTTATCAGGCAGAAGCCGTGGGTTGGAAGCTGGCCGGATGAAAAATCCTGCGAGTCCGCAACGGATTTCGATCCAGCAATGGCTCGAAAATTAACATCGACGATTACGCGTAACGCAGGTGCCTACAACGTTATCATGGCACTCGGCTTTTTATGGTGCTGGTTTCCCGGTGTACTGGGTTTTCCGGCAGACAATCAAAGCGTCGCCGCAATCCGAAGCTTCTTTTTCGGAGGTGCGTTGTGGGCCGGGTTGGTTGGTGGTTACACGCTTTCAAAAAAAGCGTACCTTCAGGCTCTGCTTGGAGCCGCAGGCCTTGCTTGTATCTGGGTTCCGGGCTGGTAATTCTGGCCACGGAAAAGATCGCCACGAGGATCATCGGCGGCGATCTTTCTACAAATGGCTGGCAGGTCTTCTATTCACAGACCGCTTCTTTGGCTGCTTTCCAGGCGGCGTGAGCTTCGTGGTCACCGATCACGATTTCAAATCCAAGATCTTCGACCATCTTGAAGTCGTCTTCGGCCGGTTGTCCTTTGGTTGTCAGGTAGTCACTGACAAACATCGAATTCGCGGCATAGAGCCCCATGGCCTGCATCGAACGCAGATTGACTTCGCGTCCACCGGAAATTCGCAATTCGACTGACGGACTGGCCAGTCGGAACAGGCACAGTGTTTTCAGGCAGTAGCGTGGGTTCAGGTCCCATTTCCGTTCCAGCGGCGTTCCATCGATGGAATGCAGGAAGTTGACGGGGGTCGAATGCACGCCCAGCGTTCGCAGTTCAAATGCGACTTCCACCAGATCCTGATCGGTTTCACCCATGCCAACGATCAGGCCACTGCAGAGTTCCATTCCCGCTTTGCGAGCCACCTGCAGCGTCTTCAAGCGATCTTCGTAGGAATGGGTTGAGCAGACCTGATCATAGAACGAGCGGCTGGTATTCAGGTTGTGATTGATCCGGTCAACCCCTGCAGCTTTCAGGCGAACGGCCTGCTCTTCGTCGAGTAATCCCAGGCAGCAGCAGATGTGCAGACCATATTTATCCTTGATCTTGGCAACCGTACTGGCAATGTGGTCGACTTCGCGATTGCTGGGCCCACGTCCTGACGCCACGATGCAATAGGTCCGGGCTTGTGATGCAACCGCCCGCTCAGCCCCTTCCATCAGCTTGGCTTCGTTGAGAAGTGCATAACGAGGGATTTCTGCTTCGGAAATGATGGATTGTGAGCAATAGCCGCAGTCTTCCGGGCAAAGTCCGCTTTTCGCATTCTTCAGGAAATAGAGATGAACCTTGCGACCGAAATGGTGCCGCCGGACGCGGTATGTCGCTGCAAGCAGGTCGAGAAGTTCATCATCGTCCGATCGCAAGATCGAAAGACCTTCCTCGACAGTCAGTTCGTGCCCATCCAGAATCCGATCAGCCAGTTCGTGCCAGTCGGTTCCATTCGCCAGACAATTCGAGTCTTCCATCAACGATCGTCCCTTGCCGTATTTCGCAGATTGGGTCCCATGCGGCTCAAACCGCAGGCAGGCAGAGTCTAGCGGTCAGGCATTACCCCAGACAAGTGACACCCCACGATCAAGCGAATTCGTGACACGTCAGACTTTCTTGATGGATACGTACGTTATGTCGTCCGTACCGCGCCACACGTGATTTCATGCGGCAGTCAAAATCAAAAATCATTTCGTCGGGGCCACGACGGGACCAAATCCCGCCGGTTCCTTCGGATTCGGGGCAGGTGGTTTTGCCTTTCCAGCCAACACATCAGTCAGTACCTGCTTCAGTTCGTCAGTCGTCCCCGAAAACGTTCGTCGCAGATAGATCTCACAATGTGTGAATGCCCAGCGAGTTTGCTCGCCTTCGGCTTGCCCTAAAACCTGGAACCAGGTGCCGTTTGTAAAAGCGAGTAACATGAATTTTCCGTTATCCTGCTTCTTCACTCCAACAATCAGGGGCAACTCTGGAGCAATTCGCTTCAGAAGCTGAGGCGTATGTTTCTGCTTATCGCCGGTCAGGTTAATCGGAATCCGTGTGAACGGCCCTTTTCCCTTGAGGTGTTCTTTGACAACAAGAACTGCGGAAGGTTTTGCAGGGTCGATCTTTTCAACCGTCGCGGTGAAGATGAAATCGCTGTCATCGATGAATTCCTGAAGCGGAAAAAGATTCTGGATAAACGCCGCTGCATGCTGAGCGACAACGCAAAAGAATACACATCCAGAGAGGATGGCAATCCTGGAAAAAAAACGTCGGTTTTGCATCGAATAATTCCCGTTTTTTTGAGTAACCAAACTGCTGACTTCAGCAATTATGACTGGAAGTGGTTCGATGCGCGTTCGGGCAGACCACTTCCTGACTTCTCTTGATAACAGTCTCACGCTTTTCAATTTTAAAATCAAACGCGGGCCAACGCGTGTTTTGCTGCTGAGGTGACTATCAAAGTGATCCGTCACTTGATGGTTTTTGCGAGGGGTGCGTCGATCGTAACTTCCTTGACTCGGCGTCGTATTCGTGACGGTGGAACCGTTACTTCAGGAAGGTTGTCGCGGCAGGACGTCGTTGACAATCTTCGTTGACTTTGGTTTTCCACGCCCCACATACTGGCGACCGTTGATGGACGGATGCGGTTGATGCATCCCCTTCTTGGTCGTTTCGCAGGCAAGTCGATGAATGCCTTCCTTCGTGGGGCAAGACGCGCTTGAAACTTGGGGGCAACTATGATCGTACGGGCCGATGCTTTGAGCCGACGTTTTTCGCGGTTCTGCGCCACGTTGGGGCTGGTCACACTCTTCTCGTCATCAGTCTGGGCACAACCAGCCCTCAAGCCCGAGGAAATGGCGGTTCAAGTTCTGAATGCTGCCAATAAAGCGTTCAACGAAAAGCAGTTTGGACCTGCCGCTGAACGTTTTCGCGAATATCTCAAAACATTCGGCAATCAGAAAGATGCCAACCTTGCTCGCTATGGGCTGGCTCTCACCCTCCTTGAATCGCCCCAAAAAGACTACAAGGGGGCTGTCGAGCAATTGAATCACGTCGCGGGCGTTCAGGACTTCGCCGAGCGTCCATTTGCTTTGTACTACCTCGCACTCGCACATCGAGGACTGGGACACGAATCGCTGGCCATGGGTGTGGCCAAGCCTCAGGAAGCTCCTCAGCATCGGGCAACGGCCGTCACACATTTCACGCCAGCGATTCAACGATTCAGCGAAGCATCAGCCGCATTTGTCGCTCGCACCAAAGCCAATCCGGCACCTGCCGCCGAACAGATTGCATCGGATACCGAATGGTCTGTGCGATCCCTGTGTGATCAATGCGAATTGCTGATCCGGATCGAAAAGATCAAAGAGGCCTCGGACCTGCTGAACCCCGTCGTTGCCGGGAACACTCATCAGAAAAGCAAGCACTTCCCGACATTGCTGTATCTGCATGGGCATACCAGTTTTCTGCTGAAAGATTATGTCGCTGCCGGGCGCTCAATCAGCCAACTGGCTCCGTTTGCTGACCCAGTGTTTGGCGTTCACGCTCAATACCTGCTGGCTCGTGTTCATCATGTGGCCGACGAACGTGACGAAGCCGTGAACCTGTATGATGCGGTCATCAAGGGTTATGACAAGCAGAAGCAACTCGCACAGCAGGCACTGCAAAATCAAGCGGCATTCCAGAATCAGCCAGAAGAAAAAGCTCGACTGGAATCTCTGGTCAAGACACCACCAGACTATGTCAGCCGAGCCAGCTTCCACTGGGGCGTGCTGCTGTTCGAACAGAAAAAGACGGCTGAGGCTCAAGCTCGATTTGCGACATTCGCCCAGCAGTATCCTCAATCTCCGCTCGTACCAGAGGCTCAACTGCGAACAGGGATGTGTCAGGTGGAATTGCGTCAGTTTCCACAAGGAATTCAAACGCTCCAGCCATTGATCGCCCATCCGCAACTGGGGGATCGAGCACTGCTGTGGACCGGACGTGCTCAGGTGTGGGGAGCAGACCCCGCACAGCCGCAACCTTATGCTCAAGCCCTGACTGCGGCGATCACCAGCTTCACACAAGCCAGCGACAAGGCGAACCAGCAGATCGCTCAAGACCCCGACGCGAAACTGCGTCGCGCCGAAATGCTGCTGGAACTAGGAGATTGTCAGCAACTCGCAAAACAGTATCCCCAAGCCGCCGCCACTTATGAAACCGCGTTCAAGGAAAATCACTCACCTGACCGCAACGAGCAATTCTTGCAGCGTCGAGTCACAGCACTTCATTTTGCACAACAGTTCGATCAGTCGGATCAGGCGAGCACTCAGTTCCAGCAGACTTTCCCCAAGAGTACGTTGTTGCCAGAAGTTCTGTTCCGCACTGCTGAGAATGCCTATGTGCGAGGATCGCTGATCGAACCGACGAATCCCGCCAGCAAGAACCCTGATATCCCAAAATGGTTTGGCGAAGCCGTGAAGCGGTATCAGGTGGTCATTGATAAAGCCCCCGAATTCACGT
>CAXBSB010000110.1:0-25446 GCA_963977965.1 uncultured Schlesneria sp.
AACATAACTCACCGCTTTCTCTACCGGCAGTGGCCCATTTTTCTTGATCAGCGCCGAAAGGTCGCTTCCTTCAACATGTTCCATGACGAGAAAGTGGATTCCGTTGGCGAAGTCAGAATCGTACGCCGTAACGATATTCGGGTGGCTGATTTTCGCGATGGCTTTTACTTCACGCTCAAATCGAGCTATTGCCTCGCTGTTATCGATCATCGACGGAGGCAATACCTTGATTGCGACAAGACGATCCATACGCGTGTGCTGGGCCTTGTACACCTGCCCCATGCCACCTTGCCCAATCATATCCAGCAAGACATAGTTTCCGAGCGTCAGTGACGCTCCATTTCCCCTGGAGATTTCCTCAGCCTGAAACTTCGTGAGCTTCTTTTGCTGTATCAGTTCAACAGCGAGCTCGACCGCGTCTTCGGGCGATGCCGCGGGGGGAATAAAGTTCTTCAGTGTTTCGTCAGTGACAAGACTGCTGTCTTTCAACTGCTGAATAAACTTTTCGAGCGACGAGGGCATTTGGGATTTAAGCCGTGCGGCATTGGGCAACTGCATAGAACAGGAATTTGATCGCAAGATTCTTGCTAAAAAGCAAATCGTTCGCCAGTCCTCACACAAGTCTCCAGGCGCCCACTTAAATTCTGGCTGGTTGCACGATCAAGGTGGGCGACGTAAGGCATCGATGATTATCAATTTCCGGACATTAACATTGTGATCAACGATTCTGCCAATAGCGCCGTCATCCAGTTCGGCCAGCGGGACAACCCTTCGCCAGTCGTAAAACCAGACATCCTTGTCGGTTCGCCCAAAAAATTTGGCGCGTGGCTCCAGCGAACTACGATGCCCGGAAAGTTGGAATTTGATACGGTCTGGTGGTGGCCACAATTCCGACGCTCGATGTGTTTGAGCGTGAGAGTTGATAGAGTTTCCATGGGCTGTCCGACATTCGATGGAATCTTGGTGATAGTTCAGAACGGATGAATCCTATGGCACCATCTCAATGTAATTTTCCCCGATAAATCATCCCCCACGGTACAATGCTTGCGTCGTCTCTCTCGAACGTAAGGCCATATTTTGAAAAAAAGGAGATCCATTGTTCGCGACTTTTCACATTGATGTGCCCATTTACGTCGTCTCCATCGTGATAATTCGGCGTTGACGTAAAGTAAAACCACCGACAATTGGCAGCAAATTGTTTGGCGAGCGGTTCCAGTTCTGCATCGGTACAATGTTCAAACACTTCGCAGCAATAGATCGCATCCACCGGGTGTTCGACTTTGTAATCCGCCACTCGAGCGATCCGATAGCGATCTGGGTCAACGCCCTTTGTTACCGCGAAATCACGCTGAAAACGCGAGGCATCGAAACCAGTCGCATCAATCCCGAGTTGCTGGCAGGAAAGAAGAAATCCACCGAGTCCGCTGCCAACATCAAGTACCCTTTGGCAGCCCATGTCTCTCAACAAAGTGGCCGTAATGCGGTTCACACCCAGCATGTCGTCCCATTTATGCCCACGGTATTCACTTTCGACTTCGTAATACTCACGATCGCTCTGGACTCCCTGAATGCGTCTCTCGTCGTCGGGCCAGTCACGCAAAGCAAGCTCGTGTTTCTGCAGCTCGTCAACATGATACAAGTTTCCCGCTGCGTCCCCGAATAAGCACGCCACTTCTGCTGCCTTAAACAATCCTGCGGGCCAAGCCTCGACCTGCCCGTACATATTCGGATGCAAATGCTGCCACTGTGGAGCCGCAAATACGTCCTCGTTGCGGAACCAGAAAAACGTGCCACTGTAGTGCCAATGCCAATTGCCGGGCAAATCAAAATCGTCGTACCGCTTGAATCCTCCAGCCATCGGTTGATGTTGCAAGGCACGATAGACCTCGGACCAGTGGTCGAGGCAAATGCGGTACATCATTTCACCCCACCGTCGCGCATGCTGTGAGAAGTCCTTGGGGAACGCCTGACAAGGGTGTGTCGTGGTAGCACCATTATCTGCATACCTGCACCCTTTTCCGTGCGCATAGAATGTCACCTGCTCAGGCCCGCGAGGCAATACTTTGAGCAGGTTTTGAAACGTCAGTCCTTCGCCTAAAAGCCTTGCAGAGCCACTATGGCTCAAAACGTGGCCAGGTTCACCGATTAGCCTCTCGTTCCCGACCTCGATCCAATGGTCTATCCGTACCTCTCCGAACTCTGCTTGTACTTCAGCGAGTGTTGCGGTGTCAGGTCCCGTTGCGACCCCAATTGCACGCACACCGTTGAAAAGGCAAAGACGTCTCTTGAGTTGCTCGACGTTCCACCGCCAGTTGTTCGACGTGCGATTCGGCCACAAATGATAGATTAGGTTACGGGTGGGTGTTCGTAACCAATTCACGCGATTGAGGATCGGAGTATCGGTTGATCGAGGTCGAGGTGGCGAAAGCCGTGTCAGTTCCAACTGCGGCCACGGCTGACCGAGACATTCGGTACTCGTAGACGGTGGTCGCGTCGCATGTGGGTCAAGCAGTTCCGAGCGAGCGAATGAAAGAGTTTCACCGAAGCGTGGATCGGGTAATGGTCGCGAAAGGTTGCCTAGTTGTTGCCACGTCTCGGCAAGATAGGGATTGCCGTGGAGAACTTCTGGATACAGCGCTGCTGATTCAGTAAAGCGGGCGATATGGCTGGGGAATTGTTCCGGCAGAAATCGGTCATGGCGATCAATCAACAACAGGCCGCGCTGGACGACGACGTCGTTTCGAAACCAATAGAAACTACCTGGGTAATGCCATTGATGGAGTCCTTCCGCAATTGGTTGCCCTGTCGCACGAACAAGCCCACAAAATGCAACTCGCGCCAGCCGCTCGCTCACTTCGCCGAACCGGTCCAGTAGCGAGTACATCCGCCTGGCCCAGATCCCAAAGACCACAGATGAATCGCGGTGCGAGACCCCCTTGGCATGCGCATAGAACGTCACGCCGGGGCGCGTAAGCGTCTCTTGAATCGCAGGCACAAACGAAACCGACTCACCTCGGCGGCGATTATTCTCGACGCACCGAACGTCCGCATCAAGTTCCGCCAGTTCCGCGAGGACGACGTCCCGGGACTCGGTAGTGCCGTCAAAGGCTACGGAGATAATCCGGTTTCCGTTGAAGAGTGCAATACGCATCCGCAACTCATTAATGTTCTCGCGCCACACAGATCCACGCGCAGGATACAAATGATAGATCAAATGCTTAGGCCAATTGGCAACGACTTCAATACTGACGGGAGAGATCACCTCCGACTGATGCTGGCGGTCTCTCTGATTATTTCTCCCCGAAGCGACAAACGTGGGTATTTGACTGTGATTGGACTGGGTGGCTGAAGTCTCGCTCAGTGCCTGTTTGGTATTCCATCGACTGACAAATCCACCAGGCAAAGAACTGGTGCTTGCCTGCACTGGCGGAATCGCCCGCTCGCTGTTCAAAAGTCCATTCGCCACTGGGCAAACCTGGCAATCTGCGGGTGTTACAAACGTCCGAGGGATTGCCAGGTTTGAACATGTGCAGCGCCAGCGATGTCCGTGTTCAGTGGAATGCCGAAATTGGCACTCGGGAAACTCGATCATAGCGGCTCCACGGTCAGCGTGACGTCGGTCTTGGACTTTCCAAAAACGAACGATCCATGAAACAGATTTCTCTTGCGAAAGGACCAATTTCGAGTCAACAAGATCGTCGCAGGCAAAATGCTAGTCTCGGTTGATGATTGCACTGAAAGACGAGCCTCGTAGCAGCAATGTCCCATGCGAATGACGCGCAACATCCAGCCTCCAATGCTGTGTGGCAAACCGATGTCTCTCCAAACGGGACACTCCGGGGTCGAAGTCGTCGAGTCGTACGCCAGAGTCAAGTGTCCTTGCGACAGGAGATCGCCCACCAGCAAGCCGAAGCACTGACGTTCAAGAAATTCCGCAGAGACCCTGAAATACCGGGGAACGACCTCATCAATCGGCAGCGTTCCAAATGTATTCCCAAATGAGTAGTACTGGCAGGATGAATAACCGGTCCTCGAAATAAACTGCTTTTGATTACTGATTTCATTCGGTTGTGGTATATCGAAAATGCCGCGAACGATGACCGTCTGGACAAGACCTGCGGAGTTCCAATGAGCATCTGGGATGCCGGTCACTGACCATGTATCTCCTGACACGCTCCCTTCTTGCTCACGAGAGCTTCCATCAAGACGAGCGAAAATGCGACGAAGCTTGCCACTCAATCCTGGAAAATTGACAGTGTCGATGATGCCTGAGGCACCAATAGTGCAACCCTGTGGGACAACGACTTCTCCCAAACCAGCCGACGTTTCATCCGGGGGATCATGTATATCAATCGGGTTCGAAGCCGACGTGGTATGAATGTCGGAATCTGTCGATTTGCTGTCACAAGTCATGGCGTTTTTCCTTCGAGAAGTTGACGAGTTGGATGCCGAAACCAACTTGTTGCACGATGATTGAACACACCCCATCCACCAACATAATCAGCAGATGTGGTCTGTCCGTCATAGAAATCGCTCGAAAAAGGGAGTGAATCTTGTCCCCACGAACCACGGATGAAGCGACCTTCGCGGAATTCGATTTCCAGACGAACCGGCTTTGAGTCGGAGGGCCAGGCGACATCCGCATGGCCAAGCGATTTGATGGTAATCGGGTAGGGCTGTGAACGTGGAATCTGTACAATTGCGCGTCGAATCCGGTAGTTGAGTTGGCCACCAGGATTCTGGTGGCGCCCTCCAACAATCCATTGCATTTGGGCGACACGACCGTCTGCTGTTTCCAGTTCGTGATATCCCAGGAATAAACCAACGCTCCCATTCCAAACGGGTTGTTCGATCGTGATTCCCAGTCGTGCTGATGTACTGTCCAGCGTACCCAGTTGAATGAGTCGCACAGGCTCTGCAATCACCTCGTAGCTCTGCAAGTCGGGGCGAAAACCCAGCACGCCTCCGGACTGGTATCCCGGCCAGATGATCTCGCGTGGAAGCTCCCCCAACTGCGATTGCCACGCTTGTTCCTGGGAGTTCAGACTGGTAGAAGATTCATTAGGGGTCGTCGATACGTTGGGCTCAGGAGCCTTTATTTGCAACGTGGATTCGCTGGAAGCGGGCGGCCTCTGCTCGGAAATCGTCGATGCTCTCTCGGGCAGTCTTCCCCACAGTTGAATTGCGACCACAATGGCTATCGCCAGAACGACAGCCGAAATTGCCAACGTCTTTCGATTCGGCGTCTTTGCGGATACGGGAACGTTGCTCGAGTCCAGCCATTTCCGCAAATCGGCGGCAAGATCCTTTGCCGTAGAATACCGGTCAGACGGCGACTTCGATAAACACTTGAGACAGATCCGCTCCATTTCGATCGGAATTGTGTCATCCACAGTTCGCGGCGGACGAGCATCACGGTGCTTAATCTGTTGCAGGTAGTCCGTAGCGGTCGTACCGAGGAACGGCAGACGATTTGTCAGGAGTTGATACATCATCACGCCTAAGCTGTAGATATCTGCCCGGGCGTCGACCCGATTGCTGTCACCACGCGCTTGTTCTGGAGACATGTACGCGAATGTGCCCAAAACCGAGGGACTCTCTTGCAGCTGCTGCCCTTCAGTGACAGCCAACCCAAAATCCGCTACGAAAGCGCGGCCATCGCGATCCAACAATATGTTGTTAGGCTTGATGTCGCGATGAACTAAGTCCTTCAAATGTGCCCTGTGCAAGGTTTCGGCCACTTCGGCCAGCAACAGCGCGGAATCGCGCCAGGACAATCGCTCACGCTTGATTCGATCGGCTAGAGTTTCGCCATCGACGAAGTCCGACACAATGTAATAGCTACTGCCCTCCTGGCCGACATCGTAAACCGGAACGATCCCAGAAATTCTCAACTTGGCAACACAACGTGCCTCGGCAAGAAAGGACTCCAGCAATTCGGGGGAAAACTGGCGATCTGCCCGCGGAATTTTCACTGCCACAAATCGATCCAGGTCGGGATCGTAAGCCTTCCACACTTCGCCGAACCCACCACGTCCGACAATTTTATCCAAGCGATACCGTCCGGCTCGTACGGAATTCGAAGAAGCATTCAACCTGTCGCCACTGTCCGGTAATGGATCACTTTGTTTGAAGACGGTGGTCGATTCCAGGAAATCATTTGCTGAGTCTGCATCAATTCGAAAAACTTCCTCAAGGACATGCAAAAACTGTGGAAACCGTTTTTCGACACTGGCTTTATCGAATGGAGTTCCTCGTTGGCGACAGAAATTGAGCTCCATGACCATGCAGTCGCGAAACAGCTCAGCTAATTCAGAATCGTCTGTTCCTGCCAGAAAATCCTCAATGCGGGGAGCCATCTCTGCCTGTAGCGCGTTCCGATAGTTCTCTCGAACAACATTCGCTGGATCAGACATAGCAAACTCAAATGACTTTCGAACGATCCGGGAGTAATGCCCCTCCGACGAGGCATGCTAAAGATTCGATTCGGTTTTTTTCAACTCAACTCATCCCAATGCGCGGACTGCGACCGCCGAGCCTGTAGACCGCTCCCATGCCTCCCTGGCCAAGCAGTTCCAGAAGTTCGTACGGGCCCAGCGTCCGCCCCGTCGCTTCTCTTTGAGTGGTCGCAGCCCCGGACGAAGAGGACGGTTTCGCGGAGGGAATCAGTGTCGGATCGTCTACAGATCCCGACGAATTGGTCGGGGGCTGACCGCCATCCACGCTGTCATTGGAAGTCGAGTCCGGAAACGGGGAGACAGGATCGATCATCAAACAAGCCTGCGCGAGATAAATCGAGGGGCAGAACAGACGATGGCAAAATCTTAATCGTGCGGCCAGCCCTTTACCAACTTGCACCGACACCTTTCGACAGATTGTGAGCTCGATTCTCAGGTGTCGTAGGACAATTTTCCGTGACGACGGTCTCAGTTTCCAGAAATTGACGAGTCGCGATTCGCAAAACACCATGAATCGTAAAGATACAGTCGCAATGGAACCCACCAGATGAAGTCGTTAGTGACGCAGAGCACGAGTGTAACGATTGCACCTCTCAATAAAGTTACGTCTGAAGGGCACCCCTCAGACACTGACGCGGGGATCTCCGCAATGCCGCGAATCATGGGGAGTCTCAGCCGCGGTCGGCAACTTGGCTTTCGTTTCATCCACGAGCACTTTCAACGAACGAACTGGTTGACGTAGTCACTGCCGAGTCCAACGTCAACGTAATGTTTGCGACACATTTCAATCTTGGTGAAGACGTCTTCGTACCCGGTCTGTTTTCCCGAATCATCGACATACACCATGGCCCCGTGGATATTGAACAAGGTGATCATTTCCTGGACCTGACCGACGGCTTCGTCAACGACCAGCGTATGAATCTCACCCGGCGGTTCGTAGACAAAACTCCCTTCGCTCGCAATCCAATCGTGTTCGAGGTACCGCCACGCGCCACGTATGACATAGCCCGTCACCCATGATGGATGAATATGACGTGACAGAACTCCCGATTTGCGAACTCGCAACAGGTTGCACCAGCTTCCTGTCACCGTGTTCAGCAGCAGTGGACGGAACCAGACATCTTTGGCCTGGGGAACCCAGACACGTTCATCCGCCGGGATGGCTTGCACTGCGATTTCGGGCTGGATTCCGGGGAGTTGAGTGATGACTGTCATTTCCGACCTTTGCAGCATTGAAGTGAGGGCATTCGTCACGAAATCAGGTAGCCGCCATCGACGGGAAGAATGACTCCCGTGATAAATCGCGCGGCCGGACTTGCCAGAAACAACACGGGATCGGCAACATCCTCAGGCGTTCCCCAGCGTCCCAGCGGGGTTCTCGCCAGAATCTGTGCGGAACGGACCGGATCGTCCTGCAGCGCCTGCGTTAACGGAGTTGCGATCCAGCCGGGGGCGATTGCATTGACTCGAATCCCATCCGGTGCATAGGCGATTGCCAGCGACTTCGTCAGTTGAGCGACTGCACCCTTACTGGCACTGTAGGCGGGGACGAGTCCGCCCCCGAAGAATGTCAGCATGGAAGCCGTATTGATGATGCATCCACCACGAGATTTCAAACCTGCGCGTGCTGCGGCACAGACTCGCATGGTCCCGTTCAGGTTGATATCAATGACGTCCTCAAAAACGTCCGGAGAGTGTTCATCGCCGCGCCGTATGACTCCCGCGCAGTTGATGACGACATCCAGTTCACCCAGTGCAGCGACTTGCCTGTTCACCGCGTCAGTGTCACGTACATCCAGAACGTTCAGCGTGACGGCAGCCATCTGCGGATTGTTGCGAGCTGTCACAACTTCTGCTTCCGTCGCCCCCACTGCGGTGACGCGATCTCCGATGGCCGCAAACGCTCGGGCGATGGCCGCGCCGATGCCGCTCGTCCCGCCAGTCACAAAAATATTCCGTTCGGATTTATTCAAGGGGACATCCGATCATCTGGCGGGAGTGACTTCGTGTTTCGGCAGGGATCGCAGCCATTCGGAAAGTTGCAGCAGTCCGTCATCGACGGTCACTTTGGGTTGGTAACCAAGATCTCGTTTTGCCGCACTGATATCAAACCAGTGAGCGGTGGCGAGTTGCCGGGCGACGAATCTGGTCATGGGTGGCTCGTCTTGTTTGCCGAGCAGATTGTAGATTGATTCCAGCAGACTTCCGATGGCATACGCCGAACGGGCAGAAATGCTGCGTGTGACCGGGCGAATCCCCGCACAGCCCAGCATTCGGTCGATTAGACCCCACAGTGGGGTCGGTTCGTCGTTACTGATGAAGTAGGCTTTCCCCGCGATCGTTGAATCCGGGTTCAACTTTTCGGCGGCCAGCAGATGTGCGTCGACAGCGTTGTCGATGTACACGGTATCTACCAAATTCTGCCCCTTTCCGACTCGCCGCAGTCGTCGGGATCGAGCTCGCTCAATCAGGCGGGGGACCAGATGATTGTCGCCCGGTCCCCAGATCAAGTGAGGACGCAACGCCACTGTGGAAAGGATGGCACCACCAGGCAACTTCTCACCATTGGCTCGTAGAACAGCCTGCTCGGCAATGGCCTTCGTTTTGGGGTAATGAGCGAGGTAATTCTCGGGGTACGGAGCAGACTCGTTAATTCCTGCTTCGTCTTTTCCATCGAAAACAACGCTTGGAGAACTGGTGTAAACCAGCCTGGGAATATTCAGCTTCCGGCATGCGGAAAGAACATTTTCGGTCCCGATGACGTTGGCCTGATGGTATTCCTCGTAACGCCCCCAGACGCCTGCCTTCGCCGCGACGTGAAATACAAGTTCGCAATCGGCCGCTGCATTCAGAACGGCGTCGGCATCTGCAATATCTCCTTGCCGCGTTTCTACGCCCAGTTCCCGAAGTTCGGGGTAGTCACCGCGGGCCAGGGTCCGAACAGTGGCTCCGGTAACTCGCAACCGCCGGACGATTGCCTTTCCCAGAAAACCTCCACCACCTGTGACGAGTACCTGCATGGTTTCTTTGTGGACCAAGTTTGAGAGTGACGTGACTGACTTCGGGAAAGCGAGGATTCTCATTTAACGCTGGCAGGTGCCGACTTAAAACAATCCCAGTGCACCGATGATGAACGTTCCGATCAAGAGTACGATCACGAAGATCATCCAGTTTGGCAACTTCCGCGGAGCAACATCTTCACGAGTGATCCAGCGTTCACACGACGAACAATAGCCCGCTTCTTCATACATCTCTTCACCGCAATACGGGCAGGGAACGTATCCATCGTCATCTTCGTCTTCATTCCAGGCCTCGTCGTCATCGTCATCATCACGCATGATGTTTTTCAGCCTTCCAGTTTTCTCCGCGCCCAGGTGGCAAGCTTTTCGCGAAAGATCTTGGAATTGTGACGTATGTCGACGGGAAATGCATGGTGAAACAGAATCGTTTTGATGGGACGTGAAGCTTCGAATTTCGCCCCGAGATCGAGGAGTTCGCGGACGAAGTCTGCGTTTGAAAGCTTCGTTCCTGGCAATTGCTCAGATTCACGTTCGACACACAACACCGGTTCCATCCGACCGTTTCGCTCAACACCAACCAGTGCCGTCCGAAAGACGGCTGGATGAGTGTTGAAAATTCCTTCTACGGGTTCCGTGAACAGCGTGCGTTCGGGCGTGATCACGCGATGTGACTTGCGTCCGCAAAACCAGAGACGTCCGGCAGGATCAAAGTAACCGACGTCTCCCATGCGGTGACGTTTTCGACCCGATGTCGGATCATCAATCTTGGCCAGCGCCGTCAGATCGGGACGATGAAAATACTCTTGCGTCACATTCAAGCCACCGACAACGATTTCGCCAATTTCTCCGGGTGGTAATACGAGCGATTCGTCCCACGTTGCAATGGGTGTGTCGGTGATGCGAATAATTGAAACGTGAATTCCATCGACAGGCCGACCGACGCAGGTCCCGGCTCCTTGTGCGGTCTGATAGCGTGTTTCCTGCAGAATTTCATCACTACCGATCACGGCGACCGGCAGTGACTCCGTCGCGCCATATGGAGTGTAAACCTGGATCCCAGGAGCGAGGTGCCGCGTAAATCGTTCGATAATCGCTGGCGAAACCGGTGCCCCCGCCGAGAGAACTCGACGAATCGATGGCCACCTGGAATTGTCGTTCTCGTAGAATCGTCCTACCCGATTGAGGAGAGCAGGCGAACCGAACAGGTTTGCGACGGCATGCTGAGCGATCGGTCCGGCAATTTCCGGGGGATCAACTTTGGCGGGACGCGTGAAGTCCATTCGAGGAACCACCGCTGTCATGCCGAGTGCCGGTGCAAATAGTGCAAACAATGGAAAAGTACAAAGGTCGATTTCACCCGGCTGAATGGCGAATGCTTTTCTCAGCATTTCGATCTGCGCTGCGAAATTTCCGTGGGAATAGACAGCTCCCTTCGGAACACCGGTACTTCCACTGGTGAAGAGAATCGCTGCTGTTTCGTCGTCGTGCGTGTCAACAAAAGGTGCTCGAGCGTCTTTCAATTTCGGCTTTGAAAAATCCGCAATGTTCCAGGCGGTCAGGTTTTCACCCAGCCACCGACACCAGCCGGCACCACGACCAACCGCAACGAGTCGCTTCAATGTCGGACGTCCCCATCCGATCAGACGCCGCGCGAGATGTGCTTTGGGAATTCCGATGAACGCTTCTGGCTCAGCTTCGGCGAGGCACTTTCCAATGTTGCCAACACCCATACCGGGGTCGACAAAAACCGAAACCGCTCCAGATTTGAAGAGCGCGAATGTCAGGACGAAAAACTCCAGCGACGGAGGAACCATCAAAACCGTGCGTACACCGCGTCCAATTCCAAGTTGCTGCAATCCGCCAGCCAGGGCATCGCTGATTTCGTCCAGTTCACGATACGTCAGCTTCGTGTAGTTGGATGTTCCGTCTGCATTGCGTGAAACTGGCAGCAGCACGGCCAATTGATCAGGCTGCGTGCGTGCCATTTCCTTCAGGTGAGAGGCAATGTTGACGGAGGTCATTTGAGATCCGAAGGATGATTCATCGGGTGATGATATTGAGTCGTTTTCAACGCGATTTGCACAGTTGGAGGTACTATTGGTTTGTGAAAGCTAAAACTGGGGTTCAATGTGATGGGAGGGCGAGGCGGCGAGGCTCCCGCCGAGCCGCGAAGTCGATGTGCGCCAAATTGCTGAGCGGCTCAGCAGGAGCTTCGCCCTCCCGATCATCCCCCGCTTTTCTTTGACAATACACTAGCAGTCCGCCGAGTTAAGTGATCGGATGTGTCTCAAGGAACTTTTCGATGGCCGGGATTAATTCGTCTGCGGCATCTTCCAGGATGTAATGACCACAATCCGGAAAACGGTGCAATTCCGCGTTAGGAAACCGCGTCAGCCACTCATTGAGGAAATGCTCATCGAACACAAAATCACGATCGCCCCATCCGATCAGCATCGGGATCGACCGTAACGAGTCGAGTTTGTCGGCTACCTGAGTCACCAGGTCGTATCCGCGATCGCCTGGTTTCAGGGGGATATCCTGCACAAACCGATGAACGGCAATCCGGTTCTGCCACGAGTTATACGGGGCACAGTACGCTCGGCCAACATCGCGAGGCATCGGCCGCCGAGTCACACAGGTCTGCACGGCGCCTCGACTGAACGCATTGAATCCGCGTACCAGGATCGATCCCAGGAGGCCTCGTGCCATTTTCAATTGCCAGGGAACGGGCTTCGTCGCTGGCAGATGAAAGGCTCCGGTATTCAAAACAACCAGACGGCGGATTCGATCAGGATATTTCGTTGCATAGGCCATCCCGATCATTCCACCCCAGTCATGGACGACCAGCGTCAGATCCTGTGTCGCATGAATCTTGTCGAGCCAGCATTCCAGATCGGAAACTCGCTGCTTCAGTGAGTACTCGTAGGAATCGTCTGTCGGCTTGTCGGAAAGACCACAACCGATGTGGTCTGGAACCAGGCACCGGTAGCGGCCGCGCAGGGCTTTCACCAGATTGCGGTAGTAGAACGACCAGTTCGGGTTCCCATGCAGCATGACAACCGTCTGCCCGCGGCCTTCGTCGAGGTAGTGCATGCGCAGGCCACCCACGTCGGCATAGTGGTGGGTGAAATCATAATTGGGGTATGTCGCTTGAGCAGCCATTCCGTTCACCAATCCAGTGCCAGCATGAGACAGTTGAGACCACTGCCGATACCGAGAAATCCGACGCGGTCGCCGCGATTCAGAAATCCTCGTTCATCAGCGATCGCTGCGGTCATTGGAAGCGAAACGGTTCCCATGTTTCCAAGGTAGGGGAACGTGCAAAAATCCTTCTGCTGTGAAATCCCCAGTGCTGACATCACTTGCTCGCGGTGCCCTTTGCCGACCTGGTGACAAATCACTTTATCGATCTGTTCGGGGGCAATCCCGATCTTGGAAAGAAAGGAACGCCATGTATTCAGGCCCAGGTCAACGCCAAATCTCAAGACGCCGATAGAATCGGTTTGCATAAACTGTGTGAATGCATGCGACACGCGAGCGGGGAGCAGACCACTGACTTTCTGCTGGACGAGTTGTGGCAACAGGCTGCCGAACTTGGCATGTGTCACTGACTGCGGCAGGATCGAATCGACCTTATTGACGGCAGCGGGAAGGAGAGATTCGAACCCCCAGCGACACAACAAGTGATGCTCCGGAGCCGCCTTCGTCACCCCCCCCAGCAGGCGATGTCGTTTTTCTCTCGAAAACGATCCGTCCGTCAAAAGAACGGCGACGGCACCTGAGCCACCCGTCAGCGTTGCCAGCGACTTGGTCAGGGCATCCATGCTCATGTCTTCCAGCAGCCGCTGGATCGTGTAGTCGATGATCTCACGAGCCGTTTCGCACGAAACGACCATACCCGCCTTGATCTGTCCGAGTTCGATTCGGTTGGCGATATCAACCATTCCGTTCAAGACACCCAGGCAGGCGTTGCTGACATCAAAAATGGAAGCATCGGGACTGATGCCAAGATTCGCTGCGACTCCACACGCGGTCGCAGGTTCAAACTGTTCCCGGCAGACACCCGCATAGATCACGACTTCCAGATCTCGGGCAGCGACGTTGGATTGTTCGAGTGCTCGCCGCGCAGCCTCAGTCGCTCCCGACGTCAGCGGATATCCGGCTGGCCACCAGCGGCGTTCGGAGATTCCCGTCCAGGCTTCAAGCTGTCCGGGCTGGATCTTCAGTTTCTCGTAAAGTGGCGACAAGCGTTGTTCGATCTCGTTCGAGGTGACGACAACCGGCGCCAGTTCGTATCCAATGGCATCAACGTAAACGCGTGAATATTTCATTTGTATCACAAGGCAGGCAATGCCGTGACGGAAGCCATCACGTCTGCAGGCAGCGGGAACGCGGCAAAACAAGATGTCGCATCGCGACGACAGTAGTCTAGCGAATCCGGGGCGAGGATTCACGCGCGAGCGATCCATTCAGGACTTCGATCTGCGGAGTTGGACGGAATTCGCGGAAGACACGTGCGTGGACATACGGTGACTTGCTAAGAACTGCAAAGCCGGACAGAATGTACCGAAGGTTTCTGGTTCGAACCCAGAGGGGTGTGTTTTGAGCCGCAACGACTTACGTCGAGCGGCTCGTTTCGTTTCTCGCCGGATGTCCCAGACTTCGGGGGCGCCCCGTTTACTGATTGTTTGTACCGGTGTGACTCTGCCATTTCTCGCTCGCCCAATTCTTGACTTCTCGCCGGGAAAGCGGCGTACTTGGACAGCCCGCTCAACCGGGGCGGCGGTTTAGCGGGTTTTGAAATCATAGCTTTTGGCGGCACCCCGGTTATCGCCGTCGTTCGGTATCGAGTCATTCTCAAATACCTCCAATCGAGTTGCGGAAAAATGAAACTCAGCACACTTCAATCGATCTGGCGAGCCGTCGGACATATTGGAATTCTGGCGAGCATCTGGTGTGCTGTGATGCTCTTCGTTTTCTCACTTGCAGAACCTCAGATGCCCTGGGCTGGCTTGGCACACGAACTGGGATATGGGTTCTGCGGAGCCTGGTTGTTGGGGCTCACGACATTCGTCGGATTCATCATCCTGACGGTGTGCTGTTACAGGGCGGCAAAAGGGAAGCGAATTTCAAAATTGGTGCTTGGCTATATCGCACTCGCAACTCTCATGTGCCTCTTACACGACGGCGCGTTATTCGTCGCAGCATACCAGGGGATCGCCTCTGGCACAGGAGTGACATCGATCGGGTTTTCTCGCCCTACGGAACGCATCTATTTGATCGAGCATCATAAACCCACGTTGATTCAACTTCTTGAGCCGGTGGGAATCGTTGGTATTCCGCTACTGCCAATTACTTTGCTGGTAGCGATTTCCAAAGTATTCAAGCCCCGCGAACATTCGGGCTGAACCAGCCAGTCAACTTGACCCCAGCCCACTTACCAAACAGGCTGATCGAATAACGGAACGTAGGACAAAATCGGAATCAAGAACCCGATTTTGTCTGTTTCTTCAATCGTTCTTTGTGCAAGCCTTCCTGTTCGGCAAGGAACTTCGACCATTCAGATGCGGAGATGTGCGGATGGTCGAAATTGAGATACCAGACGATGTGGCCTCCATTTGCAAGCCGTCCACCATTGTGGTCTAGCCCTTCTTTGTCCCAAAAGATCGCCAGCCGAGGATCATCATCCTTGTGAAGACCTTCCACGTAATGCCAGCCGCATGACTCCGGTCCCAGCAGTTTGCCGCCGTTGAGAATGCCTGCGACCGTTGCTTCAGCTACGGATTTTCCTCGCAACAGATTTGCATCTGCCAGTTTTGCTTTGAAAAGCAGACTCAGTGATGCTTCGGGTGTCGCTTCGCCAGACGGAAATGCGCCGTTATGTGCGTCTGCATAAGCCATCAATGCAAACATGAGTGCTTTGTCACAGCAGTGGCTTCGCCCAAATGGGTATTTATGCGCATTCCACAAACGGCCCGAACCGATGATGAGTCCGAAGGCAAACACCAAAATCTCAAGACGACAGAAGACCGTGCGAACCTTCATCATGCCATCTCACTCACTCATCCCGGCATTCCTTCTGTCATCGCAAAAGCCTCAATTCGACAGTCAGATTTTCGGATTGTGCACGAACCCTTTGACCGACCGATTGTCCTGGTACAACTCTCTTGCGTCAATTGCCCTCGCGATTAGCCGACGTAAAATCTCAAATGGCAAACGGATCGGATCGTGAGCATTGCTACTGGGGGCGGGACAACTTGACCAGCAGTCGCCGGCCGTTCAAAGTATTGACACGTTGATTGGAAGCCAAAACCGTTCATCGCGGGCCAGCGATCTTGGTCGTTAAGTGACTTTGCGAGCATGTTCCCGCAGGTTTTGCGGCAGGCTTAGCCGGAACGTCATCCTGCTGGACCGGGCCGATCTCTGGATTATCGTCGCGATTCATCAATCTACCTTCCTGACGGTCATTGGGAATTGGATCAACGACAGAACATTACGCTCGATCGCTGGGAAGTGCGGAGCCTCCATGATTGGACGGTGATTGTAATAGGATTCAACCCTGACCTGTGAGTGCCAACAATTCGGCCTTGTCGCGGACTCCGTCGCGGACTCCAAAACCTCCAAAAACCGTGGCACCCCGCATCGACGGCTTCCTGTGACCACCACGGAACGACTGCACCCTTTTGGAGAGGGGGCGTATCTGCGCTTGGGGGTTTCGCGTCCATCGCGGTAGAATATCCGACCATCGGCCATGCGCAGAAGGCGTGCCGAACAGTATTGGGTCTGCCCCCTTTTACCACGGGTTGCTTGCCCTCTCCTGAGAACCGGAAGCTGCGATCACTTCGATATCGAAAGAGAAAATGCTCACACTAAAAGCACGCAGTTACGAAAATGGCGAACCGATCAAAGTCACGATTGCGGGAAATCGCATTCGATCCGTTGAGCCTGCCTGGCCGGACCAATCGGTCGCGGACTGGCCGTATATCGCTCCGGCGCTGTTCGATCTTCAGATTAACGGACATGGCGGCATCTGGTTCAGCAGCGACTCATTGACGCGCAATGATGTCCTGAAAGCTCTGGAACCTCACTATCGGTATGGAGTCACTCGGATCTGTCCGACGTTGATCACGAATTCATTTGAAGGCCTTGCGGCCGGGTTTGCCGCAATTCGAGAAGCCTGTGAATATGCAACGTCAGCCAGCCGGATGGTCAGCGGCTGTCACCTGGAAGGCCCTTACATTTCATCAGAAGACGGGCCTCGCGGGGCACACCCGAAAGAACACGTTCGCGCAGCCGACTGGACGGAGTTTCAGAAACTGCAGGAAATCTCGGGAAACCGTATCAAGCTTGTCACGATCGCCCCTGAAGTTGAAGGGGCTCTCGACTTTATTCGTCGCGCGGTGGCCAGCGGAGTCGTGATTGCGATCGGACACACGGCAGCCACCCCGAATCAAGTTCGCGCAGCGGTCGAAGCGGGAGCTCGATTGAGTACCCACCTGGGAAATGGTGCTCATGCGATGATCCATCGACACCGAAATTACATTTTTGAGCAACTGGCTGACAGTCGCCTGACCGCTAGCCTGATTGTCGATGGGCACCACCTTCCCCCGGGTCTCGTGCAGACATTCATCAAGGTAAAATCGCCCAAGCGTACAATCCTGACCTGCGATGCAGCAGGGTGGGCGGGATGTCCGCAAGGTGTCTACGAAAGCAAACTGGGACGAAGCGAGATTCTGGAAAACGGCAAACTGGTCGTCGCTGGCCAGCGTGAACTCCTCGCCGGATCGGCCCAGGAGACCGATACGTGTGTCGCCAACGTGATCGACTTTGCGGGAGTTTCGTTGAAGGACGCCATCGACATGGCGAGCAAGAACCCCGCTCGACTTCTGGGACACGAAGTTGTACGACTACGCCGCGGCTCCCTGGCAGATCTGATGCTATTCCGGATTCCCGCCGAAGGTCATCGACTGGAGATTGAAGCCACGGTGGCGTCAGGAGAACTGATGTACGGCGAAGTGGTTGTGCGATAGCGCCGGCGGTTCTTGAATTTCAACGTAATTGTAGACATCAGACCCAGATGTCGCTTTGGATTGTTCCGAGATCATATTCTCCGGGCGCCACGCAACGCAGGTAACGATTGTCGGTGAAATTGTGTGGTTGTGACCTATAATCTTGATCGCGAAGCGATCGCAGAACGTAGCCGGGGGTTGCAGCGAAGCGGAACCCCCCGGAACGGAATCGCCTTCGTAACAGCATCCTGAACGGATGGCAGAAAACCCGACTTCACGGCTAAAAACAATCGGTGCACGTTGCTTTTGATTGATTTCCTTCAATTCCGAGTTGAGGGAACACTTGGGTGAGACGCCATTGAAGTTGCGAATCCGTTCGGTATGAAGCTATCTGCCATCTTTTAAGGATGCTTTGTGTTAGTGCCTTCTTCGACCTGGGGGCAAAGTTTCGCTCCGCCCCCCGGCTCCTGAAAAACAACACTTCGATACCAATGCCAAATCGGTCGACGCGGCACGGTCGTGGAATCCGAAACGGGAGGGTGAGGCTCCAGCCGAACCGTCTTCAGGCTGTTCGGTCCTTTTACGGACAGCTTTTCAGGGCATGGGGAATCACCAAACACCAAGCCCTTCCCCCAAGCGTCTGGGCGTGCCACCCGCTTGGGTTGCTCGCGGCTCCGTGTGCAAAGGTTTGCTATTTGTCTACTATCGCCATTAGACGGTCAACGTGGGCACGACGGTAGTCTTCTTCACCAACGGGAAAGCGGTCCTGGTATTCCTTCAGGTAACCATTCAACAAGGTTCTCGCCTCTATAAATGGTTCTAGCGAGTAAAGGCAAGACAACTTTGCAAATTCACATTCATCGGTGGACCAAAGCTGTTGAATCAACGGAACTGCGTTGCGATGCCGAAACTTGGCGAATGCATGAACAACCATTCGCCGGGTGTATGAGTCCGTTTTTGTGGAAAAGAAGTCTTCAAGGAGTTTCTCATCATTGGCGTTGAGGACGGCCAGTTTTTGAAAACAGGTCACAAGTTGATAGTCACAGAAGTCATCGGGGTCAGAGATCGCTTTCTCGCATAGGAACACGAAATCATCGTAAGTCAGGTTACCGATGTTGGAAAATGGAGTGCCTGTAAAAGGACGCAACCAAGCGATGATGCGGCCACATTCGTCGCTACGAGAAATGAAGAACAGCAGTGACGCCACAGAGGCAGGAGACAATTGACGGACAACTTGTTCGTCGAAGATACGACCGACAAGAGTTTCGATTTCACCCCAGTAAGGATAGCCGGCTTCAAGTTCGCCATTCTTTGCCACAAAAGGGTGACGCGAATAGGCATCCGAAAGCCAAGCGTTGAGTCGTTGGCGTTGTTCGGAAATCTGGTTTTCAGTTTGCGTTCGCACGTCTGACCTCTTCGGTTAACCGGGCCGCGCCAACCAATTATCCATCCAAAACCGCCCGGCCCGCGACTCCCGCTGAACTGAATTATTCGCCATTATTTTGCGGCACGCTTCCGAGCATAGGCGAGACGCGCTGATTGCAGTTTCGTCCGATTCTCACCCAGACTATCGAGGAGTTCAATGGCGTGTTGCCAATCATTCCGTTTGAATGCCAACTCAGCCAGTCGGGATTGTTCCTGGTATTCGAGTTGTTGAATTCTGGATTTCCTGAGTTGCCGAACGGAATCCCAAAGTGATTCGTCATTTGCAAAGAAACGCCCACCGTGGTTCCGCAGGACGCTGGCGAGTGCTTCGTATTGTTCCGACATCTTCTGAACGTCACCAAACGCGTCGTAGACACCAGATGTGAATTCCAGCCGTTCTTCCGGCGCTTCGATCGCAAGGAGTTCGATCGCGTTGATCGTATCGTGGTATTCCGGAGGCCAACCGCGTCCGAACTCAAGGTCTTGTTCTGATCGGGCTGGTGCTGTCGCAAGACTGACGAATAGTTCTGAAGAACGCGACGACTTCTTGCGGTACGTCGCCTTGTAGAACAAGAGATTGTTGCACAGTTCGTGAGGCGCTATGGTCTCTGTGAGCGTGAAGCCCCGATCATTTTCGAGGAACGACAAAGCCTTGCGGGCAGCAAGTATGAATGCGTCGGCAGTGTTGGTCATCTTTTCGTGTAACGACAGCCTTTATGGTGAACGGCAGCCATCACCGGGCACGCGCGAGTAATGCCACCATTTCAAAAACGGCCGATCGCGTGCTCGGCGTGCATGGCATCGTTATCTGGCTTTGAAGCGGGCAACAATGGGGACAAAGCACATTCATTTGAATGATAACAGGACTGGCGAGCTGATCAAAGAGGAGGCATTCCAGAGTGCTGTTACAACCCGCTGCGTATGCCGCCAGGTCGGCGCTGAACGATGGCTGCAATGAGAGGGCGTGCAGCCGTCTGCTCACGTCGGCATTTGGCTTTGCAGATCGCACTCCTGTCGTTACTCACGCGGATACGTGTTCCGTGACTTCTTCGAACAGATTACTGGCACCGCTGGGAACGTAGTAACGCTTCTGAGTCACTCGACTGGCGGTTGCTTCGATCGTTTGGGGTAAGCCTGCGATGTTGTAAAACAGTCGACCAACGCTGCTGACCAGGGAGCACCAGATCTTTGGGTCCAGCGATAATCTCTCGAAGATCGGCGGCAATGATTTCGGGGTTGCACCACGCTTGCCCAACACGGCCGCGCGGATGGGATTGAGGTCCACATACGCACAACGAGCCAACAGCGCCTGTTCATCCAGCAGTCTCACGGCCCGGAAACGAGCCTGCCAGAACTTGCCGACTTCCTGATCTTCATCATTCGCACGCACGGCAATCTGCTGGCACAGCAGTCTCATCCACCAGCCAATGTCACTCAAACGAGACCGGATCGCCGCCAGTCTCTGCGGATCGTTCCGAATGCTGTCGATTTCCGCATCATTCGGATATTCCGGCAACCGTACGGCTGCTTTTCTCCCCGTCTAAGCGGCAACACCTTTTTTCAGTTTCACTGAATCGTCCCGTCATTCCACATGAGTTTTCTCGACTGCCCCCCCCTGAACAGGGGGGGGGGCGTGCCATTGAAATCCAGGAAGAATTTCCACGATAGTAAAAACAGACTGAAGTGAGATTGAAATGTCAGCATGGACATTCTTAGTTCCTCACGTTCAAGACTCACGCGGCCACATTACACGTTGCTAATCAGGAGAATTCTATGATCCCGATTCCATTCTTTCGAATTCATGGCATGGCACGCGGTCTTGAAACTGCTGGTAGTTCGCCTCAGTTTGAAGGACGATTTGGGCGAATGTTTCGCTCGCTCTCTCCGGCACATTTTTCAACTGGAGCATTGCATGTGCTTGCTCAACATATGACAGCCGACGACGAAGGGGGTAAAGCGACCCCTGAAACAGAATCGGATGATGAGGAGAATGTTGGTACCGATCCGAAGAAGCCTGGCATCAGTGCTGGTTACACATACTTCGGCCAGTTTATCGATCATGATTTGACCTTTGATCCGGCAAGCAGCCTTCAGAAGGCGAATGACCCTGATGGACTCGTCGATTTTCGAACTCCCCGTTTCGATCTCGACAACATCTATGGTCGTGGGCCAGATGACCAGCCGTATATGTACGAGGAAGATGGCGTGCGAATGCTCCTCGGCGATCAACTCACGGGAAATTCGAAGGACCAGAACGCTCGCGATGTACCTCGCAATTCCAGTGGTCGAGCCATCATCGGTGATCCTCGAAATGATGAGAACGTGATTGTGTCGCAGCTTCAGGCCGCGTTTCTTCGATTTCACAATCGTGTCGCAGACGTACTTGGTAGCAAGTCATTCGTCGAAGTTCAACAGGCCGTGCGTTGGCACTATCAATGGGTCGTGATCAACGATTTTCTGAAGACGGTTATTGGTTCGGAGTCGCTCCATCGCATTTTGCCACATTTGAAATCGAGATTACCCTTGGATCGAGACAGGCCTCGACTGAGTTTCTACAAGCCTCGCAAGGATTCATTCATCCCTGTGGAGTTTTCAGTTGCGGCATATCGCTTCGGGCATTCCATGGTACGACCTCAATATCGATTAAATGAAGGCACCCCGGCAGTTGAAGGGAATCCCGATCCGTCACATCAAAACGATCCTCGTCTGCCCATTTTTGGGCCTGGAGAAAGCCTGGTTGGATTTCGCCGATTCCCGCGCTCGTGGGCTGTCGACTGGAGCCTGTTTTTCCCGATGGGAGCATCTACCGATTCAGGGAAGGGACGGGTGCAACCGGCCTATAAAATCGATACCTCGTTGGTAAATCCACTTGGAACTCTTCCACATCCTGTTATTGGCGATTCGATCACGGCCCTGGCCGAACGCAATCTACTGCGCGGTTTGCGAATGAAATTGCCTTCGGGGCAAGCGGTGGCGCGTGCAATGGGAGAGGCCGTTATACCGGACGTCAAATTGCGGGTCGGTAAAGCAAATGAAGATGGGGATAAGTCGAATCCGACGCTGGTCAGCCTGTCAGATGAATTTCGCGGGAATGCTCCGCTTTGGTATTACATCCTGGCCGAAGCCCAACAAAACTTCGTTGACAATTCGACCGTACTTCGGTTAGGGCCCGTCGGCGGACGAATTGTAGGCGAAGTTTTCATCGGACTTATGCTGAATGACTCTCACTCGTATTTGAGCCAGGATCCCAACTGGGAACCTCGTTCAGACTTTCTAAATGCAGCTGGTGAATTCGGAATCGCAGAACTACTTGGTCAGGCACTTAAGGCGTGAGCGTTTATACGCCACGGAAGCCGCTGAATCTCACAACACGCCAAATGGCAAATTCTCTGGAGTACTCAAATGGCATTGATTAACGATGTGAAACGAATCCTCGTACGGCTGTGGAGCGAACCAAACAGTGATTGGTCTGGGTTGTTTCAAAAGCACGGTTGGGCAATTACATCATCACAATTGAGTTCGTTGTCCGCTGCCAATCTCAATTCTGCGTTGGTCGGTCAACCGTTGTCGGTTGATCGAAGTGTTACTGGATTCAAAGATTTCGCACCTCTGGGGAAACAGCTTGTCACTTCGGGAAACCTAAGTCAAAGCTTGCTTTATCATGCATTTGCCAGTACTGCCGTTCACCCAACCGCAAATGGTCAGCCATCCACGAATTCGAACGCATATTGTGATCTGCAAGAACTGGATGTGATTGAAAACTACATCTACAGCCTGGCGGCAAGCAGAACCGATTTGCAAGATACGTTTATTGCCGTCTTCGCGTATCAGTACCGACCGGGGACTCGCAGTCCCCATCTTCGTTTTGCAGACGTAGCATATTCGAGAACAGGTGTTGCCCGAGTCGGTACAACCGTCGCCAACTATGAGCGAGGGCGACGCAGCTTCTGGGTGGTACCTCCGGGAGGGGGGGATGAAATTGCAGTCATGCCAGCCAGGTATGCGGCGTTTCTTGCTCGTCGCGCGAAACCTGGGACAGCGGGATCTGTACAAGGTGGGCATCAAGGCCTGAATGACGTGGATTTTATTTTCCCGATTCACAAACTCTTTGACGGAAACGAATGCCTTTCGGGAAAGTCGCTCACCGTGAGATTTGCGGAATTCCATCGTAATGAGAAGCTTCGCAAAGTACATTCACTTCCGACAACTGATGGCGGGATTCCTGTTCCAGCAGGTTTTGACATCACAAAGTCTCCATACGTTCGCGATTCGTTGAATGGCGGTAATCTCGTCAGTCTGGCGCCGGCTGGATCCTCGGTACTCCTTGTTCCGACCCCGGGAAAGCCGCTGGTTCGCACTGTCACTCAGATGAATTCCGTCAGCGGGACGAGGCAGTTAGTCCACTTTATTGTTCCTGCGGAAACTCGAATTCGAGGCCGAGATACCCGGTTCGCTCAATCAACTCTCGAGATTCCCGCATTTGGTGGTGATCGACTTGCTCCAGAATATGTCAATGTGCGACACCGCATAGTGCCATCTGGTCCCGTGACCCAACAGCCGGTGGATCTCAGCCAGACTCCAGTTGCCAATCCGGATCCTTTCGCGCGGATGATGCACGACGGAAACTACGCCGCTGCACATTACGTTGACGATTCATGTGACGGTTGCGTCGAAGCTGTCGTGAGCGGCATTCCTGCGACTTCCGAAGACCGACCGGCGTTTTCACTCGTCACGGCACCTGATTTTTTCCCATTAGCCGATCAAATTGAATTGGCGCAGGACTCTACAATTGAAGACACCCAGCCGCTAAGCGGTGGACGACTTCCTGCAGACCCAACACTTCCGCTTCCAAGTAACCCGACGGTGATGGCGTTTCGCCACAGGGATAAAAGTTCAACCGCAATTGTCGGGGCTTCGGCCGTTGGTCCACAGCTTTCGATCGTGGGAACGCCAAATGAAATGACCAGTTTCTTGCCCGATGCTGCATCGAATGTGTTTGCACCTGGTTGGGATACGTCGCGCAGTCGAGACGCAGTCGGACAATTCTTGACGAGTTCCGGCCTTGGGTCACCGTTTCCCGAAGATGCCAAACTCTGTGCCGCACTCAGTTCCTTCTGGCCGGCAGTTGCGCCTGACGCATCCCGTACGTTCGGTAACTCGTTTCCGAATCAGTTACCAATGCTCGATGATGAACTGGGTTTACACCCGAACCATGATCGTGTCAGATCAGGCGGAGCAGCTTCTTTTCGTGGTTGGGATGGCGAATTTGGCCCATTCTTCGAAAAAGTGAACACCAAAGTCCACGTGAACTTTGCAAACTTCGAACGTTCTGACTATGTCTCAAATGCCTTGGCAGGGACAATCAGAGTTTCGCTCACGGCTAACGTGCAGAGCGAAGATCTGCTGGCACGATCGCAGGCGCTAAAAGCATGTCAAAGGATGTTTCAGTCTTTCTCTGTAACTGCAGATTGTCTTGTGGTTGCAGTCCGAGTGAACAATTGGGCAGTCGCAGGTCGAGGACTCCCTCAATTAACGGGTGCAGGCTTCCTGTACGAATTTGCCAAGTTCAGCGGTCCGGTCAAGCCGACCGGCGATGTCAATCGCTTGCGCCGCCCCGTTGCCGAACGCTATACATGCCAGATTGGAAGCAATGGGATTGCATTCAAGAAGGGAAGTCTGGCTTTTCAATTTTTCCCATTGTGAACGGGCACAATGGATCATTTTGATGTCATTGTTGTCGGCGGTGGACCAGCCGGTTCTGCTGCGGCAATTCGATCTGCACAGTCTGGAGCTCGCGTGGTACTCATCGAGCGAAGCGTGTTTCCCCGGCATCGTCCCGGGGAAACGCTTCATCCAGGTATTGAACCCCTGCTTCAGCAGTTGGGGGTCTGGGATGTTATTTCTGAAGCGAATTTCATTCGCCATCATGCGATTCGAATCAGGTGCGGTGGCCAAGACACGATTCGTCCTTTTGGTTCTGATGCCAATGGACAGTGGTATGGGTTGCAGGCATGGCGTGAAGAGTTCGATGCGTTACTCTTGAATCGTGCGCGGGAACTTGGGGTAACGATCATTCAGACGTGTACGGTTGAACGGACGATATTCCATGACGATCGAGTAAATGGAGTAATCACAAGCACGGGACATATCTCTGCAGACTTCACAATCGACGCTGCGGGTGGACGACACTGGCTGGCCAATGAGTTGAAACTTCCGTTGCGACTCGAATCTTCTCGCCTGATTGCTCGCTACGGGTATGCAGAAGGAGATTTACCAGATAATTGGGATCATCCACTTCTTAGCGTGGACGAAAACGGCTGGACTTGGATTGCCCGCGTTCGTAGCCGTATCTTCCAGTGGACGCGACTTGACAGCCGATTTTCTGACAGTGAATTTGCCGAAAATGTAGTCCCCAGCCAGCTTCGCGGGCTGCGCCAGACAGGGCATGCAACCGGGGCCGTAGTGACATGGAGATGCGTATCTGCTTCTGCGGGACGCGGATACTTCCTTACAGGTGACGCTGCAGCCGTGCTG
>CAXBSB010000111.1:0-25347 GCA_963977965.1 uncultured Schlesneria sp.
GTGTCTGATTCGTTCGATGTTTACGGAGAATAACAACCATCCGTTCGCGTTGAACATGTTGCAAACCGGCAAGACCTTCAACGGTCGCCCGGCGATGGGTTCGTGGATCGGGTACGCGCTCGGGACCGAGAATCAGGACTTGCCCGGCTACATCGTCCTCCGCGATCCGGCAGGCTACAACACGTCGGGGAAGATGGTCTGGTCCAGCGGTTGGCTGCCGGCTGTATACCAGGGGACCGAGTTCAGTTCGTCCGGTTCGCCCGTGCTGCATCTGAATTCGTCACGACCAGTCTCCGCCGAATCGCAGGCACGTTCACGCCGTTTTCTACAGGGCCTCAACGCGGCACACCTCGACAATCATCCCGGTGAAACAGAACTCGAAGCACGCATCCAGAACTTCGAACTCGCTGCTCGCATGCAACTGACAGCCACGCAGGTGCTCGATCTAAAGTCGGAGACGGAAGCGATTCGCAAACTGTACGGTCTCGACAACCCTGCGACCGCAGGGTACGGCACACGCTGCCTGATGGCGCGGCGCCTGGTTGAGTCCGGCGTACGATTCGTGCAAGTCTTCCCGCCTCTCGATCCTTCATTCCAGCCGTGGGATAATCACTCGAATCTGAAGAACGATCTCCGCAAGATCTGCGGCCATGTGGATCAACCGAGCGCGGCGCTGATTACCGACCTGAAACAGCGCGGACTGCTCGATGACGTGATCGTGATGTGGACCGGAGAGTTCGGACGGTTGCCAATCACCGAAGGGGCCGATGGCCGGGATCACAACCGACACGCCTTCAGCACGATCATGGCAGGGGGCGGGTTCAAGGCAGGCCACATTTACGGAGCGACCGACGAGTTTGGATACAAGTCGGTCGAGAACCGAGTCAGTGTCCCCGACTTGCACGCGACGATCCTGAATCAGTTGGGGATCGATCACACACAACTAACGTTCACTCACAACGGCCGTCCGGAGCGGTTGACCGATCCCGACGTGACCGGGGCCAGAGTCGTCACAGAGTTATTGGTATGATGACATTCCAGAGGCGAGCCTGCTGCGGCGCTGGGTCGCGTCCGGCGCCGCTTGGCCGAAGGGGGTAGGGATGGACAATGTCGCTACCGTTCGCTCTTACTTCGGTGTTCTGGGATATCCCCGCTCCTGGTCTTTACGTGCCATTTCATCCAGAACAATCGGGTGCAGATCGTCTCCACGGTCTTCGGCGGGAGTATAGTGCCGACGAGCCCAAGTACGCATCTTCATTTCTTCGATGGGATCGACATCGAATGAGCGTTCCTGATCCAGGATCGACAACGAATCCACGATTCCTCCTTCTCCGCGTCACGGCACCAGCATTTGAAAGAGCCTGTGGGAGCCAGTTCACTTCGCCCACACCGACGATCGTATCCTGACCACAAACTCAGGCAACTAAAAAAACGAATTGCCGACGCTTTTCTGCAAGAATCCTCGTGCAAACGGTGAAATTAGCTTGACGCTGGCGATTGCGCAAACTCGCGGGTGGCCGAGAAATTGCCTTGGTGCCGAGAAAATCGAGCACTCCTTTGGCTAGTAGCCCGTGACAAAAGGGGGCAGCCCCTTTGGAGGGCGACCGATTTGACTTGGAAATCGCATGCCCGGAGAGGGTCAGCTCCCATTTGCCTCAGGGCTGTTTCCGAAAGGCAACACCGTCTTCCCGGAAAAGTCAGCAATTGCTGATGTCCGGAGATGTCCTGCGGCTGAGTAAGACCGAAAATGGACTGCTGAGCCCGTGATTCGAACTAAGTTACAGCCATCGCTTCCATTTGGTACCTCTCACTTTCCTCTGTCTCTCTGAAGTGAAATGCCAGCCACACCTTCGACTGAAATGACTCTTCTGGACGTCACTTCCGACGTTTCTCTGCGACGCGAGTTTATTCGAGTGATCGGGGCCACCACCGACCTGTTCACTTACTTTCTCGAAACACGCGAGATCGACTTTCAACTCGGTTTACAGATCGTAGATCAGCTTCGCCGACATTTGCAGACCAATTTTGACGCGGCCGTGGGGCAAGCGGTCCAACCGCTCTATGACAGCTATCCTGTTCGTCACAGTGTTCAGTCGTCGCTTCTCGCCATGGCCATGGGAATTGACGCCGGGCTTTCCGATGAGGAACTGCGCTCGATCGGACTCGGCAGCCTCGTCCACGATGTCGGGATGTTGCTGGTTCCGTCGCGAGTCCTGGGAGAAGATCCCATCACCGAACGTGACCGGCAGGAACTGATGCGTCACCCATTGCATGCCGCTGCTGCGCTCGAAGAATTCGTCGAAGTCGCTCCGGCAGTTCAATCTGTGGCCGCACAAATCCACGAGCGACTCGACGGAAGCGGGTATCCGCACAAGTTGAAAGGGTCGAGCATTCACCGACTCGCGCGGTACGCAGGCGTTGCGGATGCCTTCCTGGGAATGATCTCTCCACGCCCTCATCGTGCTGCAAATGAACCTTACCGTGCGATCGAAGAAATCTTGTTTGCAGCTCACCGGGGACGGTTTGATGCCGGGGCTGTGCGGACTCTGCTGCGAGTGGTTTCGTTGTACCCTGTCGGATCATGTGTCTGGCTGAATGATGGTCGTATCGGACGCGTCGTTCGGAGCAACCCTGACTCTGTCGACAGACCCGTCATCATCGCCATGAACCTTGAACATGATCCCCCTGAACTCGAACAGATTGACCTCATAGAGACAACGCAATTGACCGTTGTCCGGGTTGGTGAATTGAAAAGCAGTCGAGAGAACGATCCGCACTAATCCTGCAACTTCACGCCGATTGTGGCGAGTTCGTTGAAGCGATCAATGGAATCTCGCGCCGTCCAGGCAATTCCCCGCAGCAACAGGATGCGGAACAGCGGATCATCAAACGTCCACGAATAGTGACCCAGGATCGATACAAACACTCGCCCCTGGGCTGGCTCCATCGTCCAGAAGAGCGGCTGGGCCGCACCCTCTTCCATCCCCGTGGCCAGCACTCGAATCTTGCTGTTATCCCCCTGCATCTGCCAGTAGCTTTCGTCGTGGAAATGAACTTTGTCAAAGTTGCGGCCGATCGGATGATCGCGTCCAGTTTCGAATCCCAGATCAAGCGGCCCGTGGCGGAATTTCAATTTGCCAGCGTTTGACGCCAGTCCGATCCGCTGTGCAAACGCGGGCGCTTCCGCCCCGGCTTCGACAGCCCAGTGGATGTAGACCAGCCCTTTTCCTTTAGCGAGATGCGCATCAATGGCTGCGGCGCGTTGTGCATTCCAGCTTCCCTTCTGGAAGAAAACGATCGTATCGGCAGCAGTGATCTGCTGTTCCGTCGGCCATTCCATGGCTGTGTCAACCGTGACCCCGTCGGCCCCTCGCAACAGTTCTGACCAGGACTTCTGCCAGGCAGGGTAGTCGTGCTCGCCGGGACCATGGTCTTTTGCTCCTGCAACCAGAAGAATATTGACGCTCTTCGACCCTGCGGCATCTTTTCCACCGACGGAATTCAAATCGGAATTGGCCAGGACTGCCGCGACTTCGGCTCGTGTACGAGGCTTCGGGGGCGGCAAGGGGGATTCCAGCGGCATCGAAGGGGGCTCATGCAGAAGGTATGTCAGCAAGTCCTTCAGTTTCTCGGGCCCCAGCTTTTTGGGAAGTCCTTCCGGCATGATCGAAATCGACGAGTGTTTCAGTTCTTCGACCAGATCCTTTCCGACGACATGGATCTTTCCATCCTTGTCGCCGATCAACAGCGAGTTTCCTTCGGATCGGACAGCACCGGTCAAGACACGTCCATCCTTGAGAGCCACGATCGATGAGAGATAGTCGGGATTTAAAGCGAAACTCGGCTGAGTGATATCTCGTAGTACAGAGGCATAGTCACGATGAATCAGATTCGCCAGGTCAGGACCAATCCGTCCACCGGATTTCTGCTCCGTGTGACACTTGGCACAACCCGCTTCTTCACTGAAGAACACGCGCCGTCCTCGTCCCCAGCTTCCGCCTGCCAGTTCTGGAGTCTCCGGACGGACCAGCGAATTGGATTGTGGGGAAGCAAGCTCTGCCCAGGGAAGAATCAACCGGTTCAGCGGCAAGGTTCGCGCGTCGTTCAGCCGCTCCTGGTACCAGAAGACGCGTACGGTCGATATCCCTTCTCCCGTCGCCAGGCGAATTCGTATCGGCAATGGTTTGGTTCGGAGCGAACTCACGAATTGAGTGACCGAATCAGAATCTGTCGTTTTCTGTCCGTCGATTGTCGCTTCAATGGGTGCATCCGAGGTGATTGAGATCGAATACTCTTCCGCGGGCCACGTGTGATCCAGTTTGGCACCCGGTTGAACCGCAGGACGTGTCACATCTCTGACATCGAACTGAGATTCCATCGTCAACGTCCCTGGCAGTTTCAGGACTTCCCAGAATCGATCATCGTCAGTGTCACCCACTGATAATTCGTTGACAAGATTCAGGTCGAAGTGAGGCAACCAGCCTTTCCAGCCAGGTACGGACGGATCTTTCGGCTCCCACGTTGCTAAAACACCGTTCAGAGAATAAGCGAGATCGACTTGAGGATGCTGGGGGATCGCGGCGGGGGGAACGACAGGGTTTGATCCCATGTCCACTCGCCCCATTCCAGGCAGCGTGATCGCGTACTGCCCGGCATAAGGATGAGGAGACGTTGAGATAATCAGCGTCCTGCGATCTGGCAGGACGCTGATTCCATGAATTGGCAGATTGCGTCGCGGTGCATTCTTCTGCATCTGGACAACGGCATACCCAGGCCAGATCGTTTCGAAGCGGTCGCCCGCTGCCACGTAGTCTCCATAGGTGATCTTCGTTTGAGCAGCCAGATCTTGGAGATGACTGGGTTCAATCGGGCGATCGAATGCGACACGAACTTCACGCGGGCTGGCAGCCCAGACAGATATCGGTTGGGCTTGAGACGGATCACTGTAACGGATCTTGAATAATTTGCCGTTTCCATTCGGTCCGCTTCCCCAGTCAGGCCCACCGCTGTGACATGCGACGACGAGGTCACCTTTGGGAGAAATACAGCAATCAACCGTCAACATGCTCAGGCAGGCAATCAGGTGATTTCGGGGCACATACGTCCCCTCTTCATCAGGTATCAATTCCGTGCGATACAGCTTCCCTCGCGATTCGCCCGTGACAAACAAGTTACCTCGCCATTCCTCTGGACCGAATAATTCATGATGTTCGGGCCCTGTCACTTCATCGATTGAAAACAGCCGCGGCAGGTTGATCGCCATGCCGCATGTTGACTGATGCTGGGGCCCGTAGTCATACAGGCTCGGCTGGTCCACAACGTGTGGAAGATGCTTCGGGTGTTGTGGTGGGAACCCATAGTGGTTTCCTTTTTGAATCAGCAGCAGTTCATCAAACGGATTTCCGTTGGGAAGCCAGGTCGCCCCTTCCTGATCGGTGACAAGCAGTTCGTCCTGCTCGGTTGTCACCATGCCGATCGTAAACCGCACTCCGGTACAATAGGTTTCTCGCCGGGAGAGATCTGGAAGGATGCGCTGGATCGTTCCGTTCTGACCTTGCACGTCGTAATGAGCACGCCCCTGCTTATCGATCAGATAGGCATTGTCGTAGGCCGCGGTTCCAAGGCCAAAGTAAATCGAACCATCTGACGCAATCGTGGCTCCAATGGCATCGACATTCTGAGTGATCTCTTTCCACCCCGAAGCGATCACCTTTTCTTCATCCGCGATGTCGTCGCCGTCGTGATCGAGTATTGCTGACACTTTCCCTTTCGACGGCACGATGATTCCACGAGACTTTGTCGTACCTGGATTCAGCAGAACATGCCCTTCGGGAATGACAGCCATCCCGATCGGACCGCGCAATCGTCCTTTGCTGTCCCAGAACCTGGTGGCCGTCTCTTCAAAACCGTCCCCATCAGTATCACTCAACAGCCAGACATCGCCGTTGTACCCCAGAGCGTAGAGCTTTCCGTCGCCTCGATATCGAACGTTGTTCATGTTCTTCAGATTGACGGGCAATTCGTGGACCGAGAATCCAGGGATAAGCATCTGGATTGGCGGTGGGTTGGTCACAGTCACAAGCGGTTCTGCGTTGGCTCCCCCTCCGATATTCAGAGATTGAGGCAGCCTGGCGCGAAGGTCCGCATGTTTTCGAGAGAGGTAATCGCGGACCTGTCGAGTTTCTGTGTCGGACAGCACACGGTTGTAAATGATTACCTCAGCCAGATCTCCGTGGAAAAAGCCACGAACAATGTGCGGCTGATTCGGTTCATTGGTGTAGAACCTCGCTCCGATCGTGATGTCGTCCATCGTCAATTCACCAGGGACAAATTCACGTTCCCCTTCTGCTTTTCCATCGACAACCAATCGAATCTTTCGAGTCTGCGGGTCCGCACTACACTCGATGATGCGAAGCTCCCCAAAGCGACTCGACGTTTTCAACAGGTTCCTGGCACCACCGAATCCGCGGCCTTCGAGATTGAGGTTATTCAATTGCGACGAAAACGGTGCGTTCAAGTCGAGTGTGAAGCCGGATTCGTAATCGCGCCGATCCGTTTGATTGAATGCGACCAGTCCGCGAAAAAATCCCAGATTCGAATGTGGTGCGGCGACGACGAACATGGAAAACGCCGTCAGCTTTTTCTGCACGCCAATAACTCGCAGATGATCATCATCGCCATCAAACCGGGCAACCCAGGAGTCACCCACTTTGACAAGCTGCGGTTGCCTGACTGCGACGGGCTGCAGAGCCGAACGATGGACGGGTGATCGATCCTTCCACTCGGCCAGCGGTGAACCTGACTTCGCATTCGCCGTGGCGGCCGCGGTAGCATTCGCATCCAGCCACAATTCCAGCCCCGGCAATTCTGCAGTCGCGGGCTCGGCGCCCCATGCGTGACTCGCAAACAACAGCGCGATGGCGATGAACCGCATGATGACTCCTCAACTTCCCGCCTGCATTAAGCGATTGGCACTCGGTCACAAATAGAACGGCTGCAGGGCTACTGGTTTGTAAAAACTAAAACGGGGGGTTCGCTGTGATGGGAGGGCGAGGCGGCGAGGCTACCGCCGAGCCGCTTAGTCGATATTCGCTAACACCCTAAGCGGCTCAGCAGGAGCTTCGCCCTCCCGATCCCAGCAAGTCTTGGTATCAAAATCATTGTGCCGCGTAAACCAAGTGAGATGCACCGATGACACGATGGAGTAAATCTTCGCAGTGGATTGCCATGGTGCTATCCAACGGCTGATCAATCAATCAAAAAGTCCCGAAACGCGATTGCGGTGCACTTCGATCAGGCGATTGGTGTCTTCTTCCAGCAGATATCCATCAGTCTTGAGCTTGTCACAGGCCTTGGTAAATTGGCGGACATATTCGTCCCGCGAACCATAACGCTCCTGAACGGAAAGTCGCGGGTCTTTTGTACGTTCGCGATCGGCTTTCGTCCTTGGGAACGGGATATATGAACCTGTCAGGCTGACGAGTTGACCTGCGGCCCCAACATCGGCACTGCGCAGATTCCAGCCCGTGTAGGTCGCCACGGGGACGGCGACTTCGGGCGGTAATAGACAGCCGAGTTCATTGCCATCGGGACCACAGCGAGGAGCCAGGACCTTATAGTCACCGCGAATAACGGGGGGCTGAAAATCTGGAATCCGCTCCTTCTGCCAGCGAGGCCCAAAGTCGAGCCAATGAGGTTGCTGAAGGATTTCGGGATATTCAACGCCGGGGATGTTTGGGAAACCGGTGCTTCCATGCCGCCAGTCCACCAGTGTGCCGGCGGCAATTGTCGGGTAGACGCTGGGGGGAGGAAGCGTCCCGTCCTTTGACCATCGGTCCATGGCCAGTAGCAGCGATCTCAGAAGGGGCTTGAAGTCACCAGGGTTCGTCAGGTTCTGGCCTGATCCTTTGCTGACGGGCCAGCCGCTTGGACCGTGTTGTGTTCCTCCGAACGTATAGAAGCGTACTTGACTCGGAACTACACTGTCACGAATCCCCACAGGATCGGTGTGCGTCAGTGACCCACTACGAGTCCAGTACTCGCCTGTGGACTGAGTATGCATCACCAGTGGAACCGTGTTCGTGGCAATGGCTCGACGCAGAATTCCATCGGTCTGACCTGAAAGTGGATCTGTCTGGGTTTCATAAGCAAACGGAAAGCGATCCGGCGGATAATCATGATGATCGTGCTGATTCGAGTGACGGGTTGGCTGTGCGAACCGGTGATTGAATGAACCCAGTCCACCACCCGCGACATGAGGGATCAATCCGTCGAAGACCCGCTTCCCTGTTTCATCTTCGTTGAAACCAGAATAGAGGAATTCACGCAGGAATCGACCACTTTGCGAGACACCGAACCCGTGAGCTCGTTGAATCGTCGGTCGTCCGTTTTTTATCAGCGGGTTGTCAGCTCCCGTTCCGCGTTTGATCGCCGAGATCAGATCGCGAACGGAGGCGAAGCAAACTCCCATGACCAGAGGATCTGCGGCCTCATAGATCAATTCATAGATCATTCCCGATTTCATTCCACCGGGGATCTCGACTTCGACGTTGGGCAGTTGTGTCGCAGAATCGCTGGATACATCTGTGACGTGCAACTTCCATTCGTCACGAGGAACACCGATGCGAGCGGCCGAAGTTCTCGGTCGAATCGTCAGCGTCGCATCACGCATCCCAGCATCCGTGGGGCGATACGAACCGTGATTCGCCCAGTTGACAACCATTCGCTTTGTCCCAGGCGAAGGTATGAATTCACAACGAACTTTTCCGGTGATTGGGCCGCTGGCAGGTTTGGCAACGGGTGCCATCAGGCGTAATCGATTGTCACCTGGCAACAATTCTCCATCCCAGCCACTCCAGACAATCGTGAACCCATGACGCATCAGAAACCCATCTCCGGCATGTTCGCGGGTCGTTGGATCACTGCTTCCGCCGTTATTGAAGATCCCCAGAGCCAGCTTGTTGCCGCGATTGTTGACGTCATACAGTAAGGCACCGTTCCCCGTAGCGGGGTCGGCGGGAGTCAGAATGAACAAGTCTCCCCAGAACTCGACTTTGCCGGCGTTGTTACGAGCCGCCAGATTCAGGTCGACGATGTCGGTGTTCTGCCGAATTGAGGGATCGAGGGCGTAATGCACGCGTCCTACGATTTTTTCATAGGCTCCCCCGGTCCCAAAAGATGCTCCACCTGCAAAGGGCTCACGACGAAGAATCTCAAATCGGACAACCTCGGCTGAAACTGGAGTAATCCAGAGACAGGTCATTATCAGACCAGCCAACACGCGCGACATTATGTATCCCTCCCGACAGGCAGATCTGGTGTTGATCGCTTCACCAGCAGACTCGTTGCGACCGATCTACTGTGCCAGATCTTCCGCCGTGCGAACAGTGTTTCGGGGGTTCCAAATGAGATGTTCCCAGCGAATCCCATGGTTTCATGACCTCACGTCAGACAGATACATCACGTCATAACGTCTCATCGCTGGTAGCCAGAACGATTTCGATAGTCTTCGGGGATTGCATGCGGTGAGATCAACAGAGACAATGCTGATTCGAAACGACGAGTGCGTGCGAATCAATTTGCCTCGGAGATGTCTCATGTCGATTTCACGGCGTAATTTTCTGGAAGCCTCCGTCGCTGCAGGGACAGCCGCCTCCTGTCCAGGATTACTGACCGGTCAAGAAAAGCCTGGCACCGAAGCAAAGCCGACTCCTTTAAAGGGTAAGGCAGAGCACTGCGTCTACCTCTGGCTCGGCGGCGGTGCGGCCCAGATGGACACCTGGGACCCCAAGGCCAAAGGGGATCCCAAACTGAAGAAAGCGGGATCGTACTACGCACCGATCGACACCGCCGTTGCAGGGACTCAGGTGTGCGAGTTTCTGCCCGAATGTGCCAAGATCCTCGATCGCTTCAACCTGGTGCGCACCGTCAATCACGACGTGATCGATGAACACGCTGCGGCCGTAAATCGGATGCACACGGGACGCCCTACCAGCGAGACGGTCGTCTATCCATCGATCGGTTCAGTGATTTCCGAGCGTCGTGGATCGGTCGCTGAGAATATTCCGGCTTATATGCTCATCGGTTATCCCAGTCCGACACGTGGGCCTGGATTCCTGGGGGCCAAACATGGGTATGTCTACCTGACCGATACGTCGAACGGACCAAGTGGGCTGCAGCGCCCGAAAGATATTTCGACTCAGCGACAGGCGCGGCGTGATGAATTGCTGTCGCGAACCCGCGCGGAATTCCGTAATCGGACCGGAACAGCCAACGCCAATTCTGTTCTGGAGAACTACGACCGAGCCGTCGAGGAAGCGGCACGACTGGCGGGACCTCAGTTCATGAGTCTGTTCCAGCTTGATCAGGAATCGGCAGATGTCCGCAACCGGTATGGTGGTGAATTCGGGCAACGATGCCTGCTGACGCGAAGGCTGCTGCAAGGTGGCGTTCGATTCGTCGAAGTTGCTCATAACCTGAATTTCCTCAACGGCACCGGATGGGATGTTCACAACGAAGGGATTCTGAATCAGCACAAACTGATTCAGGAACTCGACACGGCATTGTCAGCACTGGTACTGGATCTGGAACGCTGCAAGCTGCTGGACAAGACGTTGATTGTCGTGGGAACAGAATTCGGTCGACCGGCAGGATTCGATGGCGGAGGGGGCCGTGGCCACCATGGGAAATGTTTCAGCATCGCGATGGCCGGGGGCGGACTGAAAAACGGACTGACCATCGGAACCACCGACGAACTGGCAATGTATGTCGTCGACCGGCCGGTTTCTGTCCCCGATTTGCACGCCACGATTTATGCCGCTCTGGGAATCGATACCGGCCACACGCTGTACGCAGGTGATCGACCTGTCCCGATCACAGACGGCGGCCGACCGATCCAGGAACTGTTCGTCTGATTCATGATGAGCTGGCAACGGGCTGCTAGCTAGCTCACACTTGCAGACTAAGGAACTTTGCCGATGGTGAATCTCCGTGCCGGGTATCGTAAAGAGACCATTCCGTTTCTGATCGCCAGTCTGCTGGTCCTGTCGATGTTCCGCCATATCCAGGCAAATCAGGCCGCTGCAGGTTCACGGCCGAACATCGTGCTGATTTTCATCGACGATCTGGGCTATGGGGACATCGGCCCCTATGGCTCCACAAAAAACCGCACTCCGAATCTGGACCGCATGGCCCGTGAAGGGATGAAACTGACCAGTTTCTATGCGGCTCCTGTCTGTTCGGTTTCTCGAGCTCAGGTCATGACGGGCTGCTATGGCGTGCGAGTTTCGATCCCGGGTGTCTTCTTTCCCGCAGGTCGTCATGGAATCAACACCGAGGAACATACCGTTGCGGAACTTCTGAAGGATCAGGGTTACGCCACGATGTGCATCGGCAAATGGCACCTCGGGGATCAGCCACCGTTTCTGCCGACGCGCCACGGGTTCGACCATTACTTCGGCATTCCCTATTCGAACGACATGAACAAGCCCTCCGCAGCCACTGGCCAACCTGTGGTCCCTCTGCTGCGAGATGAAAAGGTCGTGGATCTGCTCGATGGAAACGGACAAAGCGGGGTGACAGCTCGCTATACCGAAGAAGCGGTGAAATTCATTCGCGGCCATCGCGAGAAGCCGTTCTTTCTCTATTTCCCTCACACCGCCGTCCATACGCCGCTGCATCCCGGTGATAACTTTCGAGGGAAGTCGGCGAACGGAAACTTCGGTGACTGGGTGGAGGAAGTCGACTGGAGCGTCGGACAAGTCCTCGATTCCATCCGCGAATCAAACCTTTCCGAGAAGACGCTGGTGATCTTCACCAGTGACAACGGTCCCTGGCTGACTCAAGGAAAGAACGGTGGTGAAGCAGGCCCGTTACGCGGTGGTAAAGGGAGTACATGGGAAGGGGGCGTCCGCGAGCCAACAGTTGCCTGGTGGCCGAGCAAGATCGCGGCAGGTTCAACGTGTGATGCGGTTGCTGGAAACATCGATTTCCTGCCAACGTTTGTTTCGTTGGCAGGTGGAAAGATCCCGACGGATCGCAAGATCGATGGTCGGGATTTTTCACCGTTGCTGCTGGGGACATCGAAAGAGTCTCAACGTGACGCTCATTACTACTATCACGGCCAGAACCTGCAGGCCGTTCGATCAGGCCCCTGGAAGCTGGCCTTGGGACCTCAGGGCGAGGGACGTGGCAAGAATGGCGACGCCCCGGATGCCGTCGCGCCGGGAGTACGCCTTTACAATCTGCAAGAAGAAATTGGAGAACGAACCAATCTGGCGGCTCAACACCCCGAAATCGTCAGCCGCCTGCAGAAGCTCGCCGACGCAATGGCCGCTGAACTAGGGAATGGTAAACCCGGACCAGCATGTCGTCCTGCTGGTGAAGTGGACCAGCCGACTCTTCTTTACGCCGGCAAAGCCGTTGAACAAACGGGTGCCGCTGCAAAGCCGGTCGATCTGCAATCGCTGAAGCCTGGCGACACTCTCGAAGGTGCAGCGGCTCCGCAAATTGCCAATCGCTCATTCAAGATCTGGTGCGATGTTCAGCCCGATGGACCAGACGGAGTCATCGTCGCGCACGGTGGCAAGTCGTTCGGCTATTCACTGGCTCTGGTGAAGGGCCAGCTCTGTTTCAGCGTCAGACCTCGGGCGGAATCGATCGTGACCATCAAGTCGATCACAATTCCCGAGGGCCGGATCGAGATCGAAGCGGAATTGGCCAAAGACGGCACAATGACACTGGCAATCAATGGAAAGACCGTCGCCAAAGCCCGGTCGCCAGGATTGATTTCACGACAACCCCAGGAAAGCTTCTGCCTGGGACATGACGATGCTGTTCCCGTCAATGCGGAAGCCACAGCACGATTCAAAGGCTCGTTTGGAAAACTGCAATTTACGACGAGCGACCCGAACTGACTGGGCAGAAGTGACGTTTCTTGAATAATGACAACGCATGGCGATCCACCGGACATACTGTGCCCTGACGTTGATCCTGTTACTGACTGGGTCATTTGCGATACCGCTCCGAGCCGAGGAAGAGGTGGCTCCCGCAGCCGAAACGGCCGGGCCAGCGGATGACAGTCGTCCTGTAACAGAGTCTCCTTTGACGGAAGCGGATCGCGAACACTGGGCGTTTCGACCAGTTCGCCGCGTCACGCCACCGGAAGTGAGTGATCGTGCCTGGTCGCGTCACAGTATCGACCGATTCATCCTGGCTCGAATCGAGCAGGCGAACCTCACACCGACTGGCGAAGCAGACCGATCGGCTCTGCTGCGAAGGCTGACGTTTGATCTGACAGGACTTCCTCCCACTCCCGAAGACCTGGAAGCATTCGAAAACAATCAGGCTCCAGACGCATGGGAGCAGCAGGTCGACAGATTGCTCGCATCACCGGCATACGGTGAACGCTGGAGCCAGCACTGGCTCGATCTGGCACGATTCGCAGAGACTGACGGGTTTGAGCACGACAAAGTTCGATCTGAATCATGGAAGTTTCGTGACTGGGTCATTTCGGCGTTGAATCACGATTTGCCGTTCGACCTGTTCATCAAGGAACAAATCGCGGGAGATCTGGATTCACACGCTGTCGCCACCATGTTCTGCCTGTCGGGGCCGGACATGCCAGATCTGAATGATCAGGTCGAACGGCGCCACCTGATGCTCAATGAGATGACCGGTGTGGTCGGTTCTGTGTTTCTGGGTTTGCAGTTTGCCTGTGCGGAATGTCACGACCACAAATATGATCCGGTCAGCCAGAATGAGTTTTACAGGCTGCGGGCGGTCTTCGAATCTGCAGTACCGAATCTGAAACGCGATGTCCCCGTCGCCACGCTGGCCCAGCAACCCGACGTCATTCCCGCTCGATTCTGGATTCGCGGCAACCATCGCCGACCGGGACCGCTCGTTGCCCCTGCGTTCCCGCGCATCGCCAGTCGGTCCGATGCAGGCGATGTGCCTCCGCCCCAAAAATCCCCCCGTTCAGCACTCGCATCATGGCTGGTTCGTCCCGACAATCCTTTGACCGCACGTGTCTACGTGAACCGTCTCTGGAAGACTCATTTTGGACGTGGCCTGTTCGATACCCCCAGTGACGTTGGCTTGCTGAATGCTGAACCAACGCATCCTGAATTGCTCGACTGGCTGGCCAATGACTTTTCGTCCAATGGATGGCAGATCAAATGGTTGCATCGCCAGATGGTTTCGTCTGCCACATACCGACAGGCGAGTCATGTTGGTCCCCGTCAGGTGGAGTGGACTCGTCGGCTCGACGTTGATCCCGACAACCTTCTCTATAGCCGCAGCCGCCGTCGTCGGCTGGATGGAGAATCGTTACGCGATGCGATGTTATTGATGACGGGCCTTTTGTCTGATGAACGTGGCGGCCCTGGGGTAATGCCTCCGCTGCCTGAGGAACTGGTCGGGACGTTGCTCAAAGGCCAATGGACGGTCAGTCCGCGTCTGCGAGATCACGACCGCCGCAGCATTTACATTTTTGCTCGACGAAATCTGAGATACCCGTTGTTCGATATCTTCGATCGCCCCAACGCTGATGGAAGTTGTGCGGCACGAAACCGGTCGACGACACCTACTCAATCATTGCATCTGCTGAACAGCACCTTCACGTTACAAATTGCTCAGACCTTGGCGGGTGAAGTTCTACGGGAAAGTCATGATTCCAAAAAGCAGATCGATAACCTGTATCGTCGCACGTTTTCCCGACACGCAACAGCGGCGGAAACAGAACGCATGATTAAATTCGTTGAACAGGAATCCCAAAGAATTGCGGCCGATCGGACGAACTCTGAATTGGCTCTGCCGATCGGCTCGGACACCTCAATTGACCCGGCAAAAGGAGCCGCCTGGGTTCAGGCCTGCCTGGCCATCTTGAATTCCAGCGAAATGATCTATGTCGACTGATGAGAGATCAACTCCGCGGGCGAGTTCGATCGACGGGGGGGCCATGAGGAACCCACGAGACATTCAATTCTGCCGCATCGCGCACCGAGTCGACACTCGGAGGAGCGTTGTTACCAAATTCGATCGTACCGGTCCTTTGCTTCCGGCCGACTCGCAGGACATGGCGACTGTCTGAGCGGTCACGTGCAAAAAGCCAGAAACGGAGCCATCGTTTTGAGAAATTCCGGTCGCGAGGGATCGACGACCAGATCATCAGCACCGCCGCGCATCCAAACAGACCTCCCCACAGGGCCAGATGAAAAGCAGGATTCTCAACGGCGGCCAGAATGATGACCGCGCAGCCTGTGGCGCCGATCAGCATCACAACCGCTGTCGCCAGCCACAACACGGCCTGTCGTCCCGGTTCTGGATTCCGTTGAATGACCATCGCCTTGTCCTGTCACGCGATTCATCACAAAACACTTCAGGCGGATTCTAACAGACACAGAATTCAAGAGAGAAGTGCTTTGTGTCTAATGACCACAGAATTGGTGTGGCCGGGGTTAACTCTAACATGAGCGTCTTCGCGAAGTCCTGGAATGTGAACTCCAGGCAAGAGTTGGGGCTTCATGTCCGCAGTTTTTGCCGATTGCGAGGAAAGTTGATGGCATTTCACTGTAATTGAAGGCAGACATACCGCTTCAGGATCGGGGTCATGTTGACGCAATTCTGATTCTGCACACAATCCTCAACGCTCGTTCAATAGTGGTTTCGGTGATGGCTGGATGGCCTTTTTTCCGGTCGTTCTGCTGTTCCCATTTCTCGTATCGTTCACGTCGGTCGTAAGTTTTTCATTGCCTCTTCAGCAATTCATTTTTACCCATGGATGGGCGCGTCAGCATGTCAGCGGCTGTCGGACGCAAACTGCAGGAGTACACACGCACAGCCGAACAGACGGCTCGTGACGCCCTTGTCGTTGACCATCTGTGGCTGGTTCGTCACATCATTGGCAAAGTCGCCGCCCGGTTGCCTGCGGGTGTTGATGTCGAGAATCTGGAATCGGCTGGTGTGCTGGGACTGGTCGAAGCATCTCAACGGTTTGATGCCACGCGTGGAGTCGATTTCAAGGCATTTGCGGCTCTCCGAATTCGTGGAGCGATCATTGATGAGGCACGGCGGAACTGCCCGTTGCCTCAGGAAATGATGCGACGCGTCTCGCTGGTTTCCAAAGCTCATGAACGTCTGCCGGCCCCTGTTTCTGCAGAGGATCTGGCGCGGGCCACTGGACTAACGATTGATGAAGTGCTGGATGCGCTCGTCGCATTGCCGTTCATCCATGTCCGGTCGCTTGAACAACTGGAAACCGACCCGGAAAAGGGCGCCACGGCCATCGACAGTGCGATGGAACGCGAAGAGCAGAAACAGCAGCTTGCGAAGGGGATTGCCACTCTTCCCGAAAAGGAACGTCTGGTGATCACCCTGTACTACATGGAGGATCTGCGCCTGAAGGAAATCGGGGCAGTTCTGAATCTTTCCGAATCTCGAGTGTCGCGGTTGCTGGCTTCCGCTCAGCATCATCTTCGCGAATACGTCAATGCTCATGATAACGACGATACGTGAGAGAAAAGCCATGTCTGCTCGAATCGATAAGTTCCTGCGCGCTGCTGCTCAACCGGTCCTCCCTGCGCACCGCGTGATCCAGACATCAGAGACGGCTCGCGTGGGAAGTTCGCATCCGGGTGGAGCAGGGCATGTTGAGAGAGGCGAACCAACCATCGAACTTGTGCGGGAAGGGGATCTGGTCAAGGCCATCGATGTCACCTGCTCGTGTGGCGAGAAGTTCCGCATCTGGTGCTCCTATGTGGCGGAATAAAATTAAAAGAGGGCGCCGTACAATGTTGCAGATCGCCAGGTTTCAAATCTCCCGACTGTTCCTGATGCCTCGTGCGTCGATGCCATCACCCCATGCGCTGCGTCTGACGGGGTGGAAATCGATGGCGGTCGCTGCGGCCATGGTCTTGTCACAGGCGGGGCCTGCCACCATGTTTGCTCAGAACGACTTTCTCGACACGAATTCGCACGTCCCGCCGTCGCCCGGCAACTACTCTTCCAGCACGCCCGATTCTTCCAGCCGATCAACGGGGGTCACCGTCGGACGGCCGGCACCTGGTGTGACGTCGCCACCTCAGGCCGTCGCAGGTAAAGTACCGCCATACGCCTATGATCATGCTCGACGGCGGAATATGACTCCGGCCCCCGCTCGTGGTGCTGTGCCGAACGAGGCTCGTCCGGGATCGACTACAGCTCGCCTGGGCAGTTCCAGCCTGCTGAATCCGTTTGGGATTGGTAAGAAGGCAGAAGAGCCTTCTCGAACGGTAACTCCACTGGGACAAATCGCCACTTCGGGAAACGTTTCAAAGGCGAGTTACAACCAACTGGAAGACCCGTCACAGGGGTTTCCACCGCCCGACCCTGTGCCGGGAGTGCCAAGCCCATCGCTGATTCCGAATCGCCAGCCCGTTGTGAGTGGTGGCAACTTTCCGACTGATCGCGGCACGCCCCCGATGATTCTCGGCAACCACCTGCGTCTGTCGCCAGGAGAAACCGCAACCGAGCGATCGATGCGGTTGATGACGACGATCGGCGAACTGGAACGGCAACTCGACGCCCTCGGTCAGCAGAGTGCGGAACAGAATCAACTTCTGAAACACCGCGATGATCAACTGCTGCTTGCCATTCGTGAAATCAGATCGGCTCGCAAGGAAGTTGCAACGGCCAAGGACGAACTGGAACGACTGCGGCAACAGGTTCAGTTGCTGCAGGACAAAGTTCGCGACGCGGAACGTGATAACGCAGCACTGCTGCAAACCATGGCACCACTCCTTCAGCGCCTGCTGGAATCCGATGGGACCAGCGGGACGCCCGATGAACCTGATGAGTGATCAGTTTTATGTCGACGGAATATGAACGGCCGAGAACGAACGACCCGGATCCAGGAATTCGCGAGAATTCGGATCCTGCGGGCGTCGTCGCGCCGCTGTATTCCCGACGCGAGTGTCTCGGTCTGCTACTGGGACCGATCGTGATATTTCATTCCGGATGTGTTCATCATCGTCCTGTCGCGACTGTGATGCCGACGGATCCGGCTCCGTTCCAGCAGTTTGTGGCACCAAATTTCGACTGGTCGACGGTCAAACGTGTGGTGTTAATGCCGATGGCGAACCAGACGGCGTTTGCTCAGGTGTCGGTCGAAATGCAGCAGAACCTGGCGGCCGAGTTACAGCGGGCAGGCCGGTTCGATGTCGTGCTGGAGACTCAGGAAGACAGTGTCGTTCGATCGCGCGAAGTGTTTGCACGGGGTTCGTTTGACGAACTGGAACTGCTGAGAGTTGCGAGGGATCACGACGCTCAGGCGATCCTGTTTGGCCTGGTGACACAGTACCATCCCTACCCACCACCGCGAGTCGGTTTGTCACTGATCATGATCAGTCCTGCCGAGGGTGTGGCAATCGCTTCGGCAGACGGTTTGTGGGACGCACGCGAAGTCGAAACGGCACATCAGGCAAAGACGTATCTGCAACAGCAATTGAACTGGCGACAGAGCTTGATGGGAGTCGATCGAGCACTCGAGTCGCCAGATGTTTACCAGCGGTTCGTCTGTCAACAGGTTGCGACGTCGCTGAATCCTCCGGGGGCTGGTAGCAGTGGCGGGGTTCTTCCGCCGCTTTCTGCAGAGCCCACCGAAATTCTGCCAGCCAGTCATCAGTCGGTGCAGAAGACAAAGCCGCGTAATCTGCCCCATCCCAACAGTAAGCCACGTCCGTAAGGCGAGGCCACCGCATCCGCACAATCGGCCAATTCGTTGCCATTGTCGTAGTTTGCGCGATCTTTCCAGGCCACCATCGGGAACTGTGGCAAGTCCACCACATTTCGTTCGACAAGTGAAGGTGGTGGGAGCGATCTACGGACCCGGTTCCGGAATGGCATGACATGGACTTTGCAACGATCATCGGATTTGTGGCGGCACTTGGCATCATCATCGGTGCGATGTACCACCAGACACATGGTCACCTGATGGGTTTCTACAGCACGGAAGGTGTGCTGCTGGTGATCGTCGGGTCGGCGTGCGCTACGATGATGAGTATGCCGATGAAGAACTTCCTCGCGACATTTCGAGTCCTGGGGAAGTGCATTTTCTATAAAGAAGTGCCCCTGACGCAGGCACTTATGCAACTGGTCGACTTCGCCGCGGTCGCTCGTAAGGACGGTGTCCTGGCACTGGAAACACGGTTGGACGAAGTGACGGAACCCTTTCTGGCCAAGGGGTTGCGGATGGTGATCGACGGGCAGGATCACGAAGCCATCGAAACCAGTCTGCGGCTGGAATTGTTCTCTCAAGGGGAACGACATGCGATTGGCAAGAAAGTATTCGCAGTCATGGGGAACTATGCCCCTGCATTTGGACTGACGGCAACGATCATTGGTCAGGTCGTGATGTTCCAGAACATGGGTAGCGATATCTCGGCAATCGGGGGCGGTCTTTCGGTTGCTTTGCTGGGAACGCTCTACGGTTCGCTGTTCGCCAACCTGCTCTGTCTGCCACTGGCGGACAAGCTGGGAATCCGATCAGGCCAGGAAACGATGCTGAAGGAACTGTATTTGAACGGGATCATGGGGATCGCCGCAGGGCATTCTCCAACAGAATTGAAACAGACGTTGCTCAGCTTCCTCGATGGTCGAACAGCTACGAAATTCGAGCAGGAAAGTTGAGATTCCCATCCGGGATTTGAGATCCGCTCGAATTGAGACCAAAGAGAATTCCAATCGAATTGCACTGACCGCGTCGAAGCGACTGCGGCTGACTAGAAGGGCCGGATGATGTCGGGCCATGGGGGACCTGGAAAAAAGGGAGGCCACGAAGAAGGGGGCGGTCACGCACCCATGTGGATCGTCAGCTTCGCCGACATGGTGATCCTGCTGATGAGCTTCTTCGTTTTGCTTCTTTGCCAGGGCTCGCAGAAGACGGCAACCGACGAGGATCTTTTGAAAATCCTGGCGTCGGTGAAGGTCGGGTTTGGATATACCCCTCGTCCCGATTCGAAAGATCCGCTCGACATCGCTGTTTTGCAGGTATTGACGCAGAAAGGGAGCGGTGGCTTTCCCTTCAGTGGTCAGCGATGGCTCTCGGCGGCCGTGAAGGGGTCCGCGACCAAGGAACGGGATACATGGGTGAAGGCGCAATCGAATATTGGAAAGCCAGTTCGGTTCGCTCGTAATTCCGACGTTGTTCCCAAGTCGTCGTACCCCGATCTGGATGAAATTGCCGAAGTTGTCCGCCACCACTACAGAATGATCATTATTCAGGGTCATTGTTCGCAGGAAGAGGCTTATCGGGACGCAGCGGGCGGACATGATCTTGCATTCCGGCGTGCCTTGGCGGTAAAGATTGCCTTGGAATCTCGTGGCGTCGCTGCAGCCAGATTGCGGATCGTTTCGTGTGCCGCTCACGAGTCTATGACCGTCCTGAAATCTCCGGATCGACAACTGGTTGTGGTGACACTCGGAACGTATTTCCTGCCGACAGAAAACGATGTGCTGCAGGAAGAGTCACTCGAAGGTGACAAGAACAAAGACAAAGACGCCAAGTCAACCGCCAAGCACGGACACTGAAAATAATGAGACTCCACGGATTGGTATCTCTCGCGCTGCTGCTGACCAGTTCGGTCGTTTTGGGCCAGGAAACTCTTCCGCAACCGCTACCGCAGGGACTCCCGGCTCGCCAGTTTGATCCCGAATTGTCCAAACAGCCATTGCCGATCGGGCCAGCCACTCGCCTGAAAAGCCCGGCTGGTGTCGAATCCTCGACCTTGGAAAGCGAACTCGAAGCTCTTCGAGCGGATCTGGAGTCATTCCACGCACTCAGCGACGAGGTCACGCGAAATACTCGAAATGCGGAAACGGAAGCAGAACGGGCTCTGCACCGCCAGCGTCAGGAACTTTTGGACATCCTGACCAAGGTGGCGACCCAGGGAATCAGCCAGAAGGCGAACACCAAAAAGAGTGACACGAAACCTGCTCCCGTCAGCGAGACGGTCGCTTCCCCTGCTCCTGAAGCCGCTGAAACGAAAACTCCTGCGGTGACGGATGCCGCCGTCGACAACTTCGCACTGGGCAAGGTTTTGTTTCGAGCGGGCGATCATGTGAAGGCCGAGCAGGCATTTCGCAAGGTCGTCCAGACAGACGACAATCGCCTGATCGTGAAGTACCTGATTGCCACCTGCCTGCGCAAGCGATCACAATGGTCTGCGGCCGTTGAGGCCTACAAAGAAATCGCCGCTTCCGACAAGGACCCCGTTTTACGAGATCTCGCGAAGTTCCAACTGGATGGAATCCGTTGGACTCAGGATACCGAAAAGCAGATTGAGCAATTGAAAAAGCAACGCGAGATTCCAGCAAGATCGAAACGGTGATCTCAAGGAGCTCGACCAAACTTCTTCAGAAATACCAGCAGTAGAAGCGAGCCAATCGTAGCGGAAATCAACTTTCCAATCAGTCCGTAAGGATGCAGGCCGACCAGCGGCAGCAGAACTCCTCCCACGGCAGCTCCGATCACTCCAACGATCAGGTTATTGACCAGACCGAAACTGCTCCCCTTCATGATTTGTCCGCTGAGCCATCCTGCGCACAGGCCAACCAGCAGGATGAAAATGACGTCCATCATGTGCTCCTGATTTTGATCTCTGTTTTCGATCGCCCTTCGGGGGCAAAGAACCGCGACGGGCGGCCACCGATTGCCATTGTAACGTCGGAAAAACCGCTGGCACGTGGCAAAGACTTCTTCACTGTAGTTCGGTCGCAAACTCTGGCACGCGTTGACTTTTTTGCGGCCTCGTCATAATGTGCGCTAAGAGAAATTGTCGACGTTTCCCAGGATGTGGGGAAAACGTGCGAAAGACTGTCGCCACACTGTCATGACAAAACTCGTGTAAGATCAGGAAGATACGTTCGATCGTCGCGATCAGAGAACGGCGATCACGGACGGCCTGATCAACAGGTGTCGATTCGAGAAGGCGAGGAAGTACGATGAATTTTCGACGAGAAATTCACCCCCACTGGCGTTTTCACTGGGCGATGGTGGTTGTTGCAGTTTCCCTGCTGGGGTCAGCCGCTCGCGGCAGTGACCCCGACTGGGGTGCGAAGATGGTCAACATGACGGCCGTTAAGTTCGGTTCGGTCGCGAAGGGGGCTGAAACCGCCATTCAGATCGTCGTCAAGAACATCTACAAAGAAGACATCCACATTACGAACCTGACAACGGGTTGCGGCTGTGTTTCGTGGGAAGATGTGGCCAAAGGCCCACTTCCGATTGTGATTCCCAGTGCCCAATCGCGCGTCCTGACACTGCGACTGGACACCATCCGCTACGATGGCGAACGCAACTCAAAGGCAACCATATTCTTGCTGGATCCTGTCCATTCCGCTTCGGCAGTTGTCGAACTGCCTGTGACGGCCTACATCCGCCGTGACATCGTCGTCACACCGGGTGCCATCGCCTTCGGGGTGCTGGATCAGGGTGCTGGAGCTGAACGCAAAGTTGATATCCACTACGCGGGACGCAATGACTGGAAAATCACGTCTGCCAAAGCGGCCAACTCCAACCTGATCGTCAACCTGAAAGAACTTCCCCGGTTGAATGATGGTCAGGTCAAGTACGAACTGAATGTCTCCCTGCGACCAGATACTCCCGTTGGAATGGTTCGCGATCAGGTGATCATGACGACGGACGACTTGAACAATCCTCAGTTGTCGGTTCTGGTCGAAGCGAAAGTCGAGCCGGACGTTTCCATTACGGATTTGCAGTTCGGATCCGTCGCACCCGGGCAGTCAAAGATTGTGAACGTCATCATTCGCGGACGTAAGCCATTCAAAATCGAAGAACTTTACCGTGAAAAGAAAGCTGACGCTAAGTTGCAGGACGACGCATTCCGGGTCAAGCTGAACACAACAGTTTCGACAGTTCACAGTCTTCCCGTGACGTTTATGGCACCGAATATTCCAGGTGCATTTGAAGAAGACTTCTACGTCAAAGTCTCTGATCGGCCTCAACCGATCCTGTTCAAAGCTCGAGTCCGAATTCCTGAACAAACGGGTGCAGCCAAGCAGTGATTTCGGGGCCTCGGTCAGTTTGTCGTGTGCGTGGAATTCTGAATGTCCTTTCGTCGTTATCTCCTCGCATCTCGCTCGCCCCGCCGCCTGGAACTTTTGCAGCAGGTTGTTCATCCGACGTTGATTGAAGTCCGCCCCCCGGCGTCCGCCGATGAGGCTGGATTTGCAGACTGTGGGAATCTGGACGCTATCAAGTCGCGTTTGCTGGAAATCGCGCGTCACAAGGCCGAACTGGTTCGGGCAGACCTCAATGCCGAAGAAAGTGCATTGCACGAGCGACCTCGGACACTGTTGATCGCAGCGGACACAACCGTGATTGTGACGGGTGACACTCCCATCGTTCTGGGGCAACCGCCAGAAAACGACGACTGGCGTGAAGTCGTCTCGGACTGGTTTCGCAAGCACTATGCCGGGCAGACTCATTCGGCACTGACTGCTGTCCATGTTGTCACTCCCGATGGACGATCTGCTGAGCAGGTTGTGGAAACGAAAGTGACGTTTCGATCCGACGTTGATCGCTGGCTCAACTGGTATCTTCTCACGGGCGAACCACGCGGAAAGGCCGGGGGATACGCGTTGCAAGGTGCGGGCAGTGTCTTCATCGAGCGGGTTGAAGGGAGTCTGAGCAACGTCATTGGGTTGCCCCTGGAAGCCTTGCTGGAACTGATTGCAGACCCTGCGTTGAAGTGAATCTTTTCTCTGCAGGAATGCCGGTCTCGGGTTGCAATCGGTCAGATGACGGGCGACGATGAGAACACAATTCCACCAAACGAGACCCCAGCGGCAATCGACGTCATGTCTCCCCTGATTGATCTGATTGACATTACGAAAGACTACGGCCGCTTTCGGGCTCTCGACAACGTATCTCTGCAGATCCGCTCGGGAATCACCGGATTGCTGGGACCAAATGGGGCGGGCAAAACGACGCTCATCAAGGTTCTGCTCGGCCTTGTCAAGATGACACGTGGCAGCGGGCGGTTACTGGAATATGAACTTGGTCGGCAGAACCGCGAAATCCGTTCGAATGTCGGCTATATGCCCGAGGACGACTGCTACCTCCACGGAATGACCGGGGTCGACTGCGTACAATTCGTGGCTCAACTCTCGCGATTTCCAGCAGTCGAAGCCTTACGGCGCGCACACGAAATCCTCGACTTCTGCGGACTGGCTCAGGAACGATACCGGACTGTCGAAACCTATTCGACGGGGATGCGTCAGAAGCTGCGATTCGCCCAGGCGATCGTCCACGATCCGCCCGTACTGATTCTCGATGAACCGACTTCAGGTCTGGATCCTGAAGAACGGCAGGTGATGCTCAACCGGATTCGTGTTCTGGCTCGTGATCACGGCAAGGCTGTACTGCTTTGCACTCACATTCTGCCAGATGTTCAATCGATCAGCGATGCGGTGGTGATCCTGGCCCGAGGCAAGGTCCAGGTTGCGGATTCGCTGGCAGAACTGAACCGGCCTACGCTGCCATCTCTGGAGGTCAAACTGATGGGGGTGGCGGATCGGTTTATCGAAGCGATTCGCGCACGCGGTATCGAAATCGAAGTTCGATCGACGGGGGGATTATTGCTGAAGGGTGCACCTGATCAACTGGCACCCGAAGTCTGGAATGCAGCAAGTTCTCTGGGAGTCGGAGTCCGTTCGATGACCCCATCACGGAATTCACTGGAAGAGATCTTCCTGAATGCGGTTCGAGGAGCATCGCAATGACGGACAATCGTTCTGGCGGATCGGTGGGAACAGTCCTTGATGTCCGCACCGAGCCAACCAGTGTCCCCTCCAGCCGAGGGGTCAACAATCTGGGTTATCGTCCATGGTCGGAGCGTCTGGTTCCCGGCTGGATGCGGTGGTTCGTGATTACGGAAGTTGGCGTGAAGCGGGCATGGCAAAGCCGCTGGCTGCGTCGGATGATGTTATTTGCATGGCTGCCCGCGGTCTGGTTTGGAGTCGGCTTTTTCATCTGGGAACAGGCAGCCACGCAACTGGAATGGAGGCAGATGCTGCGACCATTCGTGCAGGACCTGCCGGTTTCTCCCGAGTTCGACGGAATCCGTAACTCGATTCAGTCTGGCAACCTGGAAGAGAGCCGTCATGCCGTCTGGGCATGGCTGCTTCAATCCTTCTTTCGCTATCCCCAGGCCGTGTTAATGGTCATGGTGATCGGAGTGATCTCGCCCCCGTTGATCTCGCAGGATATTCGTTCGCGAGCGTTTCTGTTGTACTTTTCACGCCCCCTGACGCGAGCCGAATATCTGTTTGGAAAACTGGCCAGCTTGT
>CAXBSB010000112.1:0-25310 GCA_963977965.1 uncultured Schlesneria sp.
GACTCGGGAGCCCTTTCACTCGACCACCCAAAACTCCGAAAATCCCTGCCAGCAAATCCAAAAGCTGACATGCACCCCACAAATTCAAAACCTCAATTCAGACCGGAAATTGTGGAATTCACGAAGCCAGAGAGTGTTCCTCTTGCAAATTTCAGCACCTCACTTCAATCTAGACTGATATGTCATGATTTCAGCAAGTTCTTTTCCAGGGCGGCGGAATGTTGCGGGTTTCGAATCAGAACGTCTCTTCATCAGCCACATTGAGTCGCCGTGAGCTCATTCGTGTCGGGGCGCTTGGGCTGGGTGGGCTGACACTGACGGACTTGTTGCGTCACGACGCAGTGGCAAGCCCTGAACAGCAGACATCGCGCCGACCGAAGTCTGTGATTTATGTGGTGCTCAATGGTGGTCCATCGCACATTGATATGTGGGATCTGAAACCACAGGCTCCGATTGAATATCGCGGGCCTTTTTCGCCGATTTCAACAAGTCTGCCTGGAGTTCAGATCTGCGAGCACATGCCGCGACAGGCTGCGATGATGGACCGTACGGCGCTCGTTCGGGGAATCCGCTCCGTTGAGAACGATCATTATCTGAGCGAAGTTTACACAGGCCTTCCACGCAGTGCAGGCAAGCGTCCCGCCTTCGGATCAATCGTCAGTCGACTCGCACCGACAAGTTCATCGCTGCCAACATATGTCAGCCTGAGCGAATCGTCGGACATGTTCGATTACGAAAAGCCATATTATGCCGGGGCAGGGCACTCTCCCTTTCGCCCACTCAAGGAATCGCTGAGTGATCTGACTCCGGTCAAAAACCTGGCGCAACTGGAGAACCGAAAAGCGTTGCTTGCAGCGTTTGACACCCTGCACCGTAACATCGACCAGCGAGATCGCTTCGGGGGCCTTGACCGCTTCCAGACGCAGGCACTGGAAATGATCGCGTCTCCCAAAGTCCGCGATGCGTTCGATCTTTCAAATGAAACACCCGAGACACTGGCACGATACGGCCATAAAGCGGGAAAGTATCCGCATCAGACGGTCAAGCACCTGATGTACGACTGGAACGGAAAGCAGTTCCTCATGGCCCGGCGACTCGTCGAGGCGGGTGTCCGCGTGGTCACTCTGCACGCCGCCGAGTGGGATCACCACAGCAGTGCCGAAGGAGATATCTTCTTCGCCCTGAAATGCCTGGTGCCGGTTCTCGACATGAGCATCGCAGCTCTGGTCAATGATCTGAAAGACCGAGGAATGCAGGACGATGTGCTGGTCGTCGTGCTGGGCGAGTTTGGACGAACGCCTAAGATCACCCCACTCGGCCCCGGCCGCGAACATTGGGCCGACGCAGGCTGCGCATTGTTCTATGGTGGAGGTTTAACCATGGGACAGGTCATCGGTGAAACAGATTCTCGCGCCGAACGGTCTATCAACGGGAAGATCAGTTTCCAGAACGTGATGAGCACCATCTACCATGTGCTGGGAATCAATCAGGACATCAAGCTGCCTGACTTCAACGGTCGCCCACAGCATCTTCTGGATGATCGACAGCCCATTCGTGAACTCGTCGGATAACGACAGGCTGATCCGCGATCCTCATCCCAGTTATGTCAGGGCAGTCGATTTTTTCAAAGTAGGGTGGAGTCATCTTTACCCAGACCTTTGTCTCTTGGTTGGGTAGCTATGTCGCAATCATCGGCTGTTTGTGGGCTGACGGCCCACGAGAACAAAGCACAGGGCTTCAGCCCTGTGGAAACGGATAGCGCAGGGTATGCGACCTGAAAGGTCGCGAGAATTTTAGTCGTAGCGATCAACTCCGATCGGTCGCGTCTCGCGACCTTTCAGGTCGCACATATTGTTTTACTTCCGTTTCACAGGGCTGAAGCCCTGTGCTTTGTTCTCGTGGGCTTTCAGCCCACAGGGAATGACACTTTTCGAAAAAAAAACCGAAGTGCCACTTGCGCCCAAACAAACGGCATTTTCAAAGTAGCATGGGACCAACTCGCTTCGAGCACCGGTCTACCATCAGGAAGCGTTGAGAAATATGGGTGAGCCCGCGCTGCGAAACGCCATTTGTCACACTATACGCCCTGCATCAAACTAGAAAAGTCGTTGCTGTGGATCGTTGCTTCCGTCGCTTGGGGGCGTCAGACCGAGGTGCCGCAAACCGGCTGCAGTAATTGTTCGGCCGCGTGGCGTTCGCTGGATGAATCCGAGCCGAAGCATGAACGGCTCCACTTCGTCTTCCAATGTATCGGGAGGAATATTCATCGTATGTCCGATGGCGGCCACACCTGCTGGACCACCTGCAAAGACGTTGACGAGAGTCGTCAAATAACGGCGATCCTGAGCTTCCAAACCGAGTGAATCCACTTCCAGCATTGCCAGAGCTTCGTCGGCAATGGGCCGAGTGATATTTCCGCTCGCTTCACGAACGGTCGCGAAGTCACGTGTCCAGCGCAGCAGGTTATTGGCTTTACGAGGCGTTCCTCGACTGCGATCAGCAATCAGCCTCGCCGCATCATCAGCGATCTCGGTTCGCAGCTTACGAGCGTTCCGGCGAACGATCTCTGTCAGATCTGCGACATCATAAAAATCAAGATGCTCACGGAAAACGAATCGATCTCGTAATGGAGCTGTCAGCATTCCACTACGAGTCGTGGCACCGATGATCGTGAATGGCTTGAGCTTCATGTTGATCGTACGGGCATTCAATCCTTCGCCCAGTACAATATCGACACGAAAATCTTCCATCACCGGATAGATAAATTCTTCGACCGCAGGGGGGAGTCGATGGATTTCATCGATGAACAGAATCGACCCGTAACTGGCATTGGTCAGATACGAAAGCAGATCTTTCGGAGCCATCAATGCCGGACCTGACGTGATCTGACATTCCGTTCCCATCTCGCGAGCCAGAGTCATGGCGAGGGTGGTTTTGCCGAGTCCCGGAGGGCCGTCGAACAGGATATGACCGAGTGCTTCCTGACGCTTCAATGTGGCATCAAGAACGATTTTCAGCCGGCCGACGACCTTACTCTGGCCGACGACTTCAACCAGCTTTTGCGGACGCAATTCATCGTCAAATCGCTCATCATCGGGGTTGAACTGTCCCAGTGGCGGACCGGGCGGATTGCTGCCCGCACCTCCCCCTGATGCTCCCCCTTCGATCACTTTTTGACGCGCCATCCCTGTTGTCCTGACAAGGGGGAGTACCCCCATTCTCCCGGCTTCTGCGGACTAATTTTCCGCAGCCAGTTCAGCCATCACGTTGTCTGGAATATTGAAGTTCGCGTAAACGTTCTGGATGTCGTCGTGATCTTCGAGGGCTTCCATCAGTTTCAATACCGAACGAGCAGATTCCAGATCAAGTTCCACGGTCGTCCCTGCAATTCGCGCGAGTTCTGCGGACTCGGTGGGAATTCCCGCCCCTTCCAGTGCCCCAGTGACACCCTGAAACGAATCAGGATCACACGTCACTTCGAAGTTATCGCCGACAGCTTTCACATCACTCGCCCCGGCTTCGAGAGCAACTTCGAACAGGCGATCTTCTGTCGCGTGCTTCGACGATATCACAAACACACCTTTGCGTTCGAACATCCAGCCGACGCAGCCAGTCGTCCCCAGGTTTCCACCATGGATTTCGAAGATCTTGCGAACTTCGCCCGCTGTCCGGTTTCGATTTTCCGTCAGGATTTCGCACAGGACGGCAACACCATGCGGACCGTAACCCTCGTACATCACTTCGTCGAAGGTTTCGACGCCCAGTTCACCCGTCCCTTTTTTGACGGCTCGTTCAATCGTATCGTTCGACATCGAGGCCTTACGTGCGCGGTCAATTGCATAGCGTAACGCAAGATTCGCAGCCGGATCGCCACCACCACGTCGTGCCGCGACGATGATATACCGTGCCAGCTTGCCAAACAGCTTGCCACGCTTCTTGTCGACCAGTCCCTTTTTGAAGGCGATGTTCGCCCAATGGGAATGCCCTGCCATTGTGTTTCAAATCCCGACAAATGTTCGAATGATGTTTGTGTAAGGTCGGCGGTCGCCAAGCCTGGATCAGTAATTTACTCGTGCAACTCGTACCCGGAAGTTCATCACGGAGATCCCGGAGTTGCGGGCTTCGGCTGATTACTCTGTGGAGCGTATTGCTTCAGTTTGTCGCGCAGCCGCTCAAGAAGCTGTGGGTCAGCAAACTTGTCTTCTTCCGTACTCTTCAGAGATCGCTTCCATGATTCCACGGCCTTATCAACTTGCTTCAGCTTCAACTGCACATCACCCAGGTGATCCCACAACGTGTTGTCACCTCCGGTGTTTTTCTTGACCGCCTGTTCAATTGGACCAACAGCTTCTTCGTATCGACCAAGCTTGAACAACACCCAGCCGAGGCTATCGAGGTAGGCCCCATTTTCTGGTTCCGCCGCAACCGCCTTGCGAATCATCTTTTCCGCTTGTTCCAGGTTCTTTCCCTGGTCAGCCCACAGATAGCCAAGGTCATTATTGACCTGAGTATCTTCCGGGTCGACTTCGAGGATCTTTTCCAGGATCACTTCGCCTTTACGGAACTCACCCTTTGAGACGTATATGCTGGAAACACTGAACTGAACCAAACGCTGCAGGCGCTTATTGTCTGGAGCCATGCTCTGCAACTTCTCAAACTTCGTAATCGCCTGATCCCACTGCCGCGAATGGCTGTAGATCCAGGCTTCATCAAAGAGATGTGCCAGGTCATTTGGATCAAGTCTCAGCGATTCTTCGATGGATTCGATCGACTCCTTCAGGCGACCATTCAACAACTGAGCACGGGCCAGCATGCTCAACAGGTCGGCTCGATCTGCAGGCGTCCGCCGATCAGCGAGCCCTTCTTTAAAGAACTCTTCTGCTGCTGCGTAGCGATGTGCTTTCAGTAGAACGCTTCCCGCTTCCGTATAGAGCTGGACGTTCTGCTCTTTACGCAACTTGATCGCAGCTCGATAGAACTCCATTGCGTCGTCAACCCGATCCAGCGTCTTCGCAAGGCCAGCCAGCACATACGCTTTTTCGAAAGTTAATTGTGGCGGATCAGATTTCGCCTGCTCACGTCCCGCCGCGAGCAGAGAATCAACTGTCGGGACATCTTCAGAAACAGACTTCAGTTCGGCCTCAAGCAGGGCCAACCCTTCTGGCCCCAGCTTTGTCATTCCTCGTTCAAACAGATCCAGAAGCTCCTTCGGCTTCTTCATCTTCCGCAGGACCTTCGCGAGGCCGACATAACCGGTGGCGTCAGCTCCCTGTGGCAAGGCTGCTTCGTAGATCTTTTGTGCCCGCTCAAGCTCATTCGCAGCGGTCAGTCGTTCCGCCAGAAAGAACTGCAACTGAAGATTATGTTCATCCTTGCCGGCCAGCGTCTCCAGATAAGCGATCAGCTCGTCTGATCGCTTTAGCTTTTCGAAGATATCGGCAAGCAGTTTATAGGCTTCACGACCTTTGGAAGTCCGCTGGGCGTCGAGGTACTTCTGGATTTCCGCCAGCGCCTCTTCGGGTTTGTCAGAGAGCAACAGCACGCGAGATCGGTAGTAACTCAAGTTCCCCGCGCCGATGCGACTCGACTTTCCAGCCAGCTCAATCGCCTGACTCGCCTGCTTCACTCGCTTGGCTTCCAGGAAGATCTGACCAAGCCGTTCGTAGCTGGTCTGCGGATCAGCCAGCATCTTCGACTTCACTCGAGAATCGAGTTTGTATTTCTCAGGATTTACGAGTGCATCGAAAACAATTTCGAAACAATCGGCCGCTTTGTCGATCTGACCCGTTGCAGCGTAGAGCGACCCAAGGTTTTTGTTGAGTCCCATGAACTCAACAGAATCCTTGGCGATTCGAGGAGACTTCAGGGCCTTTTCCAGGTGACGGATTGCATCGGGCAACTTACCAGAGATCGCGGCCTGAGCTGCCAGCATCTGCCAGAACTCAAACTCTTCAGGATCAATCTCGACAGCCTTCGCGGCCGATTGAATGGCCGACTCGGCATCACCCATCTGAAATTCAAGCGGGATCAGATGTCGGTAGACTTCAATCGCCTTGGGGTCGAGCGACAATGCTTTGCGATAGGCTTTGACTGCCGACTTTGGATCATCGGGATTACGCTTTTCCAGTAAGCGTCCTGCCATGAACCAGGCGACGGCTTCGTTACGCAACTGCTCAGCAGCCGTCACACCCTGCTTTGGCTGCAAGGGAAGGGCGGGGTCATCCAGATCCTGCAGCCGGTAACCCTGCTTGAATTTTGACGCGGGTTCTTTTGAAGTTTCAGCCGCCGCAGGCGTATCCTGCGCGATGACATTCTGGCAGTTGCCAAACACAGTCACAACGAGTGTTGCGGCGATACCGCTCAACATGACACGAAAGAAGCGAGAGAACGACAACGAAGAGCCAACGCTCATGATCCGGTCTCCTGGCAGAATCGATTTTCTGAACGCCCCCAACTTGCGTCCGACGCGAAATTGCCGACGCTGATTCGATCAGGGGATTCTAACCCGGCAGTCTGACTGGCTCCAATGGCAATGAGGTTCATCGGCCGTCTCATCCAATCGTCAACGTGCTTTTTTCACGACTTTCTTGGTGGGGGCTGCAGCCGCAGTTCCCTTGGCAGCAGGCTTCTTCTTGGGGGCCTCTTCAGCCGCTGGCTTGGCAGCAGCCTTGGACTTTGTTTCCGCCTTGGGTTCGCTTTTGGCAGGTTTTGCTTCAGCTTTTGCAGGCTTGGCTTCGACCTTAGGAGCGGAAAGCTTTGGCTTGGTTTTTGTTGTTGCAGCCTTGTAAAGATCTGCCAATCGTTCGGTGACAGCCGCTCCGTCATGCCCTTCGGCCGGTGGCGGATACTTTTTCGGGTCAAAGTAGTCGTGGACGACTTTGTCTGTCGCCAGGCAGCGGATCGAGAAACAGAACAGCGGAACTTCCGCTTTCCTCACCACAGCCTTCAACGTCTCACCCATCTGTTCGGCATCCTGATTCGGTGGAACCAGTCCGAGCCAGATCAGCGTCCTGGCCATCGATTCATCGATCGGAATCTGATGGGCACCGATCACAGACTGCAGCGTATAGTTTCTGACAAAGTTCGACAGATGCTTGATCTTCGTCAGTTGCTTCTGAGCCAGTTCGAGCGTCTTCTTTCTCAGACCTTCGAATTCAAAAGCAAACGACTTTTCGAAGACGTATTGCAGCACACTGCGAACATGGAAGGCTCGCCATTCGGCTTTCGGCAAACCTTCGAAGGCTCGCTCAATTTCCGAAATCGAACTGACGCGGATCTCGTTCAGATCCGGGAATTCCTTACCAAGACGCGTGAAGGCCGTTTCGGCCTCATCGACAGAGACGTCTTCCAGACAGATCGCAAACAGCATCGTTTCCAGAACGGGGCGGTCATGCTTGGGCACGACGACCTTGTACTGTTTCTTGATGGCTGGCAACAGCTTTTTCAGGATCGCCGCACGATCCGATGATTTGGCACGCGATGCAGCAACCATAGGCTTGTTTCATCCTCTTGCAAATTTCATCCACCCACCTGACTGTTCGATTGACGACATCCGGGTCGTGATCTTCCAGCCAGGGACAAACGCGTTGTAAAGCACTCCGGCCCCAACGCGAAAACTATTAAACTCTTTCGTCGTCAGTTGTTTCTGGCGAATCATCCGATTCGGATTCGTCGCCTTCAATTTCTTCGTCAGACTCATCCTGCTCAGTCGCAGATTCCGAACCGGGAATTTCGCCGCGTGCAACAGCGTCAGCACGATCGGCTTCCTGCAGAGCCCTTGAAACTTCAATACTCTTTTTCACCGAAGGATCGAGCACAAATCGAATGATCGGCGTGTTCTTCGTCTGTAAGCGATCAGCAATCTTGGACTGAATGAAGCCACGCGCAGAATCCAAGCCGTGCATCGCCAGCGTTTGAGCCTTGGCATCACCCATGACCGACACATAAATCTTGGCAGCCCGCAGATCCGGGCTGACATCGGCACTCAGGACTGTGACGTTCTTGACGCGCGGGTCGCGCAATGTGAACAGCACAACCGTACTGACGGTTTCCCGAATGGCTTCCGAAGCCTTGGCCATGCGGCGGGAATTCATACGGCACAACATCCTGATGAAGACACTGAAAACATGAGACTGCGAACGAGCATATCCGGGCCGGTTACTCCAATGTTCGTTTCACTTCCTCGATCTTGAAAGCTTCCAGCAGGTCGCCTTCCTTGATGTCGTTGAAGTGTTCCAGACGGATACCACATTCCATCCCTTCACGCACTTCCTTAGCGTCGTCCTTCTCACGCTTCAACGAAGCAATCGCGTAGGTGTTAAGCACCTTCTGATCACGAATCAGGTGAACCTTGCTGTTACGTTCGATTGTTCCATTCAGAACGCGACAACCTGCAATCGTTCCGAATCGGGTAATACTGAATGTCCGCAGCACGATCGCACGACCGGTCGCAACTTCTTTCTGCTCGGGTCGCAACATCCCTTCCAGGATCCGCTTAATCTCGTCCATCACCTCGTAGATGATGTTGTAACGACGGATTTCAACCGATTCCTGAATTGCCAGTTGCTGAGCACGATCCTCGGCGATGACGTGGAACGCGAAAATCACAGCATTCGAAGCAGCAGCGAGGTAGACGTCGCTCTCGTTAACACCACCTACACCTTCGTGCAGAAGCTTGATGCGAACTTCCGGATGTTCGAACTTTCCAAGCTCACTACGCAAAGCTTCCAGCGAACCTGGGGTATCCGCTTTCAGGATCACCGTCAGGTCCTGGACTTGACCATCACGCGCGGCATTCAGAATGTCTTCCAGAGTTCGGCGGCCACCCATGTTCGCAAGTTGAGCCGTACGCCCCTTCTGGTGACGTTCAACCGCTGCCGTTCGGGCCGCTTCAAGGTCATCCAGAACCAGGAACTGATCCCCGGCACTTGGCACGATGTCCAGACCAGCGACCTTCACAGGCGTCGATGGCCCAGCCTCTTCGACCTCCTCGTTACGCTCATTGTACATCGCTCGAATGCGTCCGTGGGCTTCGCCACACAAGACGACATCGCCAACTCGCAGCGTACCCTTGCGAACGATGAACCAGGCCAATGGACCACGTCCTTCATCGCGGAAGGCTTCCAGACAGGCCCCCGTAGCAGGACGATCTGGATTGGCCCGGAAGTCGTGCAGTTCGGCCGTCAGCAGGATTGTATCCAGCAGTTCAGGCAGTCCCTGACCGGTCATTCCGGAAGTCCGGACCACTTCAACGTCACCGCCCCACTCAGATGCGAGCACGTTGTGCGTCGAAAGATCTGTCAGCACACGCTGTTCGTTCCGATCAGGAAGGTCGACCTTATTCAGGGCAACCACAATCGGTACACCTGCCGCCTTGGCGTGCGAAATACATTCGACCGTTTGAGGCATCACCCCATCGTTTGCAGCGACGACGAGCACAACGATGTCGGTCACGTTCGCTCCGCGGGCACGCATTTCACCGAATGCCGCGTGACCTGGAGTATCAACGAACGTCAGCTTGTGACCGTTGTGTTCGATCTGGTACGCAGCAATGTGCTGAGTGATCCCGCCGAATTCCGATGCGGCGACGTTCGCCGAGCGCAACTTGTCGACGAGTGTCGTTTTCCCGTGGTCGACGTGGCCAAGAATCGTGATGATTGGCGGACGGACTTTCAGGTCTTCTGGAGCATCCGGCCCGCTGGCCACTTCCTGAATCTCTTCTTCGATCGTCTTGTCTCGCTTCACCTGCAGATCGACGCCCAATTCCAGGCAAACTTCGATCGCTTCGTCTTCTTCAAGCACCGAGTTAATCGTTGCCATCTCGCCACGAGCGAACAGAATCTGAATGATGGACTTGGCAGGTCGCCCGATCGCTTCAGAAAGCGACCGAACGGTGATCGGAATCTCGACCTCTGCCGTTGCCTTCAACTCAGTCTTCTGAACATTTCGGCCACGATGTTTTGCACGAGCGCTCGAGACTCGGCGACGATCGCCTTCTTCTTCTTCCTCACGCAAAGGCGATTTTTTCGCGTGGCGCAGTTTCCGACTGTCTTCGATCGTCGCGCCTGCCTGATTTTTCTTGTTCCGCGCTTCTTCATCATCGTCGACTGGGCGCTTCTTCTCGGCACCTTTTTTCGGCTTAGTGATAAGCGCACCAAGTGGCGAAGCAGTCTGCTGCTTTCCATCACCTGTCAGTCGAATTTCCGGCTTCTGAGCGGGAGCTTCTTCTGGCTTGGGGGACTTGGCCGCGGTTTTCGGAATGACCGGAATCGGGGCAAAATTCAACCCGACCTTCGGCTTCTTGGCGGCTGCATTCTTACCAGAATTCATATCCGACGAGGATGATGGTCGCGCAATCATATCCCGAATCTTACCACGCGTACCCGATGGTGGGATATAGTCATCGCGAGACATCGGAGCGGGGCGGGGCGCATCGGCAACGATTGGAGCAATTGTTGATGGAGGTGAAACTGGCTCTGCTGGACCGACTGCAGGCGTCTCAACATCAACCTGAAGCGTTGGAGCCTCAACTTCGACGACCGATTCGGCGACAGGCGCGACAACTTCTTCGACTTCCGGCGATGTCGGAGCCACAACGTTCTCGGGAGCCGCCTCAACGATAGACGGCTCACTTGGCGCACTGGGAGGAGCCGGGGACTCGACGTGACGCACTGGCGGTGGATCCATCACCGGAACGCGCGATGGTTGCGATCGCGAAACCATCTCATTCATATTGCGAATCGGCCGCGCCTTACCGACCACCTCAGGCGAGAACTCTCGCACAGGCGTTGTCGGTGCCGGGGCAGCTGCGACCGCTGCGGCCGAGGGCGCACCACTGGACCGGATAATGTCCATGACGCGATCTCGCTCTTCGGGCGAGATACTCGCCAGAGCGGAGTTCTTAATCGTGATTCCCGCCCGGGAGCAGTAATCGATCAGCAGTTTGCTGTCGAGATCTAACTCCTTGGCAAGCGCAAAGATACGAATTTTCAAACCAGTCCCTCGTTCGGTGAATGCTCTGACGCGCCAGGCTGCAGTTCTGGTCGGTACATCAACGCCGCTACCACAGATCACGTCAGACAGTCACAGGCTCGTTGCCGCGATTCCGCACTGACGATTGCGCCCTGGGTTGCCAGCCCGATTCTCGGCATTTCCTGTCCGTTAGACCCATTCACCTGTTCAACTATCTCATTGCCAATGTCCCCATCAATCCATGACATGCCGAATTCGCATTCTGGCGGCCTGGACTATTCAGCTTACTCGCTTGGCGAATCTGATTCTGGCTTCACCTGTTCCTCTGATTCATCTTTCACGGGCGGCTTCGGTTCTGGTGGCTTTGGCCGACCAGGATCCGACGGCCCCCGCTGCTCAGCCGCACGACGCTGACGCTGTTCAGCCTCAAGACGTTCGCTCTCTTTTTCCGCGTAATCAACAATCACTGTACATTGTTCGTCCGTCAAGCCACCCAACTCGGCCAGTTGATCAGGCTCGATCACGGACAAGTCATCAAAACTCAAGAACCCCTGTGCAACGAGGTTTTCAGCAAGATCTGCGGTGACTCCCGGAATCTCACCGAACGCCTGAACTGATCGCTCCAGTTGCTCGTCGAGTTCCTCGCGAGTCATCACCTCAATGTCCCACCCGACCAGCTTGGAAGCCAGACGGACGTTCTGACCACGCTTACCAATCGCGAGCGAAAGCTGATCGTCCCGCACCAGCACAATCACGCGCCCCAGCATCGGGCAGAGAATCACGTCCTCTACCTCAGCAGGCTGAAGCGCATTTGGAACCAGCACCTGAAGCGAATCATTCCACCGAACGATATCAATCTTCTCGTCGCCGAGTTCACCTGTGATATTCTTGATTCGTGCACCACGAACCCCGACACAGGCACCAACGGCATCAATATTTGTATCGCTGCAGGAAACAGCAACTTTCGAACGGTAACCCGCCTCGCGTGCCAACGACCGAACTTCGATGACTCGCTCTGAAACTTCGGGGATTTCCAGCTCAAACAGGCGTCGAACAAATTCAACGTGAGTCCGCGACAAAATGATTTTGACGCGACTTCCCGCTTTGCGAACTTCCAGAACCGTCGCCCTGACGCGTTCGCCGACCCGGAATCCCTCGCCAGGAATCTGCTCACCTCGCGGCAATAATCCTTCAACCTTGCCCAAGGCGACGATTGCAGCTCCACCTTCCAGCTTGGAAACCGTTCCGGAAACGATCTGGTTCCGTAACTCAGTGTACTCGTCATACAGTGCGTCGCGCTCTGCTTCACGAATCTTCTGAATCATGACCTGCTTGGCGGTTTGAGCCGAAATTCGCCCCAACAGATCGCCAAGCTCGTCCTTATCGACGTCCTGCCCATTCACTTTGACGCTTGGATTACCGTTAATGCGATCAACGTGAACGTCGACTTCCTTATCTTCGCCGAAATGCTTACGTGCAGCAGACAGGATCGCCTGTTCGATCCCTTCGAACACGATCTCCTTGTCGATGCTTTTGTCGCGGTGGATCGCATCGACGATACGCAACAACTCGGGACCGTTCATTTCAACCCTTCTCGCTGCTTGACTTCGCCAAACAACATATCTCTGTATTCGCTGCGGAACATCCTGAGCACCAGGAACAACTTCCACACCGAGTTTCACCATTCACAAAAACAAAAAAGTGGGCACGAGTCCCACTTATTTCGCGGCATACTGCTGACACAGAAAGCCGATAAGCCTACCCCATTTCCCGTTTGCTGGACCTCCAGCGAACTAGAAACAGGCTCCGAAAACCTCGGATTGGACCCGCGTTCCCTCTCACATGGCCGATGCCCCCGCGTACAAGCCGAGACTCACCATCACACGACGGAGCCCGTGCCCCGGTCACCCAGCGCAACAAACTCCGCACATGCGCGAATTGACGATACTGGCGGATGTGTCACCTGTCAAGTTGTTCGACGATTCTCCATGATGAGACAAGGATTTATGCACAGAGTTTTTCCGGGCCACCAACGGGTCGTCCGTCCGGAAATACGCCAAGCCAGATCTTTGCCGTTTCAGTTCGTTTCACCCGTGACACAAACATTGCCCCAAACAAATCAACTCACGGCGATGCGTTACCGCGAATTCGACATTTGCAATCAGTAACGACGGATGACACGATACCATTTATGTCTACTCTGAGCGATTTCCTTTGACTCCCAACAAGTGCCGCAAGTCTCGAAAGTTCCCAGCGGCCGCTAGCCAGGTCATTCATGAAGCATCTTGCCCTTGCGATCGCAGTTTTCTTATGTGTTCGAGCCTCGGTCGTTTCGTATGCAGCACCTGGAGTCGCCCCCACGGAGGCACTGCGCCCCGAACAGCAGTTGAAGATGTTTCATCTCCCGCCAGGATTTGAAATTCAACTGGTTGTTGCCGACCCCGACATCGGCCAGCCGATGAATCTGAACTTCGACGCGCGCGGACGGCTTTGGATCACCCACTCCGTTGAATATCCCTATCCAGCCAAAGGGGATGTGGAACCGCGGAGCAGATTTCCTGGCCAAGGAGACCATGATCCGCGCGATCGCTTGACGGTGGTTGAGGGGATCGGGGCTGATGGCCGTCCCGCAAAAATCACCCACTTTGCGGGTGGACTCAACATTCCGATTGGCAATACGCCCCTCGGCAATGGTAACTCCGCTCTCGTTTACAGCATCCCCAATATCTACCGAGTGACAGATCGTGACGGAGATGGGAAAGCCGATACGCGCGACGTCGTGTACGGTAAATTCGGCAATATCGATACACATGGAATGGCAAGCTCCTTCCGCCCATGGCTCGACGGCTGGATTTACGGCTGCCACGGCTTCGCGAATACATCAGCGGTTCGTGATGGTTCAGGGAATGTCACCAACATGAATTCCGGAAACACCTATCGATTCCGGGCGGATGGATCGCGGTTTGAGCAGTTCACGTGGGGTCAGGTCAATCCGTTCGGACTGACATTCAGCCCTTGGGGTGATGCGTTTGATTCCGATTGTCACTCCATGCCGATCTACATGCTTTTACGCGAAGGCTACTACCCCAGCTTCGGAAAACCGCACGATGGACTGGGATTTGCGCCGACAATGATCGATCACGGTCACGGCTCCACGGGGATTTGCGGACCAGCCTTTTACGCAGCCGATCATTTTCCAGAAGGTCACCGCGGCAGTGTCTACATCTGCAATCCGGTGAATTGCGTCGTTCACCATGATCGACTGAAGCAAGTTGGTTCGACATTTTTGATCGACACACAGCCTGATTTTGTCACCTGTGACGATGGCTGGTTTCGTCCGGTCGATCTGACTGTTGGACCTGATGGCGCACTTTACATTGCCGACTTCTACAACTGCATCATCGGTCACTACGAAGTTCCACTCGACCATCCACGCCGCGACCGGACTCATGGTCGCGTCTGGCGCGTCGTCTACAAGGGAGCCGACGGCAAGGCGACATCACCTCGACCACTCCCCGATCTGACCACTCTCAAAACGGCGGACCTCGTTACGGAACTGAGCGACAACAACCTGACGGTTCGTACCCTTGCTACGAACTGGCTGGTCGACGCGGTACAAAACCGCCCTGAAGCGGAACGTGATCAACTTCGTCAGGCCACGGTGAACGCCGTTCGAACAGCGATCCAGGCAGATCCATCACAAGCCGAAGGCCGAGCCCATGGCCTGTGGGTCATCGAAAGGCTTGGTGGACTGAATGACGATGACCTGAACCGATTGGCCTCGGACAAGTCGCCCCTCGTACGAACTCATACGATGCGAGTCCTTGCCGAACGAGGGCCATGGAAAGACGCCGACTTTGTCCGTGTCCAAACCTGCCTGAAGGACGAGAATCCAATTGTTCGCCGCGTAGCAGCAGATGCCTTGGGACGACACCCTCACATCGATAATGTGGCCGCGTTGTTCCAGCTTCTGGATGAAACAGTCGCAGAAGATACGCATCTGGTCCACGTTGCAAGAATCGCGTTGCGAGACCAGTTGCGCGAAGATGCTGTGCTGGCAAAACTTGGTGGTGCAAAATTTACGGAACCTCAACTGAAAACGCTGGCGGAACTGGCCATCGCCGTGAAGACCCCCGCTGCCGCAGATCTGGTTCTCGATTACCTGGACCGCTTCGGCAAGAATGACCCCAAGGTTCCGGAATACGTTGCGTTCGCAGGTCAGTTTGCGAGCGACAACCGAGTGGCTTCGCTGGCGAATCTGATTCGCACTCAATTTGCCGACAACCCTGCCTATCAGTTTCAGCAGCTTCAATCCATTCAAACCGGACTCGAACGTCGCGGCGTGCGAAACAGCGAACCGATTCGTGTCTGGGCTGGCGATCTTGCCAAAGCCTTCCTGGCAATCCCCACTGCCGATAGTGTCACTTGGACAAGCATTCCCGAACCCGGCGCAGCAGTTCAAGGGGATCCATGGGTCCGTCAAAAACGAGCATCAGCCGATGGTAACACCGACAGTTCGTTCTGGTGCAGCCTGCCCAAGGGTGAACGCCTGATGGGGACTCTGCGAAGCGGAACGTTTACCATCCCCGCCAAGCTCAGCTTTTATTCGGCCGGTCACAATGGATTGGCAACAGTGCCAGAAGTAGCTCGAAACTTCATTCGACTTCGCGATGCCCAGTCGGGTGAATTGCTGGCCGAAGCGAAGCCTCCGCGAAACGACACCGCTCAACGAACCGAGTGGGATTTGTCAAAATTCGCAAATCGACGCGGCTATCTGGAACTGGTCGACGGGTTCGATGCCACTGGTTATGCCTGGCTCGCCGTCGGCAGGTTTTCCTTAGACCAACTGAATGACGAGCAATTCCGTGCGCGATCTTCTGCACTCGAACTGATCGCTCGTTTCAAACTTGCTGATTTCCGGCAGCAGGTGGAACAAGTTGTCAAAAATACCAGCGAAAACCTTGCTGTCCGCCGACAGGCCGCCGAAACTCTATCTTCGTTTGCTCCTGATGCTCGCGTGAACGCAATTCTCGCGGGGTTGAACGAAAGTCATGGCACCGCGGCCAACGAAAAGATTCTCGCTGCGGCACTGACGGGCGATGCCAAAGCGATTCAGGAATCGCTCGGCGAAACGATGTTGCGAGCCCCACGCGAAACACAACGAGCCCTTGCCGAAACCCTGGCGAGTGATCGACAGGGATCCGAAGCACTGCTGACTCTGGCAGCTTCAGGCAAAGCATCCCCCCGGTTGCTGCTCGATCCCGTTATCCGCAATCGGCTGAACGCCCATAAACTCGAAAAACTCGACGAGAGAATTGCGTCGTTGACCGCAAAGCTCCCCTCAGAGAGCGAACAATTACTGAAACTGATCGATGAACGCAGAACGCAGTACAATTCCACCCGAGCCTCAGCCGAGAAGGGATTTCCTCTCTTCGAAAAGAATTGTGCGATCTGCCACCAGGTCGGAGGCAAGGGCCAGAAGATTGGACCTCAACTGGATGGCATTGGAGCCCGTGGGCTGGCCCGATTGGTAGAAGACGTTCTCGATCCGAATCGCAATGTCGACCCCGCATTCCGTGCCACAACCGTCTTCATGAATGACGGGCGAGTTCTCGTCGGGCTGGTTCGCCGAAACGAAGGCGAAACCCTGGTCCTGGCGGATAACAAGGGCAAAGAATTCATGATCGCCAAAACCGATATCGAAGAGCAGCAGTTGTCAACACTCTCATTGATGCCCGTCAACGTCAGTGAAATTCTCAATCCAGATGAGTTCGAACACCTGATGGCATTCCTGCTGACTCAGCAGAAGAAGCCTCAAGAGTGATTTTCTGGTGTCTTGTTGGTTGTGACATCTCGTTTGCCAAGACCGTCAGGGGCGTGGAACTGATTCCACGCCCCTGACGACGTCTTCGCACTAACCTCAGCGAGTGTAGAATCGATTATCGTCGAACTGGCCTTCGTAGACCGGGTCCGTCAGATAATCGAGCCGCTGGCTGATGAATTCACCTTTTCCCTGCAGCAGCAGGAACTGTTCTTCCGGCTTCATGCTGAGCAGCGTGTCGACTGAACAGCCCAGGATTTCGGACCATTCTCGCGCCATCAGTCGATTGGTCAGGCCGAACAACTGCAAGGCCCCCGCGTTGTTGATCATCGTCTTCCAGCAATTCGGATAGCATTCCTGAATCTGCTGCATATCCTGCCAGAACGTCCAGCAGCGGACGCCAAACCCGCGGCACAAGGTCATGGCAGCCTTCATGACCGGGAATGAACCAAGGTTGCCCGCTTCGTCGATCAGGAATAACGTTCGCGGATTCGGGATCTTCTTGCGTGAGAAGACTGCGGCAAAAAGTGATGCCAGGATGATCCGCAACAGGGGGCGATGGCTTTCCAGTCGTTCCGGCGGAATGATGATGTAGATCGACATCGGTTTTCCGTCGGCAAAGTCCTGCAGCGAGAAGCTCGATTTCTCAAGCATCTCCGAGACTCGCTCGCTGTTAAAAGTCTTGATGTACGACTGGGCCGTCGCCAGAACACTCGGTCGAGTCTCTCTCTCGGCGAGCTGAAGGAACGATGAAAACTCCTGGTACGCCAGTTCACGCATCTTCTTACCGACCGTATCCATCAGGACGGCAATCTTGTAGACCACATCATCGGCACACAGCAGTCGACGCATCTCATTGAAATTCTGTTTATCCGGCGGTTGCAACGTCACCAGGTAGTTGATGACGGCACTGTGAAGTCCGCTGGCGGTCGTATCCCAGAACGGATCACGTCCGAACTTGTTGCCCTCAGACAGCATCGATGCGACCATCTGCGAATCTGTGTCGAAGTCTGTCGTTGGAAGCTGGAACATTTCCAGCGGGTTGAAGCCATCGGTCGTGTGATCGACGACTCGGAACGGATCGAGCTTGATGACCTGCTGACCCATTTCACGTCGTCGACGGTGAGTGCATCCATACAACTCCCCTTTGATATCGATGGTCACAGTCTGGCCGGGATATTCGAGCAGCGCTGGAACGGCACAGCAGCGTCCCTTGCCACTGCCGGTCGGTGCGCATGTCAGCAGATGCGGTCCCTCATAATGGATCGGTTGCTGGTCGGCAGAAGGAGGCTTTAACTGCGTGACAAACCCCATGGTCCGATTCATCGGACGATCATATCCCAGCAGGATCTTGTCGTTAGCTTCGCCGACGGGCGTGGTCTTGACGGTTTTTTTCTGTTTTGTAGCCATGAGCGCGCAATCCTTTCGTGGTCGCAGCCAACTCGAATGAGCGGGCGGCATCAGTAAAACAGCAGAAGAAAGAATGAGAACACAGAAACCGAACGACCGTGCGAAGCCGCGGTGACCGTGACTTCGCGTCGGTCATCATTTCCAGGAAGCACCATCCGTTCGCGAGTCTTCACATCGAAGTGCCGAGGTGAAATAATCACGTCGGTGAACCTCGAGGGTTCGCGACCTTCGCGTTCCGACGTGAATTCTTCCCGGTCGTATCCCTTCACCGGGGTCCACCATCACGCCGTATTCTTAAGCCTGCATCGGGAAGGTCGTCGCAAGCTCAATTTCGTTCTCTGCAGAGGAACGATGAATAAACATTAACAATCTGAGCCGACGAGGGAAGTCCGAATTTGCTCGTTGTTTGACGGTCTTGTGTGCGGAAAAAACAAGTTTGTTTTCAAGGTCAGAATTTGATTGTACGAAGCCCCTTGGGGTGCCCGCATCAAACTCTTTCGGCACATGCAAACCCCAGTAACACTGCCACCCTATCGAATGGAATGACCACCGTCTTGGTATGTCACTGGAACCAATTCGTTCGACAGTTGCCGCAGATCCGGCACTGATTTTTCCTCGTGCGACGACACCAATCGGCGAAGCTCCGCTGGCGTCAAATCTCCGCGTGTATGCAGGATGAAGGGACCACCTGATGGCCGGACGTCTCCATCAATCCAAGAACTCCGGCCGACCCAGTTTCCCACCAGATGCTCGCCACCTTTTAACTCGGACGTTGTTGCGACGACGTTTGTTGTCCCACCGACTTCGCGCGGATCCAGACCACGCCAATGCAGATGCCAGACAGAACCATCGTGGTAACCGATCGGCTGACCAAACACGCGAACGTACAGCGATTCTCCATTCGGGTTACCGATCGTCAGGGCTCCAGACAGGTTTCCGTTCGCAGTACATTCCAGATTGGCTCGGCCTGCAAACCAGACTCGTCTGATCTTGTCACCGCGCTTCGGTGAGTAGTCACTGACGTGGTAGCTGAAAGGAAAACGCGATAACCAGTGAGTCATCTGTTCGGCCTGACGTCGAGTCGTCTGCTTTTGTTCCAGTGTGACCTGCAGGCACTCTTTCAGAATTCTCAGCGCGGTCTGTTTTTCAACTGCGGTGTGACGTGTCGCTTTGGCGGCAGCCCGTGATTTTCTGCGACGCAGCGAAGGCAGAACGGCCACGATCAATGGCACCTGCCGTTCCAGATCTACAGGTAAATCAAGTATCTCCAGGGTTCGCTCATCCGCTTCGTCCATCAGTTCCCTGTAAGACAAAGTCCACGCGTCGCTCGCGGCGACTCGAGCATGAGCTTCCAGAAGTGTCGGAACTTCCTCGATCGTTTCAACGACCTGTTCAACCGTAGACCATGGGATGTCGAAATGCTTGTGGCGCGACGCGAGCGCGACCATGTCTGTGCCACGCAGTGCTTCCCAGTTTGGCAGACAGATCGCTCCGGACGATTCTCGTGATTCCGAATCACGCTGGCGCAGCAGACAGCAACGAAGCGGCATGCTGGCTGCCAATTCTGCGGGGGGAATCTTGCCGGCTCGCACGTCCAGACAACAGGCGACGATCGCATCAACTCCGACAGGTGGCTGAGTCCCCAGTAACTCGTCCGAGTCCATGATCGTCTGCACGAATCGCAACTGGACGTTTGGATATTCCGCGCGAAATTTCTGACGCACGGATTCCAGAACCGTTGGAAGGACTCGCATGTTGATCAGGTTCGTCGTCCCGATCCGGATAGTCACGGGACGATTTAACGGTTCGTCCTTTATGACGGACATTGCCAGCTTGTAGTGTTCGCTGGCAGCGGTCAGGTGGTCGCAGAGTTCCCGCAGTTGGGATTCGTCGTGCAGCAAACCTTGCGTGATCCGCTCGACGATGAACTCCTTGGTAACACCAAGTGCTCGGGCAAGTTGCGTGCAGAATGAGTGGAATCGTGTCGTCGTGGGATTTTCTTCTTCTCCCCCTTTGGACCGACTCTTTCCGTTCGCTTCGGTTCGGACGGGCAGATAGCCGCCGAGAAACTTGACGGGGTCGGTGGTGGAATGACGCTTGGAGCGATTCTTGATCGCAGCTTCCAGCATGCTGCGCAGCTGATCGCACTTGTAAATCGTCGGGCCTTCTTCGACTGCTGAGCGTGGCTGACGACTATTCGCACCGGTTGTCACGAGAGCGCCTTATTCGCCGCATCCTGTCGAGATGCGGCGATCCAGAAGGTGATCGTTCGCGCCGCTACTTCAGCGGCTTGATCCGAATGTTTCGGAACTCAATCTTCATCGGGCCACCGCTGTGAACTTGCAGGGCCACAATTCCAGAACGAGCAATCTTGTCATCCGGTTCACGATAATCGACTGTCGTAATTCCATTCATCTTCAATACGACATGATCACCCTCAGCACGAATCGTGTATTCGTTCCAATCTCCTTTTTTCAGCTTGGTTTCGAACTCAGCAGGGGGTGCAACCAGGATCTTGTTGCGACGAGACTCGTCATACAGGCAGCCCCAGTACTTCTCGCCAATGTCTGCCTGATATCCAGAAACTTCTGTGCTGTTGGGAACTTTCTTCGTCCGGAACTGGACTCCCGAATTGCCCACGCCGTCTTTCATACGGAACTCAAGCTTCAACTCAAAGTCGCCAAATTCTTCCTTCGTGCACAAAAACTGATTGTGCTTGATCCCTGGCGAATCTCCCAGCACACAGTTGTCCGCAACCTTCCAGAGCGAGAGATCTCCCTCCCACCCGGAGAGGTCCTTTCCATTGAACAGAGACTTGAACCCCTCTTCGTCCGCTCCCACAGCCCAACCGGGAACTAATGCACAGGCGACCAGCAGCAGACTCAGACGCAGTTGACGACAGACCATGATGAATCTCCGTGAAATGTAACCAGTAAACCGGAACGGCCAGTTTACGGTTCAACGGAATGATCCGCCACGATAACGGTCGGCGAAGAAGTCAACGCTTGCTGATCTACGGTTTGAAAGTCTCGCTCGGAAACTCGTTCCGCAGCACGTTGCTGAATTGACTCACTCAATGCCGCAGTGAGTTCTGTGACAAGAAGCACTCATCGCAACTAAATTCCGGGCAGAGATTATGCCCTCAATCGAGCTTGAAACCCGAGAAAGAAAATGGGTAAAGCCCCAGGCGCACAACCGCCCGGGGCATCGTTTTGCTCGCCGCTGATCCCATCGCCGATCACACCGACGGGGAGGTAATCTTCGACGTTTTTGTCACCGCTTTATTTGCTTTACTCGCAGATTTACTGCTGACTTCAATTGTTCGGGGGGAAGAAGCAGCGGCGGCCTTCTTTTTCATGCTGGCCTGACGCATTGCCTGCAACTGCTGAAACTGGCGTTGATGCATCTGCTGCAACATCATGTTGTGCTGAGCGTGCATGTTCGCGACGTACTGGTTGGCCGCCTGCGATTGGCTCGAAGCCAGTTGTGCAGCCTGCATCGCCATCATTGCCTGAGCAACCGACGCTGTACCGCCACCGGTGCCTGGGCCTCCACCTTGCTGTCCGCCGCTACGACTGCCGCCGCCCGCGCCGTTGCAGGCATACGACGATGCTGCCAGACCGAAAACGGCCGTTACTGCGAACAGGCCAGTCCATCGACGCGACCGGCGCAAACCATCAAAGAATTGTGGGTTCATCGGAGTCTCCTGATTCGTCAAGATCCCCCCCAGCGCTGAAATTGGAGGCTGCAGGACATCTGCAGAACCAATTCTCAGCGTCAGAAGAGCTTTTCAAGGACCGGGCGACGTGTCCGGCCCTCTTCTTCCTTAGAAACGAATTCGCAGAATGTCTCTCAACACAAACCGGGAAAGATTTCTATTTCATCCCAAGATTCTTGACCAGAAACGCCCACAGATCCGCCGTTTCCTCGATGAGTTTTGACGTCGGCTTACCTGCTCCGTGCCCGGCACGGGTTTCAACTCGAATTAAAACCGGTGCTTCTCCCGTATGGTATTCCTGCAACCGAGCTGCAAATTTGAAGCTGTGGCCGGGAACGACTCGGTCATCCGTGTCTGCCGTCGTCACCAGAGTTGCGGGGTAACGCATCTGCGCTTTGAGCGAGTGATACGGTGAATATGCCAGCAAAGCCTTAAACTCGTCCGGGTTATCAGCACTCCCGTAATCGTCGACCCAGAACCTGCCTGCTGTAAACTTGTGAAACCGCAGCATGTCCATCACGCCAACGGCTGGAAGACAGGCACCAAAAAGATCAGGACGCTGAGTCATGCAGGCTCCCACCAGCAATCCTCCGTTGGATCCCCCCTGAATGCCGAGTTTGGCAGGTTGGGTGTAATTGTTCTTGATCAGCCACTCACCCGCTGCAATGAAGTCGTCAAACACATTCTGCTTTTTCAATTTCGTTCCAGCCGTGTGCCATTCTTCACCATATTCGCCACCGCCACGCAGGTTCGGCATGGCGAAGACACCGCCCATCTCCATCCACGCCAGTCGTGAGACCGAGAACGAAGGTGTGAGCGAGATCGAAAAGCCGCCGTAACCGTAAAGTAACGTGGGATTCGATCCATCCAGCTTCAGCCCCTTCTTGTGGGCCACGAACATCGGAACGCGTGTTCCATCCTTGCTTGAATAAAACACCTGTTTGACTTCGTAGTCATCTGGATTGAATTTCACGGCCGCTCGACGCAGCAACTTGCTTTCGCCAGTCAGCAAGTCGTAGCGAAAGATGGAGGGTGGCGTTGCGAAGCTGGAAAATGAATAGAACGTCTCGGTTTCTGTCCGTTTCCCGGTGAACCCTGTCGCCGAACCGATTCCGGGGAATTGCACTTCGCGAATCAGTCGACCGTCCATGGCATGGATTTTGACCTGAGTCTTCGCATCCTTGAGGTAAGTCAGCACAAACTGGTTCGCAATGATGTCGGCACCAGCGAGTGTTTCGGCAGCCTGGGGAATCAGTTCGCGAATCACGGTCGGATTACGCGTATCGATCGCGACGACACGTTTCCGCGACGCCTGCAAATCAGTAACAAAATAAAACGTCGTCCCGTCATTCCCGATGAACGAATACTCGTCGTTGAAATGATCAATCAATTCGATCGGCATGCCGTACGGCTCAGTCAGATCCTTGTACAGAATCCGGTACTTGTCGTTGGTCCCTTTCCAGACAGTGATGATCAGGTACCGTCCATCTTCACTGACGCGAAGTCCAAATCCCCACGTCGGTTCGTCCGGCCGCTTGTAAACGAGCACATCCTGTGACTGCGGGGTGCCGACGCGATGATAATAGACCTTTTGATTCAGGTTCGTTTTCTGGAATGCTGCGCCAGGAGGAGGGGCGTCATACCTCCCGTAGAAGAACCCACGATTATCGTTCGTCCATGCCGCACCGCTGAACTTGATCCATTTCAGTTCATCTTCGAGCAATCGCCCTGTTTCCACATCCAGAATGCGCCAGGTATTCCAATCGGACCCGGCGTCTGCAACGCTGTACGCCATGTAGCGTCCATCATCACTGAAGGACGTGCTTCCGAGGGCAACAGTCCCATCCTTGGACCAGGCATTCGGGTCGATCAGGACCGTCGGTTCGGCTTCCAGAGAGTCCTGTTTGTAAAGAACCGATTGATTCTGCAAACCATCATTTTTGAAGAAGAAATAACGGCTGCCAGCCTTAAATGGTGCCGAATATTTTTCGTAGTTCCAGAGTTCCGTTAATCGCTTTCGGATCGCGTCGCGCTGAGGGATTGCTTCGAGGTACGACATCGTCACTTTGTTTTCAGCCTCGACCCAGGCGGCGACATCTTTCGATTCACGAACATCGTCTTCGAGCCACCGGTACGGGTCGGGAACTTTCGTGCCGTGCAAATCGTCAACGTGATCGATCTTCTTTGACGCTGGATATGTGATCTTTTCTGCAGCCATGGCAATTCCACCGCACAACAGTGTGCCTACAATCCCGAGAATGATCGGTTTCATCTGAAAGAGTCCCTTTCGCTGGTCAACGCACGGAAACAATTCGTTCCCTGCCGGAAGGATAGAGACTCAGACTCGATTACTCAATTGGCGGCATACTCAAGTGGTTAAGGCGATGTATCATTCAAGATCGCATCCAGATCAGCGGTTGAACTGACGCGAACTTTTCCATTTCGCAACCCTTGAATATCAATCTGGTCAGAGTTCTTCAAAACCTCGAACCGCCGTACCCCTGAGTCGGTCTGCGGGACGTATGCGATGACATACGATTTTCCCACAACTCCAAGTGTTCCTCGGTCCGCTTGAACCACCAGAGCGGTTCCCTCGTCGATTCCGAAAGCGATCCGCCCGGGGTGAGAATCCATCAATCCCATCAGTCGATTCAATCGGCTGCGCTTTAAGAAATGTTGATCCACGACAGCATCTGGCAAAAGATCAAAGCCAACGCCTTCGACCGCTTCTTCCTGGCCTTGTTCAATCATGACTTTCGTCATCGCTGCGGCACCGGCCGAACTTCCTCCAATCACTCCGCCTCGGTCGACAACTTCTTTCAGTTTCGACTCAACCAGCGTTCCCACATAGTGCTTCGACAGCCACGCCTGATTCCCACCACTCAGCCACACCCCAGTGGCATTATCGAGTGATTCCGCGAACGACGCATCGTCTGCTTGTTGTCGAGACGTTGTATGCAGAATTCGCACAGTACGGACATTGATCGATTTCCACGGACGCAGCAACCGGTCTTGTTCCGAATCCTGAAAGTCAAACGCAGGAATGACGACAATCCTGGCAGAATCAGGTCCACCTGCCAGATCCAGAAATCGCTGACGAATAATCGGAGGCAGTTCGCCACCACCAGCGATAACGAGAGAGCCACCGCGAAACCGAGACAGAAAATCAGCCTGATCGTCGTCTTCAATTCCGGGCCAGGATAACCAGACAGCGAATCCGCCAAGCGCCAGGATCAGGACTCCAGCCGCACCGTAGCCGAAGATCCTGCGCATGCTTGAGTGGCGATTGGGGTTGGAAAAACTCACGTCGAATCCCTCGTTTCTTGAAAGCCAGTCCAGTAGGTCAGGCTGTGCCTGACTGAATAGAAGTCATGCATGTTTGCAAGTCCA
>CAXBSB010000113.1:0-25284 GCA_963977965.1 uncultured Schlesneria sp.
TGCCACCAGACATCGCGGTCGTTCCAGGCTATCTCTTGTCCGGTTCTTTTAACAACCAAAACTTTCTGAACATTATGTTTTCCGCTAAGCGCTTCATCGACTGCAGGTTTTAGCGCGAAAGCTGCTCCCTTGCGAAAACCACCATCTGCGGTAATTACCAATCGCGCATCTGCATCTTGGATACGTGAGATCAAAGCTTCTGCGCTAAATCCGCCAAAGACCACAGAATGTGCCGCACCGACGCGTGCACATGCCAACATTGCAACCGCAGCTTCAGGAATCATTGGCATGTAAATTGCAACACGATCACCAGCTTTAATCCCTAGTTCAGTCAGCGCATTGGCACATTTCTTAACATCATTTAATAATTCTGCGTAAGTGATTGTTCGCGTATCACCAGGTTCACCCTCAAAAAAGAAGGCAACGCGATCACCACGACCTTCTTCGACATGGCGATCCAAACAATTTACAGAAGCATTTAATTTTCCACCAACAAACCATTTTGCAAATGGAACTTGCCAATCCAAAACCGTGTGCCAGCGCTTATCCCATTTCAAATATTCGGCTTGCTCTTCCCAGAAAGCAACACGATCAACATCTGCGCGATCGTATTCATCCGCTTTGATATTTGCCTGCTTTGCGAACTCAGGGCTTGGCGGAAAGGTACGATCTTCACTTAATAGATTTTCCAATTGGTCGCTGCTCATAAGTCGGCAGGTTACCCGCAGCCAATATCCACAGCAATGACCTCAGGGATAAATGTCCGGTTTTTATTCGGTGAAAATTCGCTCCTTCAAATAAAGCCAAATCCAAGAATGACAAGAAAGAGAGGTGAACTATGCTTTCGGCATTTATTACTCTGCTAATCAAGCTATTAAATACCCCAGCAAACGTGCAGGCGCTATTGGGGCTATTGACCAAGATGCTCAAATCTTTGCCTGCGTAATCAGGTAAGTCGCTGTTTAATCGCCGCCCAATTTCCTTCCAAATAGGGCGGCGATTTTCATTTGTAGCGCTAAAGGTGGTTGGATTAGCCGTAAGCCACTGGCTCAAAGGCGCGCCCCCGGTTTACGAAACGAACTAACCAGGAGCAAAAATGCCAATTGCAACCCCTGAAATTTATGCCGAAATGTTGGATCGCGCTAAGAAAGGCGCCTTCGCATATCCTGCAATCAACGTATCCTCATCGCAGACTTTAATCGCAGCTATTCGCGGCTTCGCAGAGGCAGAGTCAGATGGAATCATCCAATTCTCTTGGGGTGGCGCTGAATATGCATCTGGTTCAACTGTAAAGAACGCAGTTGATGGTGCGGTTGCGCTCGCTGAGTTTGCTCACGTTGTTGCTAAGAATTACAAAGTAAATATCGCATTACACACCGACCACTGCCCAGTTGAGAAATTAGATACCTTCATGCGCCCACTGCTGGTAATTGGCGCAGAGCGGATCAAGGCCGGACAGAAACCACTTTTTAATTCACATATGTGGGATGGCTCCGCAGTTGATATGAATGAGAACATGAAGATCGCAGATGAATTGATCGATAAGTGTGTTGCCGCAAAGACCATTCTTGAGATTGAAATTGGTGTAGTTGGCGGCGAAGAAGATGGCGTGGAAGCAAAGCATGATGCCAAGCTCTATTCGACTCCAGAAGATGCGTTGCACACAATAAAGACTCTGGGCTCAGGTGAGCGTGGTCGTTATATGGTCGCAGCAACCTTCGGAAACGTGCATGGTGTTTATAAACCAGGTAATGTGGTTTTGCAGCCAAAGATCTTGCAGACTCTGCAAGATGCAGTCTCTAAGCAATTGAATTTATCCGCTGGATCAAAGCCTATGGATCTGGTATTCCATGGTGGTTCTGGCTCATTGCTATCTGAGATCCGCGAAGCGTTGGATTACGGCGTAGTTAAGATGAATATCGATACCGATACTCAGTATGCATTTACTCGCCCGGTTGTTGATCACATGTTGAAGAATTACGACGGAGTATTAAAGATCGATGGCGAAGTCGGAAATAAGAAGACTTATGATCCACGCGCATGGGGTAAATCAGCCGAAGCGGGAATGGCAAAGCGCGTAGTTGTCGCTTGCGAAGATCTTCGCTCTACCGGAACCTCGTTACTAAAGTAATTTCAAATGCCGGCATTAGTTCTTCTTGGTGCGCAATGGGGCGACGAGGGTAAAGGTAAAGCTACCGACCTACTCGGCGATCGCGTTGATTATGTCGTGCGCTACCAAGGTGGAAATAACGCTGGCCACACCGTGGTGATTGGTGATCAGAAATATGCTCTGCACCTTTTACCTTCCGGAATTCTCTCTCCAAGCTGCGTTCCGGTAATCGGTAATGGAGTAGTTATTGATCCTGCAGTTTTGTTACAAGAGATCCAAGGCTTAAACGAACGCGGTATCGATACTTCAAAGTTATTGATCTCCTTAAATGCGCACCTTATTACTCCTTATCACCGCACCATCGATAAGGTGACAGAGCGCTTCTTAGGAAAAGCCAAGATCGGAACTACTGGTCGCGGAATCGGTCCTGCATATGCTGACAAGATCAATCGCATCGGAATTCGTGTGCAAGATCTCTTCGATCCTTCGATCTTGCGTCAGAAATTAGAAGCAGCGCTACGCGATAAGAATCAAGTGTTGATCAAGGTATTTAATCGCAACGGAATCAACGTTGATGATGTGCTTGCCGAATATTTGAATTACGCGGAGATCCTGCGTCCGTATGTTGCAGATACCGCGCTTCTGCTTAATAAGGCTCTGGAATCAGGCAAGACCGTGCTCTTAGAAGGTTCGCAAGGAACTTTGCTGGATGTTGATCACGGAACTTATCCATATGTGACTTCATCCAATCCAACTTCCGGAGGCGCCTGCACTGGAAGTGGAATTGGTCCAACCAAGATAGATCGAGTTATCGGAATTTTGAAGGCTTACACCACGAGAGTCGGAAGCGGCCCATTTCCAACTGAATTATTTGATGAGGATGGTGAAGCGCTACGTCGTATAGGCGGTGAAGTTGGTGTTACTACCGGACGTAATCGCCGTTGCGGTTGGTTTGATGCGGCTTTGCTTAAGCGTAGTGCGCAGGTCAATGGCTTAAGTGGTCTCTGTATTACCAAGCTGGACGTTTTGGATGGATTGAAAGAACTATTGCTGTGCGTTGGGTACGAGCTAGACGGAAAGCAAATTGATATCTTGCCGATGGGTGCAGATGAAATTGCACGTTGCAAGCCGATTTACGAAACCAAGTGCCGCGAAGTCTGCTGCACCACCTACAAGACGGAAACCGAAACCTGCTACCGCGATGTCTGTTACACCGTCTGCAAGCCTGTCACCGAAACCCGACAGGTCGAAGTCTGCACGGGTGATTGGGTCACCGAAACCAAGCAGATCCCTTGCCCGGTTTGCCCGAAGACCTGCACATCGACGGGAAGCGACAACTGCACCAGCACCGGCTGCTGCCAGACGTACCGTACCGTCTGCTGCCGTCGCTGGGTTCCACGAACCGAAATGCGGACGGTCTGCTGCACCCGTATGGTTCAGGAAGTACGTCACTGTCAGCAGCCTTACACGGTCTGCCGACGAGTTCCAGTGACCTGCGTAAAGCAAGTTCCTTACACCTGCGTTCGTTACGAACAACAGTGCATCACCAAGCGAGTTCCTTACACCACCTGCTCGTGGACCTGTGAAACCATCACCAAGAAGGTTCCTTACACCACCTGCTCGTGGACCTGCGAAACCATTACCAAGAAGGTTCCTTACACCACCTGCACCATGACCCAGGAAGTTCGCACCCGCCGCGTTCCTTACACCACCTGCCGTCAGGTTTGTGAGACCCGCATGGTGACGAAGACGACCTGCGTGCCACGCCAGATCACGGAAACCAAGGTTCGGTGCGTTCCTCGTACGGTCTGCCGTCGAGTTCCAGTTCAAACCTGCTGCCCCACAGATCCTTGTGCTCAGCCAGGCTGTGCTGCTCCTGGAGCATGTGGTCAGTGATGAGTTGACGAGTTCAAGCTGAATTCCACCGAAGGGACGTTTCGACGTCCCTTCGGTTTTTTTACGCCTGTTCCAAAAAATGATTTCCAGTGAGGGTCAGTCGCCCAGAGCCGCGGCAGGAACCAGTCCGTGCAGATAAAGATCGCCGTCCAGGACCTGAACCGTCGTCTGTTCAAGCCGAAATGCATCTGACATTGTGCTGATCCCCCGTCCGCCGATGGGACTCGGGGCGTCTCCCCCACCCGAAATCGCTGGCGCGATAAAGGCGTGAACTTCGTTGACCAGACGCTGGTCAAACAGGCCGCCAAGAATTCTACTTCCCGCTTCAACAAACAGATTCGTCATCCGTCGACGTCCCAGTTCAAGCATCACTGAGTTCACATCCAGGCGCTGATCCGATCCGGTTTCCACAATCAGGACTTCGACACCGGCGCTCCGAAGAGCTTCAATCCGTTCCACTGATGCTGATTCGGTCGTGAAGACAATGACTGCCGCTTCCCCGACTGTCCGAACCAGTTGGGAATCCAAGGGTAGTCGGCATTGAGAATCGAGGACAACTCGAGTTGCAATGCGCTGCGGTGAACCATCAGCAATCCGGCTGGTTAATCGGGGATCGTCTTTCAGCACGGTTCCGATCCCGGTGACAATGGCATCCATCCGGCCTCGCAGTTGATGCACAGCAGCGCGTGACGTCGAATTGGTGATCCACTGCGAAGATCCCGATGCCGTCGCAATCTTGCCATCCAAGGTCATTGCCCATTTGAGATGTACCCATGGCAGTCCTGTGGTCATCAAACGGGTAAAGGGGGCAATCAGTCGACGAGCGTCATTTCCGAGGATCCCCACATCAACCTCGATCCCCGCTGCTTTCAGTTCGTCCACTCCACGGACAGATCCATGTTTCGCCGGATCAACAGTGCCAATGACCACTCGGCGAATTCCCGCCTGGATCACGGCTTGAGAACAGGGGGGCGTTTTACCAAAGTGCGAGCAGGGTTCCAGCGTCACGTACAGAGTTGCCCCGCTTGCGCGAGTTCCTGCTGCGGCCAGAGCATGCACTTCAGCGTGTGGCCCGCCAAATTTCTGATGCCAGCCTTCACCGATGATGGCCCCATGATCATCGACAACGACGGCACCCACAGGGGGATTTGGTTCGACGAAGCCGAGGCCACGGCGCGCCAATTCCAAGGCGCGTTGCATCATCTGTTCGTCGAATACCAGGTTCGTCATCGTATGATCTATCACAGCAATCAGCCGACTACGGCAAGAAACCACGCTCACGCAGTTCTTGAATATTGTCAGGAGCACTCCGCATGATCCGTTCGGAGGCATAGCGCAGGATCGCGAAGCCCGCGAGCGGAGCAGGGGCCGTCAGAATTGCGACATGATCTTCCTCTTCGTCGTCCAATTGACGATTCAATTTGGCGACGACTTCTTCGACACTGTCACTGACGATTTTCTTCGGACCACTCTGGTTCTGCATTTTCAAATGAGAGAACGACGCGGTACGCGACAGGATGAACTGTGCCAGGCCGTAATCATCATCGTCTTCGAAGAAGTTCTGAAATTCCGGCTGAGCGTTATCGGGGGTAATGATCATCGGCCGAGTGATCTTGACCTCGCCCTTGGTAATGCTGACCGTCTTATCCTCACCCAGTCCCGAAAGTACAAGAAAGTAGGGAAGATCGGAATTGCCGAACGTGAACAACGAGTAATGAACATCACGCGCGATCTCGACCGCATCCATCGCTGCGCGAAACCGTCGTTCATTCTCGAAAGCATCAAAGGGAAACACGTGGAACTCCGTCCGAAGCATACTGGCAGAAGAATCTCTGCCAGATTGTGATGTCAGTTGAGTCAAACTCGTTCCCAAACACAAGAGATATTTACGGGACACAGTCCGCTCGAAGATTCGAATGGAAAGCACAAATGCAAAATAACTGGAGTGAAGTAGCGGCCTCGCAGTCTTCTCGCGGCGCGAGCGAAGGTATTTCGGAAATCTCACTAGCGCATTCGAGCGTACCTGCGAAAGCATTCCGGTCATATCGAATATGACGGTCGCAACATCGGCATAAACTGCTCTAGTTCATTCCCTCGTCAAAACCCGATGGTAAATGTCAGGTCGAGTAGTGCGACTGCGTGGGAACGGAACCCATGACGGCGTCGGGAACAGGAGGGTTTCCCGTTCGTTTTCGTGTGGAAGGATCAGTCCCGTGTCGCTGCTGAAATTGACTCTTAATTCGATGTTTGGCCGGATGGCAATTGCTGGTGCTGTGATCACCGCAACCTTCGCGGCTGTTTCTGTCCACCAGGCGGCAGCGACAACGGATGGTTGGGTCTCGACGTCTGCGGTATTGGGTTCCAAACCCGCCCGGACGGTGCGAATCCAGCAACCTCGACCGGAATCTGCCCCAACGGCTCCAGATGGTTATGCTGTGGAAGAAAGATCGACCGGTGACAACTTCCACTGCTTCAGAGGATGTGCCTTACGTTCCTCAAAGCGACGTAGTTGCTCAGACTGACTGACCGAGAACCAGAACTTGATCAGGTGCACACCACTGCGAACCAGGTTGCGTTCAAACTCAGGAGCCTGGCGCACGAACTCACTGTATTCCTCGTCCGTGCAAAAACCCATCACGCGTTCTACGCCGGCGCGGTTGTACCAGCTTCGGTCAAACATCACGATTTCACCCGCAGTCGGGAGATGCTGGACATAACGCTGAAAATACCACTGTCCTCGTTCGACTTCGCTGGGCTTTTCCAGGGCAACAACGCGAGCTCCGCGTGGATTCAGATGCTCCATAAACCGCTTGATGGTCCCCCCTTTGCCCGCCGCGTCGCGACCTTCAAACAAGATCACAACCTTCTGTCGAGTTGCCTTCACCCAGGCCTGCACTTTTAACAGTTCCACCTGCAGGTGGTACTTCTGTCTTTCATAACTCTTTCGCGACAACAAGTTCTTGTAGGGATAGCCGCCATCACGCCAGTCGTCCGACAATTCAGTATCTGGATTGACCGGAGAGATCGCTTCCGTCGCCACAATTGATGGTCGAAGCAGTTGGCGAAGTTTGATGGCGTCGTCTGGTGAAGCCCCCTCCAGTATTGAACGTAAGGAATGGGCCACGGCATTCATGTCGTGCGGTGCCGCACTGGTGATGATGTCGCGAATTGCCTCGGCCTGAGTGTCCTGAGCGGATGCGATTGATTCTGTCACCTCAAACTTCTCGATATTGGCGGCTGCCAGATCAGGAGCGGTGTCACCGGCCTGAACCGACCGCGGACGACGAGATTGCTTAGTGGCTTTGGGGCCCGCCATGCTTTTTCGACCGCTGGATGAACTGCGTTGCGACACCTTTTTGACCATGTTTCCCGTTCCACAGATCTGAATCGATGACAGCAAAACTCACACACGAAAGGGTTTTTGTCCCCTTTGAATCTAACGCGCGTCTGACCGGTGTCGATTGGATTTTCAGTGACGACTGGCAACATTTTGAATCCGTTGGGCGGACCATCCTGAATCCTCCGATTGCAATACTACACTTAATGGTGTAGGATTCAAGTTGACGATATTCAGAAACAGATTTCGTTGACATCTGAAGCGATATTGCACGAAAGAAGTCAAAGGAAACAGCCATGCTTTCCAAGACCGCTGACTACGCATTGCGGACAGTTGCCGCTCTGGCGGGATCCGCGGAATCAGCCGACTCGGCGGATACACTATCCGAACAGACCAAGGTTCCGCGGCGGTACCTGCATAAGGTTTTGCAGGACTTGGTCGCTGCAGAAATTGTTCGGTCCCGGTCCGGTCCTGGTGGTGGCTATTCACTCGCATTGCCACCTGACAAGATTTCGATTCTGGATGTGGTGAATGCCGTCTCGCCACTGGAACGCATCAAGCATTGCCCGCTGGGACTTCCGTCACACACCAGCCTTTGCCCTCTTCACCGCGAACTCGACAAGGCATACGCTGCCACAGAACAGGCGTTTTCTCGAGTGACGATTGGCCAGTTGCTTCGATCAGCAAGTGGAATCATCCCGCTGTGCGACGTCGCTCAACTGGTGGGATCAACATGACCCGCGTGCTCCAAACAACACCGCTTGATCGATACCCGGAACGACACCATCTTCAGAGGAACACCATATGAACATCGGGAAACATATCTCTGCAGTTCTGGCTTTGGGAATCATCGGGATTGTCGGATCGGGCCTGACAGCAGAATCGGCGGATGAGAAACCCAGTACAGACAAGCAGACTGATAAGCAGACGGTCACAAAATCACGGGACGATCGAGTAACAGTCGAAGTCGCTCGTGATCGTGCCAAAGTGATGGAAGACATCTACAAGTCCACGCTCGACGTTATTCACCATCGCTATTTTCACGGCGAACGAGCGGCAGTCCCGGCTCGGGCCATGGAAGATGTGTTTGCCGAGATGAAGCGGCATTCGAAAGTCGAAGCTCGCTGGATTTCGATCAACACCAAAGCGATGAGCATCAACCACGATCCCAAGACCGATTTCGAATTACGAGCGGTCAAAGAACTGGGTGACGAGAAGGCTGAAATCGAAGCGGTGGAAGACGGATACTATCGCCGCGCTGGAGTGATTCCGCTTACCAGCGGATGCCTCAGTTGCCACGAAGGCCTCTTCAAATCCTCTTCAAAAGTTCAGCGCTATGCAGGACTTGTTATCAGCATTCCTGTCCGTGAAGAAGCGGCGAAGCAGGAATAAACGTCCGGCGTTGGCTGAATGTCCGTGATGCGAATCCGCGTCATCCGAAAAGAGCCGCAATCGGCTGGCCGGTTTCGAGCATGCGGGTTGGTCGGCCGGCAGGGTTTGTGTATTGCAGGTCCAGTGGGATATCGAGGAACCGGAACAGCGTTGCAAGGAGATCGTTGGGCGAGATCGGCTGGCTTTTCGGGACATCACCTCGGACAGTTGATTCCCCGATAATCTGCCCCATGTTCATTCCACCGCCAACCAGAACCTGGTTACCGAGTTGCGGCCAGTGCTCTCGACCACCATCCTTGTTGATGTGCGGTGATCGCCCAAACTCACCAACGATCGCCAGCAGCACCTTGTCTTGCAGACCTCGGTCATACAGGTCTTCGATAAAGACAGACACAGCGTGGTCGAATTCGGGGGCCAGCTTGTGCATCTCCTGTTCAATGGTCCCATGGTTCACCGCAGGATTTGTTCCATGCGAATCCCAGCCTCCGTACCAGACTGTGACCAGTCCCGCATTGGCTTCGGCGAGTCTTCTGGCCAGCAGCAGGTTTTCGCCCAGCTTCTTTTCCCTTTTTCCATACTTTTCGCGAAGTCGAGGGTCTTCCTTCGAGAGATCAAAGGCTTCACGTGCATTGCCGCGAACGAGTTCCACGGCGCGTCCTTCGAATTCGTCCAAGGCAGACATCATGCCACTCTGGTCAATCTTTCGCTCAAGACGATCCAGCGTCTGACGCAAAGTCTGACGATCCTGCAACCGATCCAGGGCGGTCCGCGGGGCCATATTGGCCTGTGCGTTCCCGCGAGCGTCAAACGGCGTATGCGCCGTTCCCAGCCAGGCGGGCCCTTCGGCATACAGATGATCCAGGCCGATATAAGTCGGCATTCCGGTAACGGGGTGATTGGGGCCGCGATAGCGTGAAAGCATCGATCCAATACTCGGACTGATCGGCGCCGCCCCGTTTCCAGCAGGAGCGTGATCATATCCCGTTGACAACCAGTGCGTCGCTGCGGCGTGATCTGCTGCCGTATGGGCAAACGATCGAATAATCGAATACTTGTCCGCCAGCTTTGCCAGTCGTGGAAACAGACCACCAATCTGAGTTCCCGGCACGTTCGTTTGAAGTGTTCCAACAGTGCTGCGAAACGGTAATGGATTATCTGGCTTGGGATCGAAGGTCTCGTAATGAGTCGGTCCGCCGGAAAGGAACAGCCAGATCACCGTCTTATCAGGAGTCTTCGTGCCCGAATGCCCAAGTGCCTGTGCTCGCAACAGATCAGGCAATGCCAGGCCCGTCGTTCCCAGGGCACCGACCTTCAGAAAACTCCGCCGACTGGAACCGTTGCAACAATGCGACTGATGGGAACCAAAGATGTCGAGCATTCGCTATCGTTTCCTGATCGCAGAACAGTATCACATATTGCGCCGTAACCCCAATCCATCAACGTATACCAGTTTGATCTCGGCTTTTCCAGATGGGATCTTCACTGGTTTGCCGAATCATCAACATCAAATTGATGGTCAATTCATTTGTGTGATGGGGCCATTTTGAAGGTGGATCCAGACAGAAGACGGAAACGTTCCGCGATCTTTATCGCTTGGAACCAGTGAAGAATGTGACCGTCACGTGAATAAAAAATGCCGCGAACCTTCACCCCAGCGTTCATCAGCAGGGTCAAGCGCGGCATTCGAAATGCATACGGGCAGTCTTCGACTTCAGGAAACCAGGACACAAAGCCTGAATTTCCTCGAACACCCATTACGTCCGCAGGATCAGGGGCTGACTTTCCAGTCGTACGCCTGCAGTGCCTGAACCAGGAAAACGATTCCGGTCAGGAGTGATGCCAGCGAGACCCACAAGAGCGCCACGTAAATATCGGGAGCAGGTGCATTATCTGAGCTTCGTGGTGACATAGTCGCCCTCCTTAATCACTGTGTTCTTGGCTTTTTCATTGGGAATGACGAGCCCGACTGCCGTGTCGGGTTGAACCAGAGTCAAGCGGATCTGACCCAGATAGCGACCTTCGGCATTGAAGACGGTCAGTTTATGTCCTACCGCCAGACCTTCATCACTCCCCAGCGAGATTTTCACGAGTTCGGTGCTGGCAGCACCCTGCTTTTCTTTTCGGTATTCTTCCACAACACCGTCCACTGGTGGAGGCGAAGATGATTGAACGACCATCTGCTTGGGATCGGTCAACATCCCTTTAGCACCGTAGTACTGCTTAAACATCTGCAGGTCGGCCAGAACTCGTTCATGCCGATCCTTCATCTGATTCTGTTCGAGTTCCAGAATATCACGTCGTTTTTCGACCTCAAGCAACCGCTTCTGCAGTGCTTCACGTGTTTCGTATGCAACCTTGTTCTTGTCGACCTGAACCTTCGAATCAAGGAAGCGTTCGTTCGCTTCCTTCGTCTGCAGTTCTGCCTGTTGACCGACAGCATCGATCGCAGTCTGCAACCGGTTGTTGTCCGCCTGCAAGTCGGTCGTCTGCTTGAACAGGGCGCCCTTTTCACCCGTCAACTTGAGCACCTGATCATTCAGTTCGGCGACCTTCGCAGCCGTATCGGTCCGTTCACGCTCGAATTCGGTACGCTGATCGTTTGCAGCAGCCTTGGCTTTCGCAAGTTGAGCCGCATTTGTTTCAGCGGTCTTGCGCCAGTTCTTCTGCGCAGTGAATACGGCTCCGGCGAAGGCCATAAACATGACGCTCAACACCAGATGCAACACGACCAGAATTTTACCGACCGTTGTCATTGACGCACCTCACCGCCTGAATTCACATGACGACTTTTCAAGAACCAATCTCTGTCGCGTTGACACATACGACGCAGGTTACTTGTCGTAGGGCTGAACCTGCTTCTGTAACTGCTCGCCACGTCGCTCCAACCGCTTCAGGTTTTCTTCGACGCGGACCAATTCTACTTCCAAAAGCTTCTGCTGGGCTTGAGCGACATACAAATCCGTTCGCATCAATTCCAGTTGATTTCTTAATCGCAGGGCTTCTTCGCGGCGATCCTGAGTCGTTTTCTGAATCACCCGAATGGCAGCCGCCTTGGCCTCGATTCCCTGAGTTGTCGCCTGAATCTGTTCGCTCAATTGCGTCAGAATTTTATCCAGCATCTGAGCCCGAACAACCAAGCCAGCCTGATCCGGTGGAATCAGTGCCCGCATCTCTTCGATCAGCGGCTTGATCCGTTCGATTTCCTTGTTCAGTTCCAACTCTTTTTCTTTGGCATCTGCGACTTGCTGCTTTCTGGCGCCAACCACAACTTCTGCCAGCAACGTCGATTGCGTTCCGACACCTTGATCTGTCTTGCGGTTTTTCGCCGAGTACATCGGCTTTTCGCCCGCGACCGCCGTGATCAGAAAGTCGTTCGTCAGTTCCGCCGATTCCGCTTCGCCTTTCCAGTTCGGGCCACCGGATACCAGCGAAAGCGTAAACGCGGCAAACCCCAGACTGCAGGCTGTCGTGAAAACCACCAGGATTTTGCCAAAACTGTTCATGAACCGCTTCCCGTGCGAATCTGGTCGAGGCTATCGATTGTGGAAGTCTAGTTCTCCGAGTGACGTCCCGGAGTGCCGAATTGGAAAATGGTCGAATTTGCCGGTTACTGAAATCCTAATCCTGCGGGACAATCAACGTCAATTAGATAATTGGCGCGGAATCGCAGCGCAGGGAAACGTCTTCCCTTTCGTCGGCAGTTTGACGAGGGGACTGCACGTTCCGCCACGCGACACGGCGATTTCGGCACCGGATGCATTTCGACTATGTCCGGTTTGACGGTTGTAGGGATGCTGCATGACGTTTCTGAGTGGTTCGTGATGATGATCGCCTGCTACAATCCGCGAAATCGTGTCGCCTTCAGACACTGAATCGGAATCCCACTTGAACTCCCTGCGTCGATTCGTGGCAGGTGATTGGTTTGTAAATGTCCCGTCGAATCGTGCTCGCCATGAGTGGCGGTGTTGATAGTTCGGCTGCCGCCGTTCTGCTGAAACGCCAGGGGTTTGAAATCATCGGGCTGTTCATGCGGTCCGGTGCGACCGAAGAACCTCGGGACGTCTGTCGACTTCCGACTGCCGGAACATCCCCCGTCTCATCGATTCAGCTTCCTGTCCTAGGAGCCAAGGCCAATAAGCAAGGTTGCTGTTCCGCGTCAGATGCTGCCGATGCGCGTCGAGTTGCCGATGTGCTGGACATCCCCTTCCATGCCCTGAATTTTTCGGACGCGTTTGGACGGATCAAAGATTATTTTGCGGACGAGTACCTGGCGGGACGAACCCCCAATCCCTGCGTCATGTGCAACAACTGGCTGAAGTTCGGCAAGTTGTGGGACTTCGCTCAAAGTGTCGGCGCCGATGGAATCGCTACCGGCCACTACGCCCGGATTGTGGATGTTGACGGAAAGCCCGCGCTGGTGCGAGGTGTCGATCGCTCGAAAGACCAGTCCTACGTGCTGGCCGGAATCAACCGCAGTATTCTCGATAAGATTCTGTTTCCTGTTGGAACATTCGCCAAACCGGAAATTCGAGCCCTTGCCGCCGAAGCGGGACTGCGGGTGGCAACCAAACCCGACAGCCAGGAAATCTGCTTCATTCCCGATAACGATTACGTCGGGTTTCTGGAACGCCATCGTGGCAAGCCGGACACCTCGGGTGACTTCGTGGACGCGAATGGAAAAGTTCTCGGTCGTCACCTCGGTTACGAACAGTTCACGATCGGCCAGCGACGCGGATTAGGGATCACCTTCGGGGAACCTCGCTTTGTGATCAGGATCGAACCCGATACTCATCGTGTCTTCCTGGGAAAGTACGAAGAACTGGCCCAGACGACTTTGGAAGCAGATGGAATGAGCTGGCTGGTCGATGACATTCCCGATCAGTACGAGTGCCTGGCCCAGATTCGCTATCAGCACACCGCGGCCCCCGCAACTGTCAAAGTTCTTTCACCGGGGCATGTTCGAGTTCAATTTGTTGATCCGCAGTTCGGCGTTGCGCCTGGACAGGCGCTCGTCCTTTACGACGGGGACAGGGTTCTCGGCGGTGGTTGGATTCGACAGCTTGATATGGCCTCCAGTCGCTCTGCTTTGGAATCGAAGTAGCCTTCGGGGGATGTCATGCGGCGGCTGGGATATTTCTGGAAGGGACTTCCCTTTACTTCAAAGTTGCAGTACCTGGCAATGCTGCTGGTCCTGGGCTCGATCTTCGTCCAGATCGACATGCATCCTGCAAGGCGAGCTTTCGGCCTTCCGCTCTGGAAGGTCACTGGATCATTGATCTGTGCATCGTTTGTCCTTGCTCGTCTCTTGTTGCCCCTGATGATGGCACGCCCGATACTTTCACAGCGGATCCTGTCCTGGTTCGGGATGAGCATTTTTCTGTTCAGCCTGATCAGTATGAACCAGCGCTGGGGACGAATGCTGGTGACGCATCTGACGATTACTGTCGGGATGTGGCTGGATGTCTGGTGTTCGTTCTGGTTCACTTCTGAGATTCAGTGGAAGATCGCAGCGCTTCGCAATACTCCTGACTCAGCCGATGATGACGCTGACGATGATTCTGATTACGACTCTGAGGATGATGCTCGATGACTGTTTCTCAATTTGCCACGCGGCTGCATGCCGCGATTCAATCCAAGCGAACCCCGGCGCTGGTCGGCCTGGACCCACGGCTCGACTGGATTCCTCCCGATGTGATGGCACACGCTCGCGACCTGCATACAGATCCGACGGCGCAGGCGGCCGCAGCATTTGAAGAATTCTGTGTCCGGCTGATTGATGTTGTCGCGCCACTGGTCCCGGCCGTCAAACCTCAGGCCGCGTTTTTCGAAGAACTTGGTCCTGACGGATGTCTCGCTCTCGCACGAGTGATCCGGTATGCCAGAAACGCTGGGTTGATCGTAATCTGCGATGCAAAACGAGGTGATATCGGTACCACTGCAGAAGCCTATGCACGTGCGTACCTGGCGGGCTCTGATCCGCAAGCGGCACCCTGGCACGCGGATGCCCTGACCGTCAATCCGTACCTTGGACGAGACACACTGGAGCCTTTCGTCAAAGTGGCGAACGAGCGTGGAGCCGGGATTTATGTGCTGGTCAAAACGAGCAATCCCGGATCTGCTTCGTTTCAGGATCGCCAGGCGGATGGGCAAAAGATTTACCGACATGTCGCTCAGGTTGTCGAAGATCTCGCCAGTCAGACGGCAGAATCGGGATATGGCTGTGTCGGAGCCGTCGTTGGAGCAACGTATCCTCAGGAACTGGCTGAATTGCGAGCAGCAATGCCACACGCGCCGCTGCTGGTTCCCGGCTATGGAAGCCAGGGAGGTGCTGCGGCGGATGTTGCGGCCGCGTTCAGCCCCGAAGGCCTGGGAGCCCTGATTAACAACTCGCGTGGAATCAACTTCGCGTATCGCGCTGCTCCGTATGCAGAACAATTCGGAGCCAGGCAATGGGAAGCCGCAACAGAAGCAGCCACACGACGAATGATTGCAGACCTGTCTGAGTTCACCAGCGCCGGACAATTATGATCGTTCCGGAAAGTCCGAGCTGTTGACATCAAGCGACTTCGTCCAAGTTGTCTCTCGAAATGTATCGCTAAGAGCCTTCCGCAAACGGAGGCAGCGCTGGCTGCTTTCATTTGCGTGAGCCAACTTTTTTGGAACTGACGCCGAACAGGAAAACATCGACCAGCGAATCAGCTAACTCAGGGGTCAGGTACTTCCCGGGTTCAGGCATGCGGGACAGAATGTTGATGTGCTGATCCATGATACAGCAGAAGATCAGCGACAATGCTCCTGAATTGCTGCCCGCCAGTTCACCCGCATCCAATCCGTCCTGTATGACTTGCTGAATGATCGAAAATCTCATGCCGGCTAATTCGGCGAGAAAGTCAGCGATTGCCGGGATTGTCGGTCCGAAGTGAGTTTGAAACATCAGCCGCGGTACGCGTGGATCGGTCGCACAAAACTTGAACGAACCTCGCAGAATGGCCCGCAGGCGCGGAACACACTCTTTCGTCCCGCCAATGATCTTGCCGAGACTTCGATACGCTTCATCATGCTTCCAGTGAACCAGCCGCTTGAAGAGGTCTTCTTTACTGGAGCAGTAGTAGTACAGAACAGGCCGTGTGACTCCTGTCGCTTCGATGATCTCGCGCACACTCGCTGCTTCGTAGCCTTTCTCTGCAAACAGTGAAAGTGCTGCATCGAGTAACCGCTCTTCGGTATCGTTGGTGGGTGGACGAACCGCTTCCAGAACTGTCACGGCGACTTCTCCACAGATTTGCGTGGTTGCCGAGTGTCGTGTTTCAAATTGTCGAAAATGACATGGATCAGGTCTTCTGTTCGTTCCGAGGCCAGCAGGAAGAAACAGAACATCATTTCATCCCGAGTCCCATCACCCCAGGTGACTCGGATGGGGGGTGAACTGGGATTCGAAGGGTTGTCGGCCGAGTTATCGAATACTGCGTGAACGTCCAGACGGGTTCCGGCCGGAAGCTTAAACGGGCGTTCGTAGTAGTACTCGTCCTGCCAGTTGTAATTCCAGTTCGTGATATCGATGAGGGTTTTTACCGTCGAATCAGGCAGTGTTGCGGTCGCCTTCATCGACTTCCCCAGAAGATGCATGTGCGGAACCACACCGACCATCACGACGTCTTTTGGCAAGAGATACGACGTTGTCCGCCGATAGTCTTTTTCACCGGCAGCGATGTCCATTTCGTAGTTGGCCAGCCAGATGCTTCCCACGAGCTTTGCCGGTTCTTTCAACGATTCTGCAACTGGCTTCTTCACGAAATACAGTCCAATCTCTGACTGGTCACTTTCCGGCTTTCCTGTCGGATGGTAGTGCATCTGCACGACGAGATCGGACCCCTTCTTCAAGTAGCGCCCCATTCCGTTTGGAAGTGGTCGCGGTGTATTCCCAACGGACCAGCCACCCAAGGCTCCCGAGGGAAGAAAACCGGGTCCGCCAAAGTTTGCATAGCCTGGTTCTGGCGTCGCCTTGTCCAGTTTCCGGGCAACGCCTTTGTCATCAAGAAACAACACTGAATGATGCGCCACCCGCTTGTTGCCGGGATGAAACTCGATCGCAGCGACGAGTTTGTCTTCGGGGATTCGAACCGGAATCACAAAATTCTGCAGAAGATCAGGACCATCGGCAGGGACATTGAATGGTTCAGCCATCTTCACAATCAGATCAGGTTCTCCCAGTCGCCATCCTTCTGCAAATTGCGGTGGCGGCGGAAGGTCGGCAGCATCACCCCTGGCCCGACCAGTCTCGGCCCACGCTTTGAGCAGTTTCAGCTCTCGATCCGTCAACCATCGTTCGCCAACAAACTTGTCGTGCCCCGGCGACGGGATCCACGGAGGCATGATGCGGTCGCTTGTCACTTGTGCGATCTGTCCGGCCCGTTTGGCAGTCTGCTCGTAGTCAGCCAGCGTAAACGGAGCGACCTGTCCCTCGCGGTGACAATTCAGACAGCGAGTTTGAATGATTGGTGCGATGTCTCGCGTATACGTCACCTGAGATTGTGATTCGTTTTCTGGTAATGTTTCAAACAGGCATCCGACGGGTTTGGATTGAGTGACCTCGATTGGCTTCCCTTGAATGGCTGATGTGATTGCATCGGCAAGAAATCGCTTTTCGACATTCTGCCGCCGTCTGCCAATTGCTTCCCATGCATTATCAATCGCGCCGCGATAGACCAGCGCACCGTTGCCATCGAGTACAAATGCTTCCGGAATATGAGTCGGCATCAAGACCCGGGCCAGCATGCCCGAACTATCAAACAGAATTGGAAACTTCGCCTGATACTCATCGAAGTGCTTCGCGGCCGCAGTCCGCTTGGCCGTTGAATCGGAAACGACGCCAAACAATTCCGGCTTTTTGTCGGATTTGGCCGTGCTTGAGAACAGCTCATTCAATGTTGTGATGTAGGCGTTTGAGATGGGACATTCCGTCGAAAGGAAAACGAAGACCCTGACTCGCCGATGATCGTTCTGCTCAAGTGAGTGAATGGACCCCTGAAGATCCGTCAGGGGAAACCTGATCGCCGGGATTGCGCTCGGCTGTACTTGTACAATTTCATCAGCGCGAGAACGGGTAGAAAGCATGCATAGCACTAGTCCCCAAAGGGCAGCCGATCCTCCCACCCGCAGCAGAGTTTTCATCATGATGCCGTTCCCAATTCTCGTGCGACAATTGAACATCTTCTGCCAGAGTGTACTTACTTAACGATCGTTAGGTTTCACGGAGGTACTACAGATTTCGTAATTTTTCGGCATTGGTACGTTGGATGGCGTCCCGCGTTGAAACGCTGCCGCGTGGGGAGATGCCCAACGACGATTTGCGTTACCGCATGTTCAGCGGATCGACATCCACGACGAATTCGATTTCCGGATGATTCGGCAGGTTGGGTGCTGCTTGCAACCAAAGCTTCTGCAGGTCAGCAAGGTTGGCGGACGTCATCTGCAGGTTGTAACGGAAGTTGGCCTTCAATCGTGTGACCAGGCAAGGTGCCGGGCCAAGAATCCGAACTTCCACTCCCAGATCTTTTGCTGTCGCCTTAAGGATTTCGCCTGCTTTCTCTGAGTATTCCTGCAGTTGCTGCTCATGGGGACCGCGCAGGATGACTCGAGCCAGATGGGTGAACGGAGGAACTTTCAGTGCCATCCGATGCTGAAGTTCTTCATTCGCAAAACCGGTGAAATCATGCTTGGCAGCTCGCTGAATGGCGGGTTGCTCGGGCGATGATGTCTGGACCAGAACCCGTCCCCCTTTCGCACTTCGTCCCGTCCGGCCTGCCACCTGAGCGATCAATTGAAACGTCCGCTCGGCGGATCTCAGGTCTGGCTGGTGCAGCAGCGTATCCGCATCAATCACGCCAACCAGAGTCACGTTGGGAAAGTCGAGGCCCTTGGCGATCATCTGAGTCCCAAGCAGGATCTGAACCTCGCCATGCCGGAATTTCTCCAGTGCAATATCATGGCTCCCCCGCTGCTTCATCGTATCGCTGTCCATCCGCAGGCATTTGTATTCGGGGAATCGAGTGCGGACTTCCGCCTCAAGACGTTCCGTACCCATCCCCAGCGACAACAAACCCGACTTGCCACATTTCGGACAGACCGAAGGGGGATTCGTACTGAAATCACAACTGTGGCAGAGTGCCACGGCGCGTTCTTTATGCCAGGTCAGTGTCACATCACAGTCAGGGCATTTCACACCTTCGCCGCATCCGCGACACCAGAATACGGGCGAGAACCCTCGCACATTCAAAAAGAGGATGACCTGCCCCCCCGCTTTCAGCGCGGCTTGCATGGCGGTGAACATTGCCCGACCGATCCCGGCCCCTTTGCCGATCGCCGGATCATTTCGAGTATCCACGACGACGACTGGTGGCAACGGCAAGCCAGCAACGCGTCGCGGCATCGGAATCAGCACGTCCTGTTTCCGCAAGACTCGAAGATACGACTCCAGTGTCGGTGTGGCTGAGCCAAGAATGAGCGGGATCTGTTCAAGCTCAGCTCGCTTGCGAGCGACCTCGACCGCATGATAGCGGGGCGTGCTATCCTGTTTGAAACTGGTCTCATGTTCTTCATCAATGACGATCAGACCCAGTTGCGGCGTTGGTGCGAAGACGGCACTGCGCGCACCCACCACAACCTGTACCGCTCCACTGGCGATCTGCTGCCAGTGGGCATGACGCTCTGCGTCGGTCAGATGACTGTGCAGCACGGCCACGGTCGGAAATCGACTGTGAAACCGGCGGATCGTTTGAGGCGTCAGGCTGATCTCGGGAACCAGCACGATTGCCTGTCGTCCATAGCTGACGACTTCTTCAATCGCCTTGATATAGACTTCCGTCTTGCCACTGCCTGTCACGCCATGCAGCAGCAATGTCCGATGCTGACTCGACCGGACCACGTTCAGGATTGTTTCGACAGCTCGCCGCTGATCGGGAATCATCACGATCTCGCGGTGCGCTTCCGGAGTCGCCATGCTGGGGGCTGTCAGCACTCGTTCGCGCAGAGCAATCACCAGCCCCTTATCACGCAGGCTGTGAATGGGGACAACACCACAACCAGCGGCCTCAGTCAATTCATCAACCCGCATCGGTCCCGCAGCACCAATCAGAGCTTCAATCACAGCTCTCTGCTTGGCGGGAAGTTTTAATTCCGCAAGCAGTTGCCCCGCATTTTCAGCACGCTTCGAAAGATCGGGGCTGAGTGAAAAGAAAGTGACTTCACGAGTCCCCGCCTTGGACTTGACCCCGGCCGGGACGATGCTTTCGAGAACCTGGCCCCAGCCGCACAGGTAGCGATCCGCGATCCAGTACGTCAGATCGAGCATCCGTCCATCGATCAGCGGTTCGCGATCCAGGACACTGGTTAGCGATTTGAGCGTCTTTCCGGATGGATATTCGGTCGTCAAACCGACACAGAATCCGACGGTCGGTTTATTCCCACGTCCAAACGGGGCTTCAATGCGCTGCCCCGGACCGACCATCGAACGCAGGTCGATCGGAACCAGATATTGAAAGATCGTTGAGAGTGGTCGGTTGAAAACAACACAGGCAATCAGACAGTCCGCAGCTGCAGCAACTTCCCATGCTTGCAGGTTGGGTGGAAGTTCTTCCTCGGAAAACAGACTCGTCTGGCGGTCGTGTGACACGTTGACTCAGCGGAAACAGGGGGCCACGTTCATTTTGTCTGCTTGATGATAGCAGAGATGTTACCGAATCATCATCATCACGTGGCGTAGAAAACCGGTATGAAGGCCAATTCCCGAATTCCGACAGACACGGGATTTTCCATGTCACGTAGTACTGCCACGTCATATGAACTGGAACTGCGCTATGGGATTGGCCAGATCCGCAGTATCCAGTTCGGATTATCTGTTTTCAGCCTGATCTGCGGTATCTGGCATGCTTGTGCCATCGGTTTTGGTCTGGTGGTCTCCTCGTTTCATTTTATACCGCTGGTCGCAGGTTTCTTTGCAATTCTGTTCAATCGACCTGCGATGTACTTTGCGCTCGAAACCTGGACGGCTAGCGAGTCTGCGATCTGTCGGTCGCGGGGTGGTCATACTCAGGGATGGGCCGTGCGATTCATGAAGTTCATGCCATGGTCACTTTTCATCCCGCCCGGTGATCTGCTGGCGGTATTCCTTCTGTTGTTAAGAATTCGCGCCAATTCAGATCACTTGAACCTCAGGCAGATCGGCCTCTTCAATCGATGTGAATTGGCGTTCGGATCAGGGGCCATTGTTCAATACGTTGGGTTCGTGCTGCTGATCGCGTATGTCGCGACCGCGGGAGTCGGAAATGAGGACGTCGCGTTCAGCATGTTTATCATTTCAAATACCGTGATGCTTGGCGGAATCCTTTTGGTGGCGTGGTCGTCGAGGACGATTTGCCGCGAACTACGGGATGTGGTCAGCAAGACAAATTGGGATCCGGACCCGTCGGCGCTATATTTCGCGAATCTCGATGGCACCAACGCAGCGACAAGCGCCCTGTCTGACGAAACGGAACACGGTTTTGATCGCGAGAGTCATTAAGGCATGTCAATCCTCAGGCAGAGATGGTGTTCGGCCGTTAAGACCGCATGATCCTCACCGTCCCAATTCGTCGATGATGATTTCGTTTCCCAGTCGTAGCGAAGATCTCTCCCGCATAAATCCGCTCAACTTGGAACTTTGTCAAAACACGTTGACGGATCAGTTCACGAGCCAGATGCTGAGGGGCACCAGCTTCGATGAACTTCTGGGAAATCGCCTCCTCAATTCGTAACAAGTCCTCTGCCGAAACCAGAGCGCATTCCGCTTAAGTGTGGTGTCCCGCGGGCATCAAACTGCAGCGGCTAACCCATGTTTCGACGCGACGTGGAAGTGCGACGCGCACTAAGCCGGTTTCCAGAATCTGGATTCGAAATGTTGCGATCGAACTGGTCATGCTCGGGTGGCAGTCATTCGAAAATCGTTGAAAACTGTATAAGTCCTATCCGGTCGAACAGGCAATTTCCTCAGGATTCAAATCGTAAACAAATAACCTTCAGGTGTGTGAACTGGCCAGGCATGGTGTTCAACGAGGTTGATTCGCGTAATGCTGGTGATGTTCGGATGTCCTACAGCACTTAACGAAATCACATGGTGACATGAGCATACTTGGACTGGATATTGGTGGGGCGAACATCAAGGCTGCGGATGCCACAGGACGGACGTTGACCGTGCCGTTCGCGATCTGGAAGAGCCCGGAGCAACTTGGTTCGCAAATCGCCCGGATCTGTCGTGACTTACCGGGTGTAACTCAATTGGCAGTAACGATGACCGCGGAATTGGCCGACTGCTATGCGACCAAGAGTGAAGGGGTCGCGTCCATTCTTGATCAGGTGGAAAGTGTCTCGCAAAAGGCCCCGCCACGAATCTGGACAACAGCAGGAAAGTTCGTGGACGCGGCCGAGGCACGGCGACAGCCAATGCTCGTCGCGGCGGCGAACTGGCATGCTCTTGCGACCTGGGTTGGTCAGACGCTCGTCGCAAAGTCAGCGACCCGAGCGGATCATGTGTCCTGCTCGCTGCTAATCGATATCGGGACGACAACAACCGACATCATTCCGCTCGCAGGAGGTGTTCCGAATTCGATGGGCCAGACAGATTTGACGCGTCTTCAAAGTGGAGAATTGAGTTACTCGGGCGTCAAACGGACTCCACTGTGTGCAGTGGCGCACAGTGTTCCCTGGCGCGATGGCTATTGCCCGGTGGCCGCCGAACTGTTTGCCACGACACTGGATCTGTACTTGCTTCTGGGTGACATTCCTGAGGACGATGCTGATTGTGAAACGGCAAATGGACGCCCGGCCACGCGAGCTGCGGCACATGACCGGTTAGCCCGGATGCTGTGTGGCGACAGGAACGAAGTCTCACTGGACGAAGCCCTGTCGATCGCTCGATTCCTGGCAGATGTCCAGCGGCAGCGGCTGGCAGGAAGCCTCGAGAAGGTAGTCGCTCGATTACCAGGAACGTGCGATTCTGCGGTCGTTTCAGGATCAGGAGCGTTTCTTGCCCGGCGCCTGATCAAGGAAAACCGTCGACTGGCTGATGCACAGATCACTTCGCTGGATGAACTCCTCTCACCCGGAATTGCCGAAGCCGCGTGTGCCTATGCCCTGGCAATCCTGGGCGAAAACGAAAATCGATGACAAGCAGCCGTTCACCACGTGTTGCAGGTGCGAACCGCACTTAGTGTGCATTCCGTTTCAGAGTGGCGTCCCGCGGGCATCAACGCACTAGGCGACTCGACCTGGCATCATCTTGATCGTGGCGGGGGGTTCATCGCCGTCTGTCAGCATTTCGTCGGACGTTTCGACGGCATCTTCTGCGGCGTTCTCGGTGGGGACGGCCGGTCCCGGATTCGCTGTCACGTCCATGACTGGCATTCGTGACCGGTGACGCGTCGAGATTGTCAGCATCGCGGGAAGAGTGACCAGCGACACAAACAGGCACGCTCCGACACCAATCGTCAAAACGGCACCCAGACTGTAGAGACCTCGATGAGCAGCAATCATCATGCTGCCGAAACCGACCATCGTCGTGGTCGATGTCAGCATGATGGCATTGATCGTACTGGGGGCGGTGCAATAGACCCGGTCCGATTGCGACCGGCAGTCATGTATGATGTGAACACCGTTATCAACGCCGATTCCCAGGATCAGAGGAAGAATGATCAAGTTGGCGGGATTCAGTGGAATGTCGAAGACCACCAGCAATCCGAAGGTAATTCCCATGCCGATGACAGGGGGCAGCAACGCCAGAATCGAATGGATCACTGCACGCGTGTCGGTGAGCATCGCGACGGCAACCGTCAGGCAGGCGTACATGATCAAAAGAGAACTGTACGACCAGGGCATATGCCGCAGGTGCATCACGAATCCCGCTACAAGCGTCAGTGCCAGTGCTGGAACAAACGTCCCCAGCAGTCGTTCCTTGCGGGAAAAATCCAGCAGCAACGTTATGACAATGACAGCCAAAGCATAAAGAGCACAGACTTCGTAGCTCTGTTTAATCTGGCGAGCGGCTTCGAAGTTCTGCAGAGGAACTCCCGTCACTTCACTATCCACCGAACGAATGTCTTTCACGAATCGTTCAAGAGGCTCCATGTCCCAGACCTGATCCTTCGGGTAAACCTGAAGTAACCAGCGCCCTTGAGGGCTGACAAACCGCGACTTCAATTCGGCTGGCAGATCTTCCGGTTCAACTGGCTCGGGATTGGAAGCTGCTGCGATCGCCTGGAATTGAGCCAACAGGGCATAGGACATGCGATACTGGAATTCCCCCAGCAACATCATCTGTTCCTGCAGTGGAAGTCGTTCCATCATGTCCAGGAATTGATCCAGATTGGCCACGATTCTCTGAGAAACCGGGTCTCGTTTTCCTTTGAGTGACTGGCACAGCTCTTCGAGTGCTACACCGACATCGCGGGGGTTCAGTGGTGCGGGGGCCGGGGGTTCTGCGGGCAGCTTCGCCAGTTGGGCATTGAATCCCTGAACCAGCAGCTTTGTTTCTGTCGCGGGCGCCGAAGGGAGTCGTGACGCCAGTTCCTGAACATGGTGGACTGTCGGCAACGCTTCAAACTGGCGTTTCATTTCCCGAGCCTGTTCGGCCGAGTCTGCCATCGAAATCGCATACAGAAGCGAATGCTTGGACGATTCGAAGATATGACGCTGCTCGTCGGGCGCCTGGCAGTTGAGGGCGAACGGGCCGAAGCGGGCCTTGGCCGCCTCGGCCTGCACCATGGCCAGCTCCACGTGGCTGAGCCCCATCCCGCCCCACTCCTCCGGCATGTGCGGCAGCCACAGCCCCTGCTTCACCGCCTCCTTGCGCAGGTTGAGCAGCGCCTTGATGTAGTTGCCGCGCTCGGACTCGGGCATCTCGTCCCGGTGCCCGAAGGGCTCCATGGCCGGCTTGATGACGTTGTCGACGAAGTCGCGCACCCGCGAGCGGATGGCCTCGTGTTCCGGTGCAAGCGTGAAATCGATCATGGTCGTCCCCCAATGACGCTCGATGGTGTCCCCATTGTGGTGCGCCGTGACCGATGTTCACGAACCAGCCACACCTTCGGGCCTGCACCAGCCCTAACCTTGCCGCGTGACCACCAATTGGGACCGCGAAGAACTGCCGGAGGGATCCGACAAGGCGGCCATGGTCCGGGACATGTTCGACGCGATCGCCCCCCGGTACGACATGGTGAACCGCATCATGACGTTCCGTCTGGACACTCGCTGGCGACGGAGGGCTGTCAGGGACCTGGGTCTCCCGGCCGGGTCGCTCGTGCTCGACCTCGCGTCGGGCACCGGCGACCTGTGCATCGACCTTCGGCGGGCCGGTCTCGAACCGGTCTCCATGGACCTGTCGTTCGGGATGTTGTCGAACGACACGAGCGGTGCTCCCCGTGCGCAGGCCGACATTCTCCGCCTTCCCGTCCCCGACGGTTCGGTCGACGGCATCATCTGCGGGTTCGCGCTGAGGAACCTCGTCGACCTCGACGTGTTC
>CAXBSB010000114.1:0-25080 GCA_963977965.1 uncultured Schlesneria sp.
CGACGAGAAGTTTACGCATTTTCAGACTTTCCAACTTCCTGTGACTTCGTCACCCCGGTAGGCTCAAAGCAGCCAACCGGGGCCATCTATGAAGAACGAGTTGTCAAGTTGAGGATGCAGAAAAATTTTTCACCAGGGTGGAGATTCTCCTCGCCATCGGCATCGGCATCGGTCGGTGCGTCCCCTCGCCCAGCCTTGCTTTTCGCGACTCTGGTGGATGATTCTCTGAGCCTGAGGTAAAGGGAGGTTCCCTTCGCCTTGTGTTAGACATCGAGTTCGGCCGACAAGACGGAAGACGCTCAACCATCTATTCAGGATCATGCGGCGACGTGCGGTGAGGCACGAGGGAAACGTGTCCTATGAAACTTAATACAAAGGAACGCCACCATTCACCCTGACGAGTCTCGATGGATAAAGGGCCATCGGCTCCTGGCCCCGGGCGGGGTCGTCCCAAGTCGTCTTGACCATCCTTCAGCTTGACAGTCTCGTGTAACTTTGGTGTGGGTTTGCTTAATTCATTGTTGAGCCCTCAGCCGCATTATGAGTGAATGATCAGCAGTCAAGTTCGTGTCACTGTCGTAACCGCAGACACGGGGTCGCGCACGGCAGTCGGTGCGGGAGTAATCTCTCGATACACATCCTGTCGCTTAAGCAGAGTCATGCAAATTGTGAGAAGTCGTCGACTGACGGCAACGATCGCCCTTTTTGAACCAGTACGCCGTTTGAGATTTTCATAGATCGCCTGCCATTTAGACGATCGCCTGACTAACTGCCAAGCTGCCTGGACAAGCACCCAGCGCAGTAACGGCGAGCCTGTCTTTTCGATGTGCAGATCCTTTCGCTTCCCAGCAGACTCACGATGGCCGGGGACCAGTCCTGCGTACGACACCACTTTCTTAAGCGAAGAAAAACGGCGCGGGTCGGCGAGTTCCGCCAAGATGACGTCACTCCCCACGATGCCGACTCCGGGAATCGTTCTGAGGATCGCGCGATCCATCTTTTCCTGACCCGACCCAGATTTGGCGAACTCTCGCAACTTCTGATCAACTTCCAGTTTTCGCTCGATAACGCTGTGCCATTCGTCGACGAGTTGATCGAGACAGAAGCGGTCGATGTCCGACACCGCAGCCGTCTTCAACCAGGCCTGGCCCACGATCGTAAACAGATCGGGACGATCCAAATTATAGTCGCTCAGAATTCGGCGAATCTTGTTGCGCAAACTGGTAATCTTCTTTTGCCAGAAGTGACGCTGTCGTACCAATTGACGATGAGCACGCTGACGCGGTGTCGGTCGATAAGACGCCGGGATCTGGTCCAGAGCCAACATCTCGGCCAGTACCTTCGCATCAAGCTTGTCGCTCTTCCGAGTGCTCTCCGCAATGATCCGCAATCTTCCAGGATGCGCCAGCACGACACGGGCTGCGAACGGTTCCACCAGTTGTACAAACCATTCGTAACTCGCAGTGGCTTCAACCACGAGTTCAAACTCTCCGAGCCCCTTCAGAAACGAGACAATCTCTGCAGACATCAAATTCGAAAATCGTTTCCGCGCTAACAACTTGCGCGATGCCTCTACCACTGCCAACGTGATTGTCTGTTTGTGTAGATCAACGCCAACAAATCGCATGGGGTGTTCCTTTGCAGATTGAAGATGTGGTAAAACGCTGGAAACGACTCCACCAAGCATTACTTTACCACTACGCCGAAGTCACGCTCTTTTTGACGCGACCCCAGTTCTTCATAGTTTCACCCTGCAAGTTGATAGCTGCGATACGGTCGCACACCACATCATCGATGTTGAGGTAGGTTCCGCCCGACATTTCACGAGCGTTGAGTCACATCGGCACTGGCGACTCAAGGCTGTCGCCAGTGGCGCCCGTGCGTTGCGCAAACTCGATGAAAAAACCAATTCATGAATTCGACAGGATGGCACAGATTGCCGACGCCGTGAAAACCATTGGAATCTTGATTATGTGTCATCCGTTTTCTTGTTTGATGTTACGGTTGCCGGTTTGCCCTCCGTTGGCTTTTCTGGATCGTCCTTTTCCTTCGTAACATGCGGATAGACGTAGAAAACGGGAGTCTTGAAATTCTTTCCCGCCATTCCGGGGCGCAATCGTCCGGTGGACTTTTCAGTTTCTTCCCTGTTCTGCTCAACGACCTTCAATTCGCGATGCATGAAAGCATCCGTTGCGTCAATCCAGGTGGTACAATAAATCGGAACGCGACCGTCTCCTGGCTTGGTCCAGACGTATACCTTGAATGACTCTGCATCAACGAACGTATTTGGCGGCAATTTCACAGCCTCAAGATAGTAATAATGCCGGCTTTGGTTGTTCTCGGTTCGCACGGCTCGCCAAAGCGGTACTGTTCCTGGCAGCTTTGATGTCGCGACATCGCCAATAATCTCATGCTCTTTGACATGAGTTAATTGGTGCCATTTGTTCATCTCTTCAGTGCTGTAACTGTAAATGTGCTCATTGAATTTCGTATCGTAAAATCTCATCAGTGGAACGAGATTTTCGGGACGATCCGCCGCATTGAGCGGCGCGACCAACAACAGACCAGAGAAGAAAGCGAAAGCGACTCGCATTTTCTTACTTCCGACAGATTTGAGGAGCAACGTCATGTACCAATTGTTGCAGGTCAGGGTGTCCACCCCGCACAGGCCGCTAAAAATGGCAAAAAACATTGAAGAGCTGTCGCAACTGGCGAGAAACAACGCTGAAACTCATTTTTTGAAGCATGTTACAGCGAATTGCAAGGCCTGCAAAATCTCGAATGGGCGATACTGGATTCGAACCAGTGACTTCCACCGTGTGAAGATGGCACTCTAGCCGCTGAGTTAATCGCCCTGAGTTGGGGAGCGCCGCTTCACGGCGTCGACCCGACACTGCAATTTGTATCGGCTTCCGCAGCTTACGGCAAGGAATCACCCCCGCAGGGGATTTTCCTTTTTCAAAATGACGTCAGTTATGGCGAACAATCTGAATTGTCGTCGGGCTTTGCGATAGCCGGACTGGTTCGTTCTTCTGCCAGGAATCAGCAATGGATGATTCGTACAACGTTTTGACTTAGTTGCCCAGTTCCCGCTTGAGGGCTTCCAGTTCCGCGTCGATTTGAGTTTCTCGTTCGTCCACTGTACTCACGCTTGGGATGGCAAACCGGTTGTTGGTGGGGGCGGGCGGGGCGACTCCGAAATCGTCGCGTTTGCGAATGGCTTCGGCCAGTCGGGCTTCCAAGGCTCGCTGGATTGTTGCCAAGTGCTGTTTCGTGGCCGTGGCGGCTTTGTGCTGCTGTTCCAGACCAGCGATCAGATCTTCGACTTCGCGCTTTCGCATCAAGCTCTGGCGGGCATCCTGCTCGGAACCGCTGGCGAGTTGCTCGCGGGCTCGACTGGTCCAGGTGACGACCGACTGTCGATGCTCGGCGATTTCCTTTTCAAACCGCTGCTCTGATGCAAAGGCCGTGTTGACGCTGCGCTGGGCTCCTGCCAGGCCTTCCTGCATTTCAGAGATGATTTCGGCAATCGCTGCGCGCGGGTCGGTGGCTTCGTTCAGAAGTTGTGTCAGATTGCAGGTGACGATATCGGTCAGGCGGCTGAAGTAACTCATGGGAGTCTCCTTCGTTGAAAATGCGTTTCAGAACTCAGGCATCCGTTCGCTTGAAGCACATCGCTCAGTGCTTCCAGTAACGGATCCATGAGGGCATTCGATAGCAGGGACCAAGGCATTATAGGCATCTCATCCAGCGATACTCGGGTCGACAATTCCGCGCGAAGCGAGTTTTTCACGCAGCTTTTCTCGGGCCAGGCGCAGGCGACTTTTTGTCGTGGGCAAGTTGGATTCCATCGCTTCCGCCACTTCCGGAAGACTCAAGCCGGCAAATACATGCAGTATGAACGTCAGACGCTGATCTTCGGGAATGCTCGGAAGCAGGTCGTCGATTGTGCGAGCAAAATCGCGATGGTCCATCAGGTCACCCGGAAGCGGCAGTTCGTCCGCCAGCCGCGCGATGACTTCCTCGGTCTCATCGCTCGTCCTATGCCCCTTCACCGCTCGAACGAGGCAATCGTGAGCCCGGCGACGAGTCGTGTCGATCAGCAGGTTCCTCGCAATGCGATACATCCACGCCTTGAATGTTCCGCGAGGCAGGTAATCCCAGGCGGTCGAATGAACTCGCAGCAATGTCTCTTGCGTCAGATCTTCGGCCAGTTGCCAGTCTCGCAACTGACGATGGAAGAAGCCGATCAAGGGATTCTGATGTCGATGCACGATCTGCTCAAAAGCGGCCTGCTGGCCCTCTTGCAGTTGCAGCATCAGTGAATCGTCTTCATCGTGCATGGGATATCAAAACAGGTTGTGAATCAGGAGCTGTGAATCCCGCTCTACTTGCGAATCCGCTGTCGGCGCAGAGTGACTTCGTTGCCACGATCGTTGTAAAGAACTTCGTCCATGAAGGCTCGCATCAGCATCACACCACGACCACACGGACGGTCCAGGTTTTCAGGGTCCGTCGGATCGGGCAGTTTGGCAGGGTCGAAGCCGGGGCCTTCATCGCGAATCACGACTTCGACGTCTCTGGGGGTCAGTCGCACATTGATGTGGATCCGACGTTCACGCCAGGGCGATGCCGATCGACGTTCTTCGACCAGTTTGTAGAAGGCGGTGTGATCAACTTCCTTCAGGTCCGAACTGACCTCCAAATTCCCGTGGTACAGGGCATTCAAGAGCGCTTCTTCAAACGCCGTCCCGGATCTCAATCGGTCAGTACGATCGATGCTCCACGAATCGCCGAGCATCTGTTGAAGGTGCCGGGACAGCGACAACAGCAGGCTGACATCATTTTCGATTTCAAAAACTTCGATCCGGGTTTCGATCCGCTTCAGCAACTCGTTCCGATGACGATCTTCCTGAAACGCAGCCAGGACTCGACGTGAGATTTCGACCAGCGAAGTGGCAAGTGCTCGCTTGGGGACGTAGCTGGAGGCCCCGGCATGCAGCGCCTCAACGGCGATCTCTTCGCTCCCTTTGCCGGTCATCAGGATGACCGGAACGTGAAGAAACCCTTTCCGGATTGCCGCGACAAGTTCCAGACCATTCAGGCCGGGCATTTCCATGTCGGTCACGACCAGATCGGGTGGAGCCTTGCGGACACGTTCGAGTGCGAGCGCACCGTTCTCGGCAAAATCGACAGTCCAGTCGGTTTCCTGCTTGAGCAGACCCCCGACCAGTTGGCGATCGATCGATGAATCATCGACGACAAGAACCGACGCCATGCAATTTCTCCCGGGAACTGCATTCCCATCCGAACCGTCAATTCGACATCACTATTCCGACATTCATTTTATGGCACAATCGTGTGCAACCCATGGCAACATTCTGGCAATGTTCATCCTGACCTGTTCCGACGGTGGCGTACACCCTTAACCGGTTGCAACCGGGCGTGAGGTACAAACTTCGTGCCAAATATGATACCTATGGCGCTTGTCCCTCCTCCACTGAAACCCACCTAATTCCTGACAGGAGTCCTTCATGCGGACGATTAAGCAGCGTTTGGCCGCCGACGAGCTTGTGATGATTTGTGGCATTGGACGCGTCTGGCATCACAATCTGGTGAACATTATCGGGATCAGCGGCGGGTTCCATGGGTTGTGGTTTGACATGGAACATGTCGGGATGTCGACCCAGGATCTGGAGATCGCGACGGGAATTGCTCGAAATCATAATCTGGACACATTTTGTCGGGTTGCTCCGACGGATTACGCCACGGTGACTCGCTGTTTTGAAGCCGGTTCCAGCGGAATCATGGCGGCACAGATCTTTACCGCGGCACAGGCGGAAGAGTTTGTGAAATGGTCAAAATTTGCACCTCGGGGATACCGAGGCCTGAATACCGGGGGCTGGGACGCCAGGTTCACGACCGTTCCTGCGGCCGAGTTCACTCGACGAGCCAACGAAGAGACCTTCGTGGCGATTCAGATTGAGACTCTGCAATCGGTCGACGAATGTGAAGCGATCGCGGCCATCGACGGAGTTGATGCCCTGTTCGTTGGTCCGGCGGACCTGAGTCAGAGCCTGGGGGTCACCGGCCAGTTCTTCGACGAAAAATGTCTGGCGGCAATCGATAAGGTGTCGGCCGCCTGTCGCAACACCGGTAAGCAATGGGCCGCTGTCGCATTCAACCCGCAACATGCCGAGATGCTGGTTTCAAAAGGTTGCAAGATGCTGTCACCCACAAACGACACTCGCGTTGTCGTGGCGGGAGTGGCCTCGGCCAAGAAGGACTTCGCGAAGTTCTTTGCGTGACGTGGGATTCCGGTTCGATGTTCAGGCGGAATCCTATTTTACCCAGTCGAAAAAACCGACCGATTCCAAATCTGCCTGCAGAGCGCTGGACTGCTCTGAGGTAATTGGAGCGTGGGGTAACCTGGCTGGTCCCACATTGATGCCGAGCATCCCCATCACACTCTTCGTCGCTGCGATAAATCCGTAGCGGACTAGAATCTGGATCATCTGCACCGCTCGAAACTGCTCGCTCCTCGCAGCCTGAAGATCTCCGCCTGCGAACGCAGCGATCAGTCGGCTGTAGATGGGGGCCGCGAAGTTGTAGGTGCTACCTACTGCCCCAGTTGCCCCCATCGCCAAAGCGGCCAATAGGATTTCATCGCAGCCCCAGGGAACATCGAATGCCCCCTGGTTTGCCCTCAGACAGCATTGATAAGCCATCAAATCCGGGTTGGTGAATTTCAATCCTGCCAGATTAGGAATGGCTTCATGCCCTTGCACCAGAAAGTCTGGCATCGAAAGACTGACTCCGGTCAGGACGGGAATATCGTAGAAATAGAATGGCGTCCCAGGGGCCGCTGATGCAATCTGACTGGCACATGCGACCAGCGTTTCCACATTTTTCGGCTTGAAATACGAAGGCGAGAGGGCAGCGACCGCAACCGCACCTGACCGTTCGGCATGCCGCGCTAACGTTGCCGCATCGGTCAGGCAATTTGAACCAACATGAACGACGACACGCAACGGTGCGCCTCGCACAACTTCCATCCAGCGCGTCGTCAGTGCCAATCGTTCATCAACGTTGAGTGAGTGACTTTCGCCAGTACTTCCGCCAATGAACGCGGTAGAAACCTGATTTCGCAAGAGATGCTCAGCCTGCTTTTCCACGACCGCGAGATTCAGTGATCCATCGGGGTGAAACGGTGTATGAGTTGCGGCGACAAGTCCATTCAGTTTCAAAGACGACATCGACGGGCTTTCGAATAAATGGAAATGGACGTAGTGATTCGGAAAACAAACGGCAATTCACAGTGAAGATGACTCTTTGCAGATCACGCGAAGTTGCTCAGTCTTTATTTTTCTTAGGGCGAGGATCAGCCCCTGTTGCGCCTTGCCGCGCGTATTCGGCATCAAGGACGTTCCAGATGTCGACCAGTTCTCGCAATTTCTCTGGATGCTTTTCTGCGAGGTTGTGTGATTCCGCGCGATCGGTCTTCAGATCATAAAGTTCCCAGGCCGCATTTTTCCCGGCCGCAACAATCTTCCAGTCCTGCAGCCGCAGCCCTCGATTTTCCGTGTGCCTGAAGTAAATCGCTTCATGAGGAGCCTGCGTATCTTTGGAAAATATCGGAACCAGACTTCTTCCCGGTAACTGCGGGCGTGCTTCTTTATTCCATTCTGTGGGCGCAGTCGCGCCACCAAGTTCAAGCAACGTAGGGACGATGTCCACGAGATGCCCCGGTGCGTGACGCAGTTCCCCTTTGGCCGCGATCCCCTTTGGCCAGTGGACGATCAAGGGAGTCGATGTCCCCCCTTCATGATTCCACGATTTGTGCCTGCGAAACGGTGTGTTGGAAACTGTCGACCAGCCGGGCCCCAAACCAAGATAACTTTCGGCCGAACCCGGTGCTGAGCCCAACTTGTGCCCGTCACCACGAATGATCTGTTCGGCACTGGCGCCGTTGTCGGATGCAAAGAAGATCACAGTGTCGTCCCATGCATTCATTTCCCGGACCTTTCCCAGAACTCGGCCGACTTCCTGATCCATCCGGTCGATCATTGCGGCATGCACCGCCATCTTTTCCGATTGGAATTGGCGCTGTTCATCCGTCAGTTGATTCCATGGAACCGCTCGCCCCAATTCACCCGGACCGATCCTTTCCTGCAGTTCCTTCTCGCTCGGGTTCCACGACGGTGCTACGGTCGGTTCCGGAGCCGAAAGTTCGCCCGAGACCAAACCCAATTTCTTCATTCTTTCCCATCGTTCCGCTCGAATGACATCCCAACCCTTCTTGTAGCGGTCGCGATATCGAGCGATGTCGTCTGGCAAAGCGTGCAACGGAAAATGTGGCGCGATGAAGGCCAGGTATAGAAAAAACGACTGCTTGCGATGGTCTGTTTGATGTTCATTCAACCATTCAATCGCCCGGTCAGCCGTTGCGGTGGTTGCATAGTATTTTGAATCAGCTGGCGGGGGTGTCAGTGGCTTGTCATCGAGTTGATGATGTCGTGGAGAGAAGAACCGGTCGTGATCTGTCGTGTGATATGATCTGGAAAAACCTCCATCAAGGATTTTTCCGTCGACATGCCATTTGCCCGAATGGTACGACCGATAGCCGGCCTCGCGCAACAATTCTGGCGCGAGTGCAGCCCATTTGGGCCGATTTCCCTGTGGATCACGATTGACCTGCTGCGCGTAATAGCCCGTCAGCAATGCCGCTCGCGATGGCCAGCAGCGAGCCGTGTTGTAGAACTGAGAGAACCGCAACCCCTGACTCGCCAGCCGATCGAGGTTGGGCGTTTCAATTTCACTGCCATAGCACCCAAGGTCTGAATAGCCCAGGTCATCGGCAAGAATGAAAATCACATTGGGCCGGGCGGGTTTCGAATTTCCGTCTGCAGCCAACGCCGTTGTGCTCATCGCAACAACAGCAACAATCCACACGGTCGATTTCATGAGCGCCCTATGCCTCAACTCGTAGCGACGAATGCAAAATAATAGAAAATCAGCCCTGTCACTGACGTCAGCACAATGTCGATGGTCGAAATCCAGCCGAGCGATTTGTGCAATCTGCTGTGTGCCGAAGGACCGGGTGAGGAAGGCATTCTTCGCAAGGCCAGGACAATTGTTGCTGCCCAGAGAAACGGCGTTGAAATCGCAAAGATCAAATGAACCCGCAAGACCGTTTGCACGAAGTTCAGTTGCTCAGCCGTCAGTGGCGTCGGCCGCTTGGCCACAACCTTGGCCCATCCCCCTTGAACCAGTTGCAGATCGATCTCAAACAATCCGACGGCAACCAGCAGTATGATTCCCAACAGCAATTGCAGGTTCCGGTGCAGCACGTACTTGTGTTGCACTTTTACGACGTACAGGCTGTAAACCAGAATGGGAACGATCAAGATCAGCGCGACGACAACGAAGTCGAGCATGAACGACGTGCGATACCCCAGAAATCCATCTGTCATCGAATTCCACTTCCTGCAAACTCTGACCAGCCGTTACGAAATCGGATCCGTTCCGATTCCGCATTACTTTCCCACAAATTCAAGATCTCGACGAATGCGACAATATTCGGATCACGCCCTCACCTCAAGTCGACCCGGCAGAATTGCCTGCGGGCCGTCTGTCGATCTGTCAGAACGCACTGGGCAACCATGGCCAACGTGCAGTTTCAGGGCCTCAAGTCAGCGCGGGTGCAGTCGTTAATTGGTGGTGACATGGTGAATCGAGCGAGAGCCGCTAGGTTTCGGGTGCCACGGTTTTGGAGGTTTTGGAGTCCTCGACAAGGCCGTGTCTTCGCTCGTGGAGCGACGCGAATAGCCAATCCATCCCCCCATGCGAATCGCGCCGCACGACGACATTCCGCTGAAAACGCACGGCCTACGACAGTGAATGCAAGCACGTGTTCGCTGTCACTCACTGGACATGACTGCTACGATCCGCTTTCGGATTTTCAGTTCTGGAGTATGAAATGCGAGTGTTGCTGTTTGATATTGATGGAACCTTGATCGACGCGGGTGGAGCAGGGCAGGCCGCCATGGAAAAGGCCGTAGCGATCGAATTTGGCGAAACGCGACCTGTGAAAAACATTCCTGCGGCCGGACGTACCGATCGTGCGATTGGCCGGGATTTGTTCGAGTACTATTCGATTCCAGCAACCGACGAGAACTGGAATCGATACCTTGATACATACTTCTCGCTGTTGCCTGAGTCCCTTCAATCGAAACCGGGATCTGTGTTGCCAGGAGTCCAGCCACTGATTCATGGATTGAGCCAGCGAGACGACGTTTTTCTGGGCCTGCTGACAGGAAACTTTGCTCGAGGTGCCCATCTGAAGCTTCGACACTATGGACTACATCACCATTTTCGGACCGGCGGATACGGTGACTGGCATCTTCACCGCGACGACGTCGCTCGCGATGCTTTGAAATCAGTGCGTGAACACCTTCCAGACGTGCAGTCCGAGCAAATCTGGGTCATCGGAGATACCCCTGCGGACGTGCAATGTGGCCGGGCTATTGGAGCCAAAGTCCTGGCAGTTGCCACAGGGATCTTCAGCGCCGACCAGCTCGCACCACATCGCCCAGACCTGCTTCTCGACGATTTAACCGACGTCGCAGAATGGTTGGGGCAACTCTAGTTTTCACAGAAAATTGTTGATCGATCAACAACGAAAATCCTTCCGCGTTTATGCAGCGTTCAGCAGATCGTCGCCGGGTTGATCGGTGTATTGCGTCTGGAAAACTCCCTTGCTTTCGATGATCGACGATGCGTCGAATCGCTTGCCAAAATAGTGCTTTTGTGCCAGTTCATCGTTGAGCACCGCTTCGGCGTCGCCGCTGGCAAGGATACGTCCCGCAAACACGATGTAACTGCGGTCCGTGATAGTCAAAGTCTCACGTTCACGATGGTCTGTCAGCAGGATCGAAATCCCTCGATTTCGCAGGTCAGCGATGATGTCCTGGATGCTGTGAATTGTGACTGGGTCGATCCCTGTAAACGGTTCATCCAACAGGATCAGACGTGGGTCACTCGCCAGACAGCGGGCAATCTCCAATCGGCGGCGTTCGCCCCCTGACAGAGTACCGGCAGTCTGCAGGCGTTTGTCAGTCAGGCCGAACATGTCGAGTAACTCATCAGCCCGGGCCATGCGGTCGCGGTATGACTTCGGCTGAAACTCCAGCACGGCGTACAGATTCTGTTCGACAGAAAGCTTGCTGAAACAACTGTTGTTCTGGGGCAGGTACCCCATACCACGCTGAGCCCGCTTGTAGAGCGGCCAGTTCGTCACATCGATGTCGTTGAAGATGACTCGACCGGCGGTTGGTTTGACCAGGCCGCATGCCATGCTGAAACTGGTCGACTTTCCAGCCCCGTTCGGACCGAGCAGACCAACAATTTCACCTGGCTCGACGTGAAAACTGACTCCGTCGACAGCCCGCTTACCGGGGTATTGCTTTACCAATCCAATGCATTGCAGTAACGACATCCCTGTCCTCCTGACCGTCAACGCTTACTGTTTCTGGATTTGCTTCCATTCGACGAGGGCCGTGCTCAGACGCCCTTCTATCGGATCCGCTTCCATCGCCACCACTGAGGGTAAAACGGGAAGGAATACTCTGGATAAGCACTCGCTTCCTGCTCGTTTTGACCAGTGTGCGACATCACCATAAACCCTTTGCCACCATTCAGAAACGGAATTCCGTGTGGCCAATAAATGAAAAACGCCTTGCCGATCAATGCAGTTCGATTCACGGCGTGTCGATTGCGGGCGTGTCGCACCTGATTGGGCCAGAGTCGACTGTCGGCGCTTCGCGGACTGTTGTCCCCCATTACGAAGAACTCGTCGGACGCCAATTCATGAAACTCGGCACCACCGCGGCGAGAGATTTTCTCATACATTTCACCCCATTTTTGAGGGTCACTGAGAAGCTCTCGCAGGCGGTGATTTCCATCGGCTTCGTGATATGCTTCATCCGATCGACCTGCGTCATCTGCAACGCGGTCAGCTCGATAGTAGATATCCCGCTCAATCAGCAGCTTCGAAACGGTGGCAGTCATTCCCTGTACAGTAATTGCAGCGGGCGCCAGATCAGTTTCCTGCGGGCGATGGTTGGCAGGTGCATCGTACTCAACGGAGGCGACGAGACCGTTATTCAGCAAATGCTCGTTAACCCACAGGCACAGCCGATCATCAACGTTTGCAAATCGTACTGAGTAACTTCCCGCGCCCTTAATTGGTGTATTCGCCTTGCCAAGCTCAATCTCAGGTGCCGTTTCAGGGTCTGCGGCAAGATCATCATTACGGGTGAGTGTGGCAGCACCAGACGACACATCGATGCGGCATCGATAGCGTCGAACACCTTCTCGAAGCTCAAGCGTCAGGTGAGAACTGGCTCCACCTATGGACGCGATCTTGATATGCCCACTCAGCGTTAAATCGCCGACCCAGAACTGGTCTTCGTCAATCCCGCTACGGTAGCCCCGGCAGGCATTGTAACCGCAGAAATCCGAAACCAGTTCTGGCTGGGGAGTCGCAGAGACTGGCTTGCCTTTGTCAGCATCGTCCCAATCAGTAACGTCTGGGACGAAATGCGAATAACGAATCGACTGCGGTACATCGGTCGAAGCCAATTCAAATCTTCGAAGCTGCGCGTCTTGCTTGCAGCCCTGCGTTTCTGGTCGCCAGTTTTCGGGCCATCCGGCCTTTAAGAGTGCTGCGGGGGGATGTTCATCATCGTAAACGACGTGCTGCAAGAGTTTTTGTTTGTTGGGATCGCGTTTTCGAAGGATTTTGAAATCCCCTGCCGCTCCCTTTCTCGCATAGACATCGCCGCGTTCGACACGAATCGTCTCGCCGGGGAGACCCACCAGCCGCTTGATATAATTCTTCTGCGTATCTTCAGGGTAACGGAAGACGATGACATCCCAGCGATCGGGTTCGCCGAACAGGTAGGAAGACTTGTTGACGAGAATTCGATCGCCCTTGAAGACCAGCGTATCTTTGACATTGTGCAGATGCCGGCAATTCGGGCACATCGATTGTTCAATTCGCAGCAGATCGAGCAGTCGTCCGGTGGAATCGTCAATTTCTTCACTGGCCCCGATGGCGTAGCAGTGACCACATCCCGGGCAGACGACGTCCTTATTTCTTCCATAAAGCGTGGGGGCCATGGACCCTGTCGGAATGACGAACGCCTCGGCAACAAACGCCCGAAATAGCAGCGCCAGAACGAACGCAAACGCGATTGATTCGATCAGCTCGCGAACCACATCATTAGAATTCTGTTGAGGTTGCGACGGTTTCGCTGCTGAAGTCTTGTCGACCGCATCGCCGTTCGGGGATTTCGGATTTGCCATAAACGTCAACAATCCTTGTGAATATGTTCGTCCAGACAGCAAAGCCGATGTCGTTGCCGCGAGGCAGCAGCAGCGAGACGACGGTACTGCGGGACGCAATTTCTTCCGTTCGAAGTATATCCGATCAGTCTCCCCGCGAAAATGGGGACTGACGACTTGCAACCAGCCGCTTCAGAATCGAGCTTGACGCTGCGAAAGATATTCGACCAACGCGCGATCGAACGGCATACTCGTATCGAGCGCAACGTAGTCGGCTCCCATGTTCAGGCATTCACGGCGAAACTGCTGACGAAGCTCATCAACCGCTTCAAGGTAGTCACGTCGAATCCCATCGGCGTCAACGATCATTCGGTCGCCGGATTCCGGTTCTTCGAAGTCAGACATCCCTTCGAACGGGAATTTTACTTCTGCTTCATCCATGACGTGAAACAGGATCACGTCGTGTCCGGCGTGTCGCAACATGTGCAAGCTATCCAGGACCGGCTGTGGATCACACAACAAATCCGAAAACAGCATCATCAGACTGCGATGTCGAATCATGGAGGCGATCCGACGAATATTCCCTGCCAGATCCGTTTTACCTGTCGGCTTTGCCTTGGAAAGCAATGCCAGCATGTTACCGAGTTGGCTCCGTTTGCTACGAGCCGGAAGACAAGTTCGAATCTGAGTATCGAACGTCATCAGTCCGACGGGATCCTGTTGATGAATCATCAGATATGTCAACGCCGCAGCCAGGCAGGTGCAGTAATCAAACTTCGTCAATTCCTGCCGCCAGGTGTATCCCATGCTTTCGGACAGATCCATCAGGATGTACCCTGAGATATTCGTCTCGGCCTGGTACTTTTTGATGTAAAACCGGTCTGTCTTGGCAAACACGAGCCAATCGATGTCCTTGGGATCATCTCCCTGCGAGTAGCGTCGATGTTCACTGAATTCGACGCTGAATCCCTGAAACGGGCTGGCATGCAGGCCGGTCAGAAATCCTTCCACAATAAACCGGGCGCGCAGATCCAGCCTCGCAACATTGCGAATCACTGATGGCTTCAGAAATTGCTCGGCACCTGCCATCTGCTTAACCCGGTTTGATGCTGTAAAATCAGAGCCTGATTCAATCCTAACAGATTGCGATCCGTGTTGTCGTGTCTGACAGTCCAAACGAATCCAAACGACGCCTGCAGAAAACGACAACACCCGACCGCTGTCGGCCGGGTGTCGTTTTGATTGAAAGATTCGAGTGGACGTTTAGATCGCATCCGATCTATTTGTGGCGACCCGCATTAGTAATCCCACTGAACACCGAAGCTCCAGTTTTGAGTGACGAAGGAGGATCGCTTGTCGGTCAACAACGGGCTGACGGGATAAGCTTGCCAGTCGATGATGTTCGATGGTCGGTACATGTTTCCGATCAGGATCACCGTGTAACCGGCCTGGAATTCTGCTCCACTCAGAATCTTAGATTTATTCAGCACAGGAACGTACTGGAAGAGGTTCGCTCGACCGAAGATTCCCTGTTCGAACATGGGTGACAGGTTTGTCGTATTGTCTTCATGAGAAAACCTGGTCTTCGAGACATCACCACGAGCCCCCAGTGCGGTGGATGGCATGATGTACTGGTCAGTTGCCGTACCACCAGTCTTGGGGTAATACGCATCCCCGATGTTGAAGCCCGACAGATTACGTGACGAGTAATTCGCCAGCAGGCCAAACTTGGACTGCGTGTAAACCTTGAAGTTGTTCTTTCCAAGATCGAGTCGCAAACCAGCTTCAGGACCAGCCATCTGTGACGTGACCCCGGCACTCAACATCGACTGCATGATGTTCAGCGTTGTCGAGGCTTCGAGTGCCAGCGGGCTGAGATTGCCGTTGGTTGTGGTGGCTCCCCCATTGTTATTGTTACCATTCTGGCCGGCAACGGCGATCGTGTAACCCAGTCCGCTGTCTGCACCGTCAAAGGTGAAGATTTCACGAGTCTGAATGTACCGAGCACCATACATCGGACGCAGCATGATTGCATCCCGCTCGTAAATTGGAGATGCGAACCAGTCGAGATTCACGCCACCAACGCGAGTTTCCCATTGAAGTCGGTAATAGATATCGAAGGGTTGGACAACACCTGGCAGACCGTTATGGTCCGTATCGGCCCCCTGCAATGTGATCCCTGCATAAGCATGCAAGTGGGTCAGCATGTCAGTCTGCAGGAATGTGGCACTATTGTAAAGTAGCGGATCGAATCCTCGCCGGTCACCGATATACAATGTGGACGACGTGGGCGAGATAAAGAACGCGGATGCCTGAAATCCACTTTGGTCTGGATTCCAGAAGCCCCAGGTACCACGTGCACCTGCGGAATTCAGTCGATCCGTGATACTTCCCGTGGACTGAGGCATGAAGATCTTAACATCACCCGTACTGACTCCACCGCCGTTATTACCCCCGCCGGCGGTCGTTTCACGGTCGGGTGTACCAATTGTCGACGTACCCGCTGCTGTTTCCTGGAACGGCTGGTTGTTGTCCGGATACACGACACCTGGATTCAGGTTCGGTACCTGGTTAACACCATTCGCTCCGACCAGACTGTTCGGGTGGTTTGTGTTGGAAAACAGCGCCTCGGCCGTGAAATAGAATGTCCGGTTTCCGAAGATCTGTCGGTTGAACCACAGACCGTTCTGATTGGACGTCTGGTCCACGGGTGGGCCGTAATAGGGTGAGATATTCGGCCACGCCGCTGCTCCCGGTGGATAGCCACCCTGCGGCCCCGGGTACGACTGCGGGAAGTTCCCGTAGTTCGCGCTGTAGGGCGCAGGCAACATCCCCATTTGATCGGGATTGCCTACATTGTTCGGTAAGGCTGGTGGTGACTGGGCATTCGCCTGTTCACCAACAACCGCCAGCCAAATGCCGACGAGACATGCCAACCAGTGCCGTTTCCGCATCAGTCGTTCCCTGACTTGGACGCCGAGAGTCCAGTACCTCGAGCCATTGTGGCTCAACGCAAGCGCGACAATCCGCGCCTAACGGATCTATCGGAATCTGGAGTTGGTAAACTCTAACGATTGTTCCGAAGTTGACGAAAAACGGGGTGGTTCCGTTTATGCCGGAGATTCTGCGGCGGAAAGCGGCGAGATCAGCCTGTCAAAACTCAGGCCTCAGATTCGCATCGGCAAAACTCGCCGATTGCGTTCTATGCATGCTTCGGGAGTCCACCATCGGGTCAATTGATGGCTATTGAGTTGTCAGCATTACAGCAACATCACCAGGCCAGGAATGATCCGGATCCGCTCGAAGACCAGCAGGACCTCCTCCGAGGATTCGACCCATGGCGTCACTGTCACGGCAATATGTCGTCCGGCGGGTGTTTCTCGCGTCTCAAACGGAGGGTCGAATTCGAGTTCCAGAACTTCCCGGACCACCGAGATCACCTCTGACACGAAATCCGATTCTGTCTTTCCCACGGCCTTGAAGACGAAATTGCCAGGAAACTGATGCATCGAATCAATTAATTCACGGGGCGGGAGAGATGACATTTGACGACCTCAGCGAGGAATTATTCGAGCCAACAACAGCATACCCAAACAAAGAACGCTTGCGAAACTGTGTCCTTCCGATGAAACTAGGCTATAAAGAAGAGTGGAAAACGTCGTCCGGGTTCACGCAGGGTTTGCTCCCGCGGCCCGAAACAGTACTCGAAATCCTTTGGTATCCATAAGTTAGAGGCAAATAGACCAACTTTTGCCTCAATTCTGGATCTGGTTTCTCAATGAAGGGATTGTGGTCGAACATCATGCAGGCGCTCGGACAAAAAAATGCCAGACCGAAGGCTCCGATTCATAACGAAGAAGAGCGAGCTGGCCTGCGCCGCGCAAGTCGCTTCAATGCTCAACTGATGGATTTCCTTCGCCCACAGGTGAAAGCGGGAATCACGACCCTGGAACTGGATCGGATTGCCTACGAATACACGATCGATCACGGACACACTCCAGCCTGCCTGGGATACAAGGGCTATCCCAATACGATCTGTACCAGTGTTAACGAAGTCGTCTGTCACGGAATTCCCAATAAGACGCCCCTTCGCGAAGGGGATATTGTTAACCTCGACCTGACAACAATCGTCGATGGTTGGCACGGAGACAGTTCCGAAACATTTCTGATCGAACCGGTCGCAGAAGATGCTCGAAAACTGGTTCAGGTGGCATTTGACTGCTTATATGCAGGTATCGATGCGATTCATCCTTATGGGAAACTGACAGAAATCGGGCGAGCGATCGAACGCCACGCACGCGTTCGCGGATATTCGGTCGTCCAGGAGTACCAGGGTCACGGGCTGGGACGCGAATTTCATCAGGAACCGGGGGTGCCTCACTTCGTCCCGAAACTCAACCCCTCGACGGTGGTCATCGAACCCGGAATGTGTTTCACCGTTGAGCCGATGATCAACACCGGCACCTGGCGCACGATGCTCGATAAATACGACAAGTGGACCGTCCGTACGATGGATCTTTCCCTTTCGGCACAATTCGAACACACGATCCTCGTGACCGAATCCGGACCGGAAATCCTTACGATGACAGAACATGGGCCAAAACAAGGCCATCAGTTCTAGATCGAGCCTAGGTTCGCGGCGTCAAACGCTTGATGCGGTACGAACCGCATCGCCTAAGTGCAACAGCACCAGTTCGACTGCTTTCCATTGTCGCCATTCCCGAAGTGAATTCGCCTCAAGATATTGAATATCAATAAGTTCTGACGGAACCACGTGACTGAAAACTTCGACGTGTACCTCGCCCCCCCGTCGCTGGGCAATTCCAATGAACACCAATCCGTCCTGGTGCGAGGGCGCGTTGGGACCAAGATGTCCTGTGATCGCTGCTGAGAAACTCGCTTCGGGCGTACGCTCAAGAACCCCTGTCGCCATGAGTCTGGCCACGATTTCGCTGACAGGTCCTGGTCCGGGGTCAACGAGGAGAGCGGGGTCGATTCCGAGCCAACGTGATTTGGTATCAAGCCGGTAGACAACGGCGCTACCACAATGGAATTCGGAAATCCCCGGAACCCTCGACAGCGTGGCGGATACGAGTCCCGCAGTGCAGCTCTCTGCGAAAACCACTCGAGTTCTGGTTTCTTTCAGGAGACTGGCAATTTCGTTTGCAAGTGAGTGGAGGGGCTGTGGCATTTTGGGTGGATTTCGTTGAGTTTTCCGGGATAAAGGATTGCCAGATCTGCCGTATTCTGTAGGTCTTCGTGAGAATACAGAATGTCTGGTCCGTTCGTAGCGGTTATGCCGATGATTCCTGTCGTACCGCTCATGACACTTCACCCGCGATCGGAAATTGAGGGTGGATGTCGACAAGTGATGTGGTGAGTTGGGGCGTAACTGTGCCAAGTCTCTACGGCCAGTTGCTGTTCGTCCAGTGATCTGACGAGCAGCATGGGGGGATTGACGGGGATGGCTCGTATTCTACGATCGAGGACTTGGCGCAGCAGATTGCTTGCGGGAGCCGCCTGTGGGTTGGCTTTCGGAAGTTCACTGCTGGCAGCCGACGCGCCGTTGCCCTCGCGGGAAACGTCTGAGTCCGCCGCTACGAAAGCCATTTCGAGCGACGCTGAACTCGACGTAGCCTTCCAGACACTGGGAGTCATAACAACCAAAGCTGGTTCTTCGACGTCAGCCGTTCGAAAGCAGGCGATCCAGGATTTGCCACTGGCAGAACTCAACGAAGAGGGCAAAGCCAAGGTTAATGGTGTTCTGGCCAACCTGGCGATGTTTCGTCGCCTGCCGACATTAACTTTCGACGTTGATCCAGACGTCTACAACTATTTCATTCGTCACCCGGATGTTGCCGTGGCAACCTGGCGGGCCATGGAAATCTCAAAATTCCAACTGAATGAAGTTGCCCCCGATCATTTTGATGCTGATGCGGGTGACGGTTCTGTCGGACATATACAAATCTTGCGACAAACTCCGACTGAAACATTGATTCATTGCGACGGTGCATTCAAGAGCCCGCTGCTGCCACGACCAATCATGGCCCGCGCGGTCATGCGACTTCAAACGTCGTTCACGAAAGAAGCTGACGGTCGTCTCGTGGGAACTCATTCAGGTGACGTCTTCGTGGAGTTCCCATCGCAGGCGGTGGAAACGATTGCGAAGGTCATTTCTCCCGTCAGTCATTCCATCGCGGATCGCAATTTCAAACAAATCACGCTCTTTGCTCACCTGATGACGCAGGCAATGGCCAAGCATCCCGGGTGGATTGAGTTAATTGGAAACAAGCTCGATGGAGTAACTCCCCAGAAACGCATGCAGTTTCTGGAAATCGCCGCTCGCAGCCATGTTCTCGCTCGCAAGCGAAATGCAGGACACGCGGCGAAGACATTTGCTCCTGAAGAGATCCTTTCGCCATTCCGCCTGGCGGATGAGTCCCCTGGTGCGACGATTCGCCCGGCAGCGGCAACAACCCGAGATTGAGGTGACGGTGGTAGACCCGGACCGCCGTCGCTCCAGCCGGCTGGCCTTCCCGTGGGGGCCAGCCGGCTTGTTTTTTCAGTCAACAAGTTGTTGAAACGGCACCGAACGTTAGCGCAGGCCATCGCTTTTTTCGAAGTAGGGTCGGACCAGTTCGTTTCGAGTGCCGACCCACCAGCATTTCGTGACGATTCCTGACGATGGACCTCGCACAGTCATTCCCACTGAGGCGGGAATCCAGCGGGCGCAACGGAGGCAATTGGTGGAAAGCGAAAGAACTGGTAACGCCAGGTAGGACGGACAATCGTAATCGTGTCCGTCTCTTCTTCTTAAGTTTTCATGGCCAAGCCTTCTCTCCCGCCCAACTTCAAAATGATCGCGACCCCGAGACGGAATGAGCGGCATCGTTGAATTCGCGGCCAGCAGCACTATGCTGAAGGGGTTCCTGCCCCGATTTCCCACCCGCGGAGTTTCAGATGTCGCGCCTGTTCTCGTTGTCTCAACTGCTTTTGATTTCAGTTGCCACTTTCACTCTTTCAAATACTCGATTGCTGGCTGAAGGGCACAAATCGATTAACGTCGGTAAGAACCCCGAAAGCGTCTGCCGCGGGTTCGGCGGCAAGTTGTACGTCACGATGATCAACGGTGACGAACCTGGTGACGGGACGATCGTATCTGTGGAAGGCGAAAACGTGACCGTCTTCGCTAAGGGCTTTAATGCCCCCAAGGGTCTGGTATTCGTTGGTGAGCATCTTGTCACGGCCGACGAAACAACCTTGTGGAAAGTCGACAAGACGGGGACAGCAACGAAACTGGCCGAAGCGAAGAACTTTCCCCAACCCATCGAGTTTTTGAACGACGTCGTCGCCGGACACGATGATGCCAGTGTGCTCGTTTCCGAAATGAGCAGCCCGAAGCCAATGTTTGATCCCGACGGAGATCGACGACTCTGGGACCTGAACAGCGACCACGCGAAAACCCTGCCCAACAAGGGCTGCATCTACAAAGTGACTCTCAAAGGCGAAGTCACGGTTGCTGTTCCTGCTGGAAATCCAGCGATCCGTTTTCCAAACGGCGTCACACTAGGAGCAGAAGGGGAGGGGGTCTTCGTCGGCGATTTCTTCTCTGGCGAAATCGTGAATTACAAGGATGGCAAATACACAACGCTCGCAACAGGGATGCGAGGCATCGATGGTCTCACTGTCACCAAAGACCACTTCTACGCCTCAAGCTGGACACAAGGCAAAGTGTGGAAAGTTGATCGAAAAACTCGCAATGCAACGGTCATCCTCGAAGGATTGAAGTCTGCGGCAGACTTCTATTTCGATGCGAAGAATCACCAGCTTGTTGTTCCTGACATGATCAGCGGAACACTGACGTTTTTGCCAATCAAGTGAGCGGTTTTCTGGACGGACGATTCTTGCTTGATTTGTCCGTTGAGACGGCGATGGTGTATGACAGTCGCCTGTTCGAATTGAGTTTCGGTCAATCTACTCAGGAGTATTCAGTATGAGTTTGACATTGAAGAGAATGTTTCTGGCAACATGCCTGCTGGCGATCTCGACCAGCAGTTGGGGACAGGATAAGAAGCAGGCGTTCCTCGACGCGAAAGATGCGGGCCCTGATTTTGCCGTGCAGGGAGAATACGTCGGCAAACTGGGCGACCAGGCCGTCGGTGTGCAGGTCATCGCGAAAGGTGGCGGAAAGTTTGATGGCGTTGTCTTCCCGAATGGACTTCCCGGAGCTGGCTGGGACGCTGAAAAGAAGGTCAAACACAAGATTTCAGGCGCAACGAAAGACGGTTCAACAGTGCTGTCTGGTGGCGACATCGAAGCCACGATTACGGGTGACACCCTTGCTCTCAAGCAGGGAAACACCAGCGGTGAGTTGAAGAAAGTGCTCAGGGCATCTCCAACGGTTGGAGCGAAAGCTCCAGAGGGCGCGATCATCCTGTTCGATGGAACGAATGTCGACAAGTGGAATCCTGGCAAGCTCGACGGCAATCTGATGGGAGTTGGAACTCGAACCAAGGAAGTCTTCGAAAACTACACGCTGCATCTGGAGTTTCGAACCCCGTTCATGCCTTTCGCAACGGGCCAGGGACGTGGTAACAGCGGCATGTACCTGGGCGATCAGTATGAATGTCAGGTCTTGGACTCATTCGGCCTTGAAGGGGCTGACAACGAATGCGGCGGGATCTACAGCAATTCGAAGCCCAAGTTGAACATGTGTCTGCCACCACTGACATGGCAGACCTACGATGTCGATTTCACCTGTGCCAAATTTGATGGAGACAAAGTCGTTGCCCCTGCCAAGGTGACAATCAAGCACAATGGTGTCATCGTTCATGAAAACCTGGAATTGAAAACGACACCCGGTGGCTCACGAAGCGATCAGAAGCCCGGAGGTCTTTTCCTGCAGGATCATGGCGACCCGGTTCGATTCCGAAATATCTGGCTGGTCCCCAAGAAATAGGCAGAATGTGTTGATCAGAAACTGATCAACCCGTCCTATGAACAGCTCTCGCGGTCACATGCATTACCGCGAGAGCTTTACGAATTCGCACAGGGTATTCACCACGGAGGTCACTGAGATTCACGGAGGGAAGAGAGAGAAAAGCAGGCCAGAGAGGGCTATTGCAAAGTCATAAACCGTAAACTGCTCAAAGGACGTCAGCCTGATCTGACTTCCTCCGCCACCGCAATTCCTTTCTCAATAACTCTCTGTGTTCCTCTGTGCCCTCTGTGGTGAAAAATCTTCCCTACAGCATTCGATCGTCTTCAATGCGGACGACTGTCGGCCTTAGTGGTTGGCTCGTCAGGATGCTATTGCTGGTGGTCACCTTCGTCTGCTTCGGAAACCAACGGCATCTCGTCCGTCTTCATGAATTCTCTCAAGAGTGTCGTTGCATAGACACCGCTCGGAAGCGAAAACGCAAAACGAAGTCCACTCGTTTCAGGCGTGATTTCAAGTTGTCCGGGACGAATGATATATGGGCGTCTCGTTCCTGACATCAGATTCAGGTACTTCGCGAAGTGTTCCGGCCCCAGGCCACTCCAGGCCAGCAATTCAGCCTCACGCTGCTGTGGGACCCCGAGTGGTTCTCGCATTTTCAGGCCGAACATTGGTCCGGTGACCGCGATTTCACCTGCGTCATAACGAGGCTGTTCCGCGTTGACATCTTCTGCGATGAATTTGCCTCCCGATGCAACTACTTCCATGACATCGCCTGCCAGCACTTTGTTAAGAATCCCGTCGGCCAGACGAGCAGCCAGAGCATGGTTAAACAGATCTGACTGCACAGCCGAAATCGACAGTCTCAATAGGAAACGCCTTTGCCCTTCGGGGATTTCGCGAGATTTCTTTCGACCTGTCAGCAAGTCGAGACCAAGTTGCAGTGTCTCGCCCCCGCGCCCGAATCGTTGAGTTCCATAATAGTTTGGAAAGCCCTGCATCCGAATTCGTGCTGCGATCGCATCAGCTCGCTCCATCGCATCCGCTTCCACGTCGCGGATTACGATTGAGAACCGATTACCCTTCAGATGCCCGGTCTTGAGCTTATTCCCATGACGCTCAGAACGAAGGACTTTGATCAAGTCGTTATCGATCGAAGTGACTCGTTCACTCAGTTTGGCTGGAACCGAGATGTACTGACGAGTTATCGCCCGTCGGTCTTTCATCCCGGCAACTCCGATGTCGCGCGGTGAGCAGCTCAGTGAGCGACTGACATGACGCACCAGGTCATTTGCGGCGACGTCACGTTTTTCGATCCACAAGAACAGATGTTCTCCAGATCCCGATGGTTCGTACGCAGGAATCTCTTCGACGACAAACTCGTCGACAGAATCTTTCCAACGACCGCCAGTACCGGGCAGATCTGAAGTCAGATACGGCAAATCGAAAAGTGGTGGTAAGGGAGCAGGAACGGACAACTTTTCGGAAGCTGGGACGGAATCATTCATGGGAATCTCTGGAAGCCGATCCCGTCGTCCTTGACGGTCTCCGCAGGATAGGTCTACGCTGTCACCGGTTCCATTGGCGACCTTGGCAGGGGACGTACGCCCCAAGTGGCCCCGGCGCAATGAATCAGACATTTTCTATGGGCAAGGCGGCGGGATGCGAATCGTAGCGGGTGAACTGCGTCGGCGAAAGCTGCTGACGAATCCAGGCAAGACAACTCGACCGATAACGGATCGGGCGAAGGTGATGCTTTTTGATCACATTCGCGATTTTATCCCTGGAAAACGCGTCCTGGATGTTTTCTCGGGTACAGGATCGCTCGGATTTGAATCGCTGAGCCGTGGGGCCAAAAGTGTTGTGTTCTGTGAACAGGACCATCGCGCCCACGAGTTACTCGTACAGAACGCGACTCAACTGGGTGTCACAGAACGGACACTTTGCTGGCGAGTCGACTGTCTTCGCTCCTCGTTCAAGGCGCAAGGAAACCAGGGCTGGTACCCGTATGATGTCCTGTTTTTCGATCCGCCGTACGAGATGATCAAGTCGCTGAAACGCGGGTCTGTCCTGTATCGAGCCCTTCAGCGTTTGACCAAGGACGAACTGACGACGCCGAACGCTTTGATGGTTTTGCGGACCCCGACCGAAAGTACCTTCGACCTACCCGAAGCATGGGTTCCATTCCGAGTTCTGACCCTCGGCAGCATGGACATGCATCTGCTACGCAAAGAAGGGGTCAACCTGACAACATCTGAAGATGATGTGGGTGAAGATAGCACTGGTGACGCCGAACCCACGAATTCGTAGTTTTCGGGGCATTTAACCCTCGAACCGGAAAGTTCTCAATTTCCGTCTTCGTGCTCTTCGAGAACTTCGTGGTAATCTCATTCGACCTGCACCAGCCGAACGCCAACGACACCGCGTAGTCCGTTTCTCTAGAGAATGGTTAAAAAACGGGAGGGCGAAGCGGCGAAGCTCCTGCTGAACCGCTCTGAGGGTTGACGCACATCGACGTCGCGGCTCGGCGGGAGCCTCGCCGCCTCGCCCTCCCATCTATTGATCCCCCGTTTTCGCTTTGATAAACCGCTGGCAGTGTCCGGTATTCTTTTCGCTTCCAATGGCGTCGCGCACCGTCTCAAGAAACGGGACGCTGCCAGCGTCCCGTTTTCTTTCAGTTACGTTGCGTCGTGGCGATCAAAACCAGACAAAACGATCGCAGTCAAATGGATTCCTCTCCCCTTTGCGTCTTTGCGCCTTTGCGTGAAACTTTGATTTCTTCATACGAAACTCCG
>CAXBSB010000115.1:0-24951 GCA_963977965.1 uncultured Schlesneria sp.
ACTGATACGTTTCGCGTCTCATGAAGCCGGTCGTGTGGCACGCCATGAGGTCCTCCGAAGGGCGTGGTGCTTGACAGAACCGCCTACAAAATGTCGTGGTCCAGCGTCGGCCGGAATGCGGGGTAATCTCATACTGGCATCGTCGTGCTCTCATCAGGCTATTGTCACAGTCGACGAGACGGAAATTGTTGCTCGCATGACCACGCCCTTCGGAAGACCTCATGGCGTGCCACACGAACCGGGTGATATCCGACGCGCCGACATCTCACACGTCGTGCCAGCAAGTGATTGCCTGTTTCCATTTGCTGTTCATCTTCAAGTCCTGCTGTTTGCTGTCTTAAGCCTCAGTATTCTGGCGGCCAGTTGAAAATCGTCTGTTTGCAGAAACGACATCCAGCCATTCAGCATGATCCAGTGAAACAGAAACAGATACATGGCATATTCGCAGGCCAGATGAAATGTGATGGCGATTCCCAGGGCGATTCGACGAGTTGGTTTGAACCAGATCAGCAAGGGAACCGCAAACTCAGCAGCCATTGTTGACCAGGTCAGGCTGCGGACAATCCACGGTGTTTCCAGCAGAACTGCGGGAATTGGAAATCGGCCCCAGTAGTCATCCAGTCTGCTGACGTAATAAAGAGCCGTACCGTCGCGCCAGGCAGGTCCCAGCAACTTGATCCATGCGGCCGAGAAGTAAATCAATGTCATCTCAATCTGCAACAATCGCACTGACCATCCATCAACAACGAGTGGGTGTTCGTCCGGTTCAGGTTGAGGGCTCAACAGAGAATCGACGGACCAGATCCTTCCCAGTGGCATAAAGATCAGCAGAAAGCCGATGATGCGAAACAGCGTGTCTTCACCGTCGAAAATAAGAATGTTGCGATGCTGGAATGAGACCAGCCAGACGAAGCAGCAGGCAGCTTGAAGTCGCGATTTCCATCCCAGAAGTAATGCGACGATCTGGACGAGGAACAGACCGTACACAATTCGTAGCGTCAACCTGTCCCCAGGCAGAATCTGAAACAAAGTCAGGCACTTGGGATCGATGATCCGGCGAGAATTCGCCAGCGTCATCACCCCTTCGTCCGAAAACCAGCGGTCAAGATCAGGCCACCAGCAGAGAACATTGATCAGCAGCAGTGCGGCATATCCAATACGGACGGTGGCGACGGTACGAACATCCACGGGAGCGTGCAGGAAGTCACTCGCATCAGAGTACCATCGCAAGATCTGGCGGCTCAGAGAACGGACCAACGGCGTGGCTCCAGAAAGATTGGTGTTGGTGCCCGCCAGAAACTGCCCCGACTCATCAGGTCAGTTCACGGATCGGCGTGCCACTCGTCAGGATCGAAATTGGCCGACCCGCAAAATCTGAAAAGGCGTGATTGGGATCGATCTGAAGATGGCGATAGATCGTTGCCAGCAGATCCTGTGGCTTCAAGGGACGCTCCGTGGGATATTCTGCTTTGGATGTTGTAGCTCCAATTACCTGTCCGCCACGAACACCGCCACCCGCTATCAGGGCCGACATTGCCGATGGCCAGTGATCTCGACCAATACAGCCATTGGCCTGTGACAGCTTGGGCGTGCGACCGAATTCTCCGACAGCCACGACCATGATCTGTCGATCGAGGCCCCGGGCGTGAATGTCATCGACCAGAGCCGAGATCGCCGGGTCCATGTACTCGGCTCGCATCTTCATTCCCGTTGTCAGATCCCAACCGGGCTGAGCGTTTGCATGATCATCCCAACTGAAATAAAGCGGCATTCCCGGCTTGGGTGCAAGAGCATCAATGGTGACGACTCCCGCACCCGCTTCTGCCAGTCGCCGAGCCAGCAGACAGCTTTGGCCCCACAGATGGCGACCGTATCGATCGCGTAACTCAGGGCTTTCCTGATTCAGATCAAAGGCATCTCGAACTGCAGGACTCGTCAGCATTGCGAACGCGGCAGAACGGAACTGGTCCATCCCCTCCAGCGAACCGTTCTGATCCAAATCCCGCTGGAAGCGGTCGAACTGCAGAACCAGAGCGCGCCGTTCATCCAGTCGCGTTCCGTCGGTTCCAGCAGCCAATGAAAGATTCGGCACTGCGAACTTTTCGACAGAAGGATCACCGGTGACAAACGCTTTGTGGCTGAGTCCCAGGTAGGCAGGTTGAGTCATGAACGGCTGAGTCGGAATACCAACATACTGCGGCAGCCCATCAACCCGAACCCCTCGCAAACGGCTGACAACCATTCCCAGATCAGGATGATCGGACTTCGCTGTCGATGTCGGATCGGCGACGAGTGGTGTCTTCCCCGTGAGCAGTTCGATACTGCCATCGTTATGCGACGACATTTCATGATGCAGGGATCGCACGATCGCCAGTCGATTCATTCTCTGGGCGATTTGCGGAAAGAGTTCGCAGATTTCGATTCCCGGCGTGGCGGTCGGGATGGCTTGAAAGGGACCGCGATAGTCGAGCGGTGCCTGAGGCTTCGGATCAAAGGTCTCCAGTTGACTCGGCCCACCCCACATCCAGAACAGGATCAGCGACGGATTCGCAGTGGAATTTCCCGCTCGTGCCCGGGCCGCAAGCAGATCGGATAATCTCAATCCCCCCATCCCCAGGATGCCAGCTCGCAGGAATTCACGACGCGACCGCGGATGTATCGCCCGGTTTGCGAAGCTTGCTGATGGCCACTGTTCTGGCATGGGTAATCCGTCGTGAGATTACAATTCTTGATCAGATTGGGAGGCACCGCTACGAACTCGCTCCGAACGGCAACATCATCGCGTTCAGACTGATGACCAGTTGAAAGTTGTGACGATCTGTCACTGAGATTCTACCGAATCACCCGCCCGGCCACTACGCCGATCACCGCGTCCGTTGGCTCGTTTGGGTTACCACAATGGCCACCGCTTCTATTACGAGCCAATCACTTCACAGATTCGCACGCAGAACTTGTCGTCGACAACGATTACTTCACCTCGGGCGATCAGTCTGCCGTTCGCGAGAATGTCGATCGGCTCACCAGCCTCTTTATCCAATGTAACGACAGAACCTTCTCGCAATGCGAGCAGATCCTCAATCGTCAGTTCCGCTCCACCGAGTTCCAGTGTGACATCAACTTCGATGTCACCCACGACCGACAATGGCAGACCGTTGGGGCCGAGTGGTGAGCGAGTCACAACCGGGCTTGTCGGGGTGAAGGCTTTGAACTCTGTGGCAGGTTGCGACTTGGCGGGCGTCACGGAAACGCTGTCTGAGGACATGGCGGCGGCCAGTTGTTGCTCGGCCTGATTCAATGTTTCTTCCGCCGACGCAGCAGTGTACGGCCAGAATTCTTGAGTCGGAGGATCCTCGTGAGATGTGTTCCGCAAATGCTGCACATCACCGGGCCCCAACGGTTCATCCGATACGATGTCAGACCGGTTCTTCGCTTCGTGATCCCGCGCCGTGCGAAGCAACGCTTCGATTTCATCCGCACTCATCGGCCTTGGGACGGGGTCACTCACGTCAGGTACTTTCGACATCGGGAATTCGAACAGATCCAGTCGGGGTATACGATGCGATTCCAAATTCGTCAATTCTGGTTGCAAGCGAGCGATTTCGGATCGCCTGCACAGTAACCAACTCTACGAAGTCTTCAGGATCTCCTTCACCACGCGACCGGAAACGTCAGTCAATCGAAAATCACGACCGTTGTAGCGGTAGGTCAGCTTTTCGTGATTGAGACCAAGCGTATGCAGAATTGTGGCATGGATGTCATTCACACTGACACGATCGATCAGAGCCTTGTGTCCAATCTCATCGGTTTCACCGTACTGGGTCCCACCCTTGATGCCGCCTCCCGCGAACCAGCAGGTGAACGCGTGAGGATTGTGGTCCCGTCCGGTTCCGCCCTTCTGAACGAGCGGCAATCGTCCGAATTCACCACCCCAGATCACCAGTGTTTCGTCGAGCATCCCACGTTCGGCCAGGTCTGTCAGCAAGGCGGCAATCGGCTGATCCGTTTCCTGGGCAAACCCTGTATGGTTGGCTCCAATGTTTGCATGGCCGTCCCAGCTTCGTTCATTTTCCATACCGCCCGAATAGATCTGAACGAACCGGACTCCGCGTTCCACCATTCGTCGAGCGATCAGGCATTGCTTCGAAAAATGCGTGCATTTCGGATTATCCAGACCATAAAGCTTTTGAGTTTCTGCGGATTCCTTGCTGAGGTCCAGAGCTTCCGGTGCTGCCATCTGCATACGGTAGGCGAGTTCAAACGACTCGATTCTTGCCGCCAGTTCCGATTCGGCGGCGTGCTGTTCTAGATGCACTCGATTCAATCGGGCCAGCAGATCGAGCTGCGAACGTTGCTGCGGTTCGGTCATCTCGCGAGACCGATTCAGATTCTCAATCGGATCTCCTTGAGGTTTCAATGCCGTTCCCTGGAAGATACTGGGAAGATAGCCCGCTCCCCAGTTCTGAGCATGCCCCTTGGGAATGCCTCGACCGAGTGTGTCGTACATCACCACAAACGATGGCAGGTTCTGGCTTTCGCTCCCCAATCCATACGTCACCCAGGCCCCGACACACGGACTTCCCTGTCGAGCGAATCCTGTGTTGATCCGGAACAGGGCAGGGGAGTGATTGTTAGAATCGGTCCAGCAGGAATAGACGAATGCCATCTTGTCCACATGCTTGGCCATCTGTGGAAAGATTTCGCTGACCCACGCACCCGATTCGCCATGTTGAGCGAACTTGAACGGCGACTTCATCAGCGGACCACCCTGACCGGCGAAGAAACCTGTTGTCTGATCGAAGCCAGCCAGTTCCTTCCCGTCCCGCTTTTCCAGTTCCGGCTTGTAGTCCCACGTATCGACCTGCGACGGGCCACCATTCATGAATAGCCAGATCACCGACTTCGCAGTCCCCGGAAAATGCCCGGGATGAGGGGCCAGAGGGTTCAGGCTGGAGGGTGTCGCAGCAGAAAGGCGTCCTTCCTGAGAAAGCAGACCCGCCAGAGCCAATGACCCCATTCCGTTTCCCGCCTGCTTCAAAAAATTGCGGCGTGAACCAAACGCAGGACTCGGTGTTCCGAATACGCCAGGAAATGTCATGCTGAATATCTCCGCTCTACCAAAGTCTTTGATCGTTGAATGTGAATGACGGTTGCCTGGAGGAGGTCAGTCCGCGTAGATGAATTCGTTCAGGCAGAACAGCACCTGACAGAAATCGATCAGAGCCCGGTTCATTCCCGACTTCGCATCACCCGGCGAATACGACGCAGCCTGCTGCGATAAAAACTCAACCGCCCCCGCCAGTTCGTTGGCCGACGGCTGCCGACCCACTGCTGACAGGTACCCAAGACGTACAGCATCGGCAGGCGACTTGGCGGCATCTGTCTGCAACCGAGACGCGAACTGACGCGAGGCGTCACGAATCTGCGGATTGTTCATCAAGAGCAATGCCTGAGGGGCGATCGTCGTTTGAGGACGATCAGCGACAGGCGTCGTTCCGTCGGGAGCATCAAACACGGTCATGGATGGCATCAACTGGCTGCGTTTGACGGTGAAGTACAGGCTGCGACGTTGATGGCGTTCATCGAGTTTTCCCGGGCCGTAAAGCCGATCGTCCAACTGGCCACTCACAGCAAGTACGGCATCGCGAATCGCTTCGGCTTCCAAGCGTCGACGTGGCCGATGCCAGTACAGCCGGTTTTCGCGATCGATTGAAGCACGGCCTTCGTCGACATCACACGATTGCTGATACACGGCACTTGTCAGAATCAAACGATGGATCGACTTCAAATCCCATTGATGGCGGATCAGCTCGCTCGCCAGGTAGTCGAGCAGTTCTGGATGCGTCGGTGCTTCGCCGCGCGTTCCGAAGTCTGATGGGGTTGCAACAATTCCCTGTCCGAGATGATGTTGCCAGAGCCGATTGACGATGACGCGTGCGAGCAGATTACCGGCACCCGATTCCCGGTCCAGCAGCCAGTTAGACAGCGAAACTCGCTGGAACGACGTTCGCCAGCCTGCAGGAGGCGACGTCTGGAATAACTGAGGAGCATCGGCGTTCGACATCAGAACCTGCAAGAAGCCCTGGTTTGCCACGGCTTCCTTCTGATTCGTTTCACCACGCCTTAGAAAATGAGTTTCCTTCAGGAATTCGGACTCGGCCTGCGTATGCAGTTTGACGGGGGGTAACCCTTCCGTGGCGACCAGCACCTTCTGCAGCATTGGTTTCGGTGCCTGTGCGGCATGCGTCGCACGACGTTCTTCAAGCTGCCGCCATTCGGCGTCCTGGGGCTTATACCAGTCGAAGGCTCGCTTCTTTTCTTCTGCCGTCAGTTTGTCAAACGGCTTCGAGAGAACCGTCAACAAGACTTCATCGAGGGCTCCACCAGAGACAACGGGCGCGTCGGCCATTTGAGAAATCGACAGGCGAGGTCGGCCGATCGAATGCTGAGTATTGTTATTGTACTTCATTGTGATCGTCACAATGGTTCCGGCTTCGAATCCAAATGGCTCGGCCACAGTGAAGACGGCTGCATGATCCTTACCGAATTCCGGGTCCACAGCCCAGGCCGATTGCGGGTTGTCGTCGATCGCAGCAGCAACCGGTAATCCCTTCTGCTCAAACGTGGCGCGAGCCGTCGTCAGCTTGACTGGCTTTGCTGCCTCGGCCGCACTGCCGACCGGACGAATTGCGACGATGAATTCCGAGAGCGCAAAGTTCCCGTTCCCGGCACGGCCTGGTCCGGAGCGAGTGAATGAGGGATGAGCCAGAGCTTCCAGTCGGATCGATCGGATGTCTCGCAGTCCCGTTTCAAAGCTGATGGTCCAGTGATCGTGGGCGGGATTCGTTCCCGATGCCAGCCACGACGAATCCGGCTGCTGAGTAAACGTTGCTCCACCATGTGATTTGAGCTGAAGTCCTGCCGGGATCATCCAGGGCGAGTCAGTGGTCTTTTCGGGCGTTGCGGCACGCTTCACCTGCCATTCGGCAAAGCGAGCGGGCAACTTCGTCTGCTCGTAGTCTCGAAGAGCCTGCTCGTAGGGAGCCTGCCGCTTTTCGAACTCGGTCCGGGCTCGCTGGTATCCGTCTGGATCGAAGTCGAGTTCCACTTCGCTGCGAATCGTTGTGGTGAAGGTGGACAGCAGCCGGTAGTAATCGGCCTGAGGGATCGGGTCAAACTTGTGATCGTGACAGCGGGCACAGCCGATCGACAAGCCGAGCATCGATGTGCCGACTGTGTTCAGCATGTCATCCATCTCGTCATAGCGATGCTTTTCTACTTCATTCTTCGTGATCTGCGTCGAGTGAATTCCTGCGGCAAGGTAGCCTGTCGCCATCATCGCCAGTCGATCGTTCGGAGCGAGTTCATCACCCGCCAGTTGCCATCGCACGAATTGGTCGTAGGGCATCCCCTGATTCAATGCCTGAACCACGAAATCCCGGTAGTGGTAGGCGGACGGGCGATCGTAGTCATGCTCGAATCCATGGCTTTCGGCGAAGCGAGCCAGATCAAGCCAGAAGCGACCCCAGCGTTCGCCATAGTGGGGATCGGCAAGCAACTTCTCGACCATCCGTTCATAGGCGTCTGGTCGTGGGTCGCTTTCGAATGCACTCACTTCTTCCGCAGATGGCGGCAAGCCTGTGATGTCGAAGTAGACCCGGCGAATCAAAGCCGCCCGGCCGACCGATGAGTTTGGCTGCAGTTTCGCTTCGTTCAGCTTCGCGAGAATGAATCGGTCAATGGGAGACTGGCACCAGGCTTTGGCATCTGCCGGGGTCGGCGGGGCGACTCGCTTGAGTGGCTGAAATGACCAGAACGATTTGGCGTCCTGATTCACCTTTCGCTCGGTCCATTTCGTTGTCACCGTCTGACGTGCGACCAGTGGTTCGTCGTAGGGAGCCCCCAGGTCGATCCAGTTCACAACAGCCGTGATCTCACGCTCCGAGAGCTTGGGCTCATCTTTGGGCATGTGAGGTTCCTGTTGATGCCGGATCAGGCGGGTGATCAGGCTTTTGTCACCCCGTCCGATCACCGCCGCGGGACCTCGATCGCCACCTTTCAGCAGGCCTTCCTGCGTCGCCAGATCGAGCTTTCCTTCAGACGTATCACCGCCATGACAGGAAACGCATTTGTCCTTCAGAGTTTTTCGCACATCGGTGCGAAAGATCTCCAGTCCTTTGGTCCGCTTGGCAGCATGTTCCGGATCAACAGTCGCAGCCGGTTGTCCCATCGCCAACGAGGAAACGGTCAAACTGATCAGACAGGCATAGAAGTTCGAAATTCGCAGCATGGGAATCCGATATCAATTCGAAGAGATTTCCGTGAAACCAATCAACAAGATTCTATTCGAACCGCAGGACCGCTTCCAAGGGGACTGCTGATTCCTGTGAGAGTAACGGACAGCATTTGCGTCTCAACAGATGCCGCAACGTCGGCGAAGACTTGTAGTTTCGTTCCAGGCATTCCCTTGGAATCACCTGAGACAGCACTGTGTCGCATGTGTTTACGAAACATTGATTGCAATCCAGCCATCAGCACGCGAGGCGAAATGGAACTTCCTTTCATCCAAACATGGTCTGTTTGCATGGGGCGACCCGAAATCTGGCAGGTAAGAAACCTCACATGCTGCTTGGACACCATGTATTTCGTGCCCTTTGCCTCAGCCCACGGTTTTCAATCCGGCTACGGGGTGTGAGGCGTGAGTCCAGGTAGTTTCGCCAGAGTCCATCTGAAGCCGATGTAAATCGCGACCCCATCCTGCCACTGAGTCATACGATATTCGGGACAACGGCTGGCAAATCGTGCCGATTCTGGATTGACATCCCAATTCGATGAATTAAGATACTATCTTGTCAGTGGTAGTTATTCTGGAGGCTTCGATCAACTGCCGATGAAATGATCGTTGTTGATTGCGAGTCCGAATTTCTCAGAAAGTTCTTCCTGAACTTTCGAACCCGCATAAACTTAACAACAAAGCACGTTCGTGTAAAAATATCACTTTTCTAGACAGATATAACTCTGGAATGTTTGGAGTTCGCATGAAATTCTCAGCCGCATCGGTCCTTCTGCTTTCGGTTCTGCTTCTGGGCTGCAATTCTGGCTCATCCCCCAGCTCTGCGAATGCCATCAACCTGCTGAACGTCTCATACGACCCAACTCGGGAACTCTGGAAGGAAATCAATTCCGCCTTCGTGGCAGCGCAGTCCAAGGAGTTTGGTAAAACAATCACGATCAAACAGTCGCACGGAGGATCTGGAAGTCAGGCCAGATCCGTGATCGACGGCCTGGAAGCGGATGTCGTTTCTCTCGCTCTGTGGTCAGACACCGACCAACTGCGGAAGAAAGGGCTGATCAAAGAAGGTTGGGAAGATCGATTCCCCAACCGCAGTCTGCCCTATACCTCCACGATTGTCTTCGTCGTCCGTAAAGGGAACCCCAAGGGGATCAAGGACTGGCCAGATCTGGTGAAGCCGAATATCGAAATCATCACTCCCAGTCCAAAGACATCCGGGAACGGAAAGCTGGCATTCCTGGCTGCTTGGGGCAGCGTGATCCTGAGTGGCGGAACCGAAGATCAGGCCAAAGAATTCGTCACTCAGATTTATCAGCGGACACCAACCCTGGAAGCCGCAGCGCGCGGCGCCACAACAACGTTCGCCCAGAAAGGTCAGGGAGATGTTCACCTGACCTGGGAAAACGAAGCTCACCTGGAAGTCCAGGAAAGCAAAGGCGATCTGGAAATCGTTTATCCGAGCCGCAGTTTCCTCGCCGAGCCTCACGTCGCCGTGGTTGACGAAAACACTGGGAAAAAAGGAACCAGCGAAGTTGCAGAGGCCTATCTGAAATTCCTGTACACACCAGAAGGCCAGGAAATCATTGCCAAGCACTTCTATCGTCCGACCAATGCCGAAGTCCTTGCCCGACATAGCCAGCAATTCCCCGAAATCAAGCTGTTCTCTATCAGCGAGATTTCCAAAGGCTGGGACGATGCCCAGGCACGGTTCTTCGCCGAAGGGGCCTTGTTCGACACGATTTATCAGTCGAAATAGCCCTCACAAAACCTGCATTACGAAACATCCGGCAGACGCGGCATTCAGACTGACCATCGACGCGTGAAAGAAACGTTTCTGTGGGCTGGATGCTGTGTCCCACCAAACGACCACCCCCACTCCGCTGACCCGTCCACGGGAGGCTCTTGATGGCGAAATCACACCGTGTCCTTCCCGGCTTTGAAATCAGCCTGGGGTACACACTGACAGTGCTCACCCTGCTGCTGGTGCTGCCACTGATCGCGTGCCTCTTCAAGGCCGCAACACTCACACCTGCCGAATTCCTCGGGGCGGTCTGGACGAAGCGAGCTGTTGCCACCTACATGCTCAGCTTCGGAGCCTCCGCCATCGCAGCTCTGATCAATGTTCTGATCGGGCTGTTACTGGCCTGGGTCCTGGTCCGCTACGACTTTTACGGACGCCGGTTTCTGGACGCACTGATCGACTTGCCGTTTGCCCTTCCCACGGCTGTTGCGGGGCTGGTCTATTCCGCACTGCTGGTCGAGAAGGGCTGGTACGGTCAGTTCCTGGTTCCGCTTGGCATCAAAGGAGCCTACTCGCGACTGGGGATTGTCATCGTCCTGGTCTTCGTCGGACTTCCATTCGTCGTCCGGACAGTTCAGCCCGTTCTGGAAAGTCTCGAAGGCGAGGCGGAAGAGGCGGCAGCGATGCTGGGAGCCAACCGCTGGCAAACGATGTGGCGAGTCCTTTTCCCGGCACTTCAACCGAGTCTGATGACGGGGTTTGCACTGTCGTTCGCTCGAGGCCTCGGTGAATACGGCTCGGTGATCTTTATCTCGGGCAATATGCCGTTCAAGACCGAGATCGCCCCCTTCCTGATTGTCGCTCGACTCGAACAGTTTGCTTATGCCGAAGCAACGGCGATCGCCATCGTTCTGATGGGAATGTCGCTGGCATCGCTGGCACTGGTCAACTGGCTGGAACGAAGGAGTCGCCGTTATGCATCCTAGTGGAGTACGTACAAAAAAATCTGCGGGTGGTCTGGTGGCTGACGAACCACTCTGGTTACGAGTCCTGTTGATCGCAGCAGCCTATACTGTGATCGGCCTGCTGATCCTCGTTCCCGTTGTCTATGTTTTTGTCCAGGCGTTTGCCGAAGGCTGGCAAGGCTACGTCAAGAACTTGTGGCACGATCCTGACACTCGACATTCCATCTTCCTGACGCTGACTGTCGCACCACTCGCCGTACTCTTGAACACGGTGTTCGGGCTGGCCGCCGCCTGGACAATCACTCGATTTAAGTTTCCAGGCAGGACTCTGCTGGTCACACTGCTGGATGTCCCTTTCGCGATTTCTCCCGTCGTCGTCGGCTTGATGTTTGTTCTGCTCTTCGGGATGCAGGGCTACCTCGGTCCATCGTTACGGCAGATGGGAATCAAAGTGATTTTCGCATGGCCCGGGCTGCTTCTGGCAACAACATTTGTCACGCTGCCGTTTGTCGCTCGTGAATTGATTCCGCTGATGGAATCGCTCGGAAGTGACGAGGAAATCGCGGCCGTCAGCCTGGGAGCATCACCCTGGCAACTCTTCTGGCGAATCACATTGCCCAATATTAAATGGGGCCTTGTGTATGGCATCATTCAGTGTCACGCACGAGCAATCGGCGAGTTTGGGGCCGTGTACGTCGTATCCGGCCGCATCGCGGGTGAGACTGACACAATGCCTCTACGTGTCGAGAAGCTGTTTCAGGAATACAACAACCCCGGTTCATTCGCCGTCGCATCACTGCTGACATTAATGGCCCTGCTGACTCTCGCAGGCAAATACATGCTGGAGCGTTACATCGCTCAACAAATGGCAGCCACTCGCGAAAACACGGAATCGTAAACCCGAGTCGTGAACTCGAAGGGATTTTGACAGATGAGTATCAGCATTCGAAATGTCAGCAAGCGGTTCGGTGCGTTTACCGCTTTGAATAACGTCAGTCTGGAAGTCGGGTCAGGTTCACTTCTGGCACTGCTCGGCCCGTCGGGATCGGGAAAGACGACGCTGCTGCGTATCATCGCAGGCCTCGAACAGGCAGACACGGGGACCATCCATGTCCAGGATTCCGATGTTTCGCAGCTTTCCGCACGCGAACGCGAAGTTGGCTTCGTCTTTCAGCACTATGCCCTGTTCAAGCACATGAGTGTTTTTGAAAACATCGCGTTTGGAATGCGAGTAAGACACACGCCTCATGAAGAAGTTCAATCACGCGTGAACGAGCTGCTGCATCTGGTTCGCCTGGAAGGACTCGGTTCGCGTTATCCTTCTGAGTTGTCAGGAGGTCAGCGTCAACGCGTGGCACTCGCCCGAGCCCTGGCCGTGAAGCCACGTCTGCTGTTACTCGATGAGCCCTTTGGAGCACTCGATGCCAAAGTTCGTCAGGAACTGCGAACATGGCTGCGACGTCTGCACGAAGAAATGCACGTCACCACGGTCTTCGTGACTCATGATCAGGAAGAGGCTTTTGAAGTCGCTGACCAGGTAGTCGTCATGCGGCAGGGAAACATTGAGCAGGCAGGTTCACCTCAAGATGTCTTCGACCATCCCGCAACACCATTCGTTATGGACTTCCTCGGGCACGTCAACGTCTTTCATGGCCGGCTGGAAGCAGGACAAATGCACCTGGGAGGAATCGCCGTCGAGTATCCCGAATACCAGCAACCGGAATCTCGTGATGCCACCGCTTATGTTCGACCTCATGAAGTTGAGTTACACCGCGTTCCCCAGGGCGATACCAGCCTGGCAGTCCGAGTTGTTCATGTGAATCCAGCTGGCCCGGTAATCCGAGTCCGCGCGCTGTCAGCAGCCGGGTCTGCCCTGAATGTTGATCTGTCACCCGGACAATATGGTGAACTCAAGGTTCGACCAGGTGAAGACCTCTACGCCACACCAAAGCGAGTTCGAGTATTCCTGCCGGACGATTATTCCATCTAGCAACCCGTGGGCATCAAACTGAACGTCTCACCGATGCTCTGACGCGACACACAGGTGCGATCCGCACCAACTTCGAAACGATAAGATTGAGATCCCCATTATGAGCGTGAACCCGACAACTCCAACCGAAACAGGGTTACCCGAGTCGACTCTTCAGGCCATCGTTCAGGCATTGAGTGGATTGCGATACGGCCACGTGACGGTGATTGTCCAGGACGGTAAAGTCATGCAGATTGACCGCACCGATCGCGTTCGCCTACCCGCCCCGGAATCTGTCCCAGAACCAGCAAAGCACTGACCATGAATACTGTCGTACCGCAATCATCAGCAGACGAAGGAGTCCAGGTCAGTTGGCGTGAATCCTTTTTGACATGGAGTCGTGTCGCCCTATTAAGTTTTGGTGGGCCGGCTGGCCAGATCGCGGTCATGCACCGGATCATCGTCGAAGAAAAGAAATGGCTCAGTGAACAGCGGTTCCTGCATGCTCTCAATTTCTGCATGCTGCTGCCCGGCCCTGAAGCACAACAACTGGCAACGTACATCGGCTGGTTGATGCATGGCCCGAGGGGCGGATTGCTGGCGGGCGGACTGTTCATTCTTCCGGGCCTTCTCGCGATCATGGCTCTGAGTATCTGTTACGTCTGCTTCCAGCAGGTGTTTCTCATCCAGGGACTGTTTCTTGGATTGAAGCCCGCCGTGATGGCCATTGTGATCGAAGCCGTTCTGCGGATCGGCAAGCGAGTCCTGAAGAACAGGACCATGGCTGTTATTGCTGTGCTGTCATTTATCGCGTTGTTCTTCTTTCGTGTTCCGTTTCCCGTATTGATCCTGACAGCCGGGGTCGCCGGTTATGTCGGCGGTTGTGTTGCCCCGAAAACGTTCGTCACGTTGAAAGGACACGGTTCCGCGAACGGCAATGCGACAGAGACTGACGCGCAGCCTCGGATCAGACTGATCGATATCAAACCTTCATGGCGACATTCGTTCATTGTCAGTGCCATCGCGCTGCCACTCTGGTTCGGACCGTTGCTTCTCGTCTGGCAGACACTGGGACCAGATTCTGTGCTGTTGCACGAAGGAGTTTTCTTCAGCAAGGCAGCGGTTGTGACCTTTGGAGGTGCCTATTCCGTTCTGGCGTATGTCGCCCAGCAGGCGGTTGATCATTACGGGTGGCTGCGACCCGGTGAGATGCTGGACGGCCTCGGTATGGCCGAGACAACGCCCGGCCCTTTGATCATGGTTGTCCAGTTCGTCGCATTCATGGGAGCCTATCGACATCCTGAAACATTCTCGCCAATGACCGCTGCAATCCTCGGGTCGTTACTGACGACATGGGTCACGTTTGTCCCCTGTTTCTACTGGATCTTCCTCGGCGGTCCATGGGTCGATCGATTGCGCACCAACGAACGACTATCGGCGAGCCTTTCGACCATCACAGCCGCCGTCGTCGGCGTCGTCCTCAATCTGGCGGTCTGGTTTGCCATCCAAACGCTGTTTGGAACGGTCAACGAACAGCACGTCGGACTGCTGAGATTCCTCGTGCCGGACGCGAGTTCGTGGAACTTTGTCGCCACGCTGATCGCAACCGTCGCCCTCGTCATGACGTTTGCACTCAAGCAGCCGATGCATATTACGCTCGGCGTGTGTGCCATACTGGGGATCGTTCTGCGGGGAGTGACCGGTTAAGTCACTTCCCTTTTCCCAGGAACGTTCGAATCGATTCGTAGATTCCGTCCTTGTTCTTGATTTCGGACAGGATCAGGTTATCGAATTTCGAATTGATGCGGCGAAGTTCTTTCAAGTAATCCCCGGAACCATAGGGGCTTTCCACCTGGCCGTAACAGAACAAGTTGCAGATGGGCAGAAAGTCCTGCTGGATGACTCGCAGGCATGTCGTGTTGTCCTCGCCCCAGTTGTCGCCATCTGAGAACTGGAAAATGTAAATATTCCAGTCGGCAGGCGGAAAGTCGCGCTCCATGATTGTCTTTGCCGCGACGTAGGCCGACGAAATGCGAGTGCCGCCGCTTTCGCGTACCCGGTAGAACGTATCCTCATCGACTTCGTGGGCCACGGCGTCATGCACGACGTAACGTCGCTGCAATCCGTCGTACTGACTCTTGAGCCATGTATCGATCCAGAAGGCTTCTGTCCTGACGATCTCTTTCTGATCGTCGGTCATCGATCCCGAAACGTCCATGATATAGATCACGGCAGCGTTCGCCTGAGGCAGCGGTATTTCGGTCCATGATCGAAATCGCTCGTCTTCGCGAGTCGGAACGACCATCGGCTTGCGAGGATCGTATTCGTTCGACGCTATCAGGCGTCGCAAGGCTCGCTTGTATGTCCGCTTGAAATGACGCAGAGAATCAGGTCCCGTCTGCCGAATGCTGTTGTAGCGAGTCTTGATCGCCTTGATCGTATCCTGCCCCTTCGGCTGAATCGCAGGAAGCTGCAGTTCTTCACCGAGCATCTGAGCCAACTCATCGATCGTCAGTTCCGCTTCCCGAATGTGCTGCCCCTGTTCATCACCCGCCTCGCCATGACCATCAGCATCTTCACCTCGTCCGATCGGCTGGCCAGCCTCACCTTCTCCCTGACCGACTCCTCCCGAGCCTTTGGTACCGTGACGAAAGTGAGGGATATCGATACTCGGAACAGGGATGCTGACCGTTTCGCGTCCTTTGCGGCCCAGGATCTCGCCGTGTGTGATGTACTTCTTCAGCCCCTGCCGGACCTTTCCCCGGACAATTTCCTTGAATCGCTGATTATCACGATCGATGGAACGGGTCATGGGAATTCGTCCTGGTTTGTAAATCAGCTCGGCGAGGAATTCTCATCCAGTCAAATTGCCAAATAATTCCGCCACGGTCGCTGTAAGAGCGGGCAAGTCCATCAACCTCTGACATCGTCACATCAGCCATCATTTGGGCAGATCTCGCTTGGCATCACCACGAGCAAAGATGCTGGCGACATACTGCAGGACGTCTGTCGCTGATTCATCGTTGTACCCAAAACTGCGGATCAATCTGGCTTTGACGACGTCGATCTTTTCCTGAGTATCCTTGTCGACGACATTCGAAACCAGACTGGTCAGCTTGATCGTATCCTTCTGGTCTTCGAACAGCTTCATTTCCAGAGCCTTATGCAGCCGTTCATTGGTTTTGTAATCAAACTTCTTGCCATCGAGCGACAAAGCACCGATGTAATTCATGATCTCGCGGCGGAAATCCTCTTTGCGAGTTTCAGGAATGTCGATCCGCTCCTCAATGGATCGCATCAGACGTTCGTCGGGTTGTTCATCCTGCCCCGTAAACTTGTTGCGAACTCGTTCCCGCTGAGTAAACGCCTTGACGTTGTCGATGTAGTTTCCGCACAGCCGCGTCAACGCTTCCTCATCGGCAGCAATCGCTCGTTGAACCTCGTTCTTGACGATATCAGTGTATTCATCCGTGACGACGGAAATCAGGCGACGATACGATTCGCGAGTCTCCTCATTTGGGATCAGCGAATGGTGCTTCAGGCCGTTTTCCAGTTCATTCAGGATCATGAATGGATTGATACAGGTCGCCTCTGCATTGTTGACCAGGGCATTCGAAATCTTGTCCTGCACATACCGGGGCGAAATCCCCTGAAGTCCCTCGTGCCGCGCCTCCTTCCGTAGCTGTTCAATGTTTTCAGTGGTGAACCCCGGCAGGGTCTTGCCGTTGTAGAGCTTCAACTTCTGCAGCAAGGTCAGCCCATGATGCTTGGGTTCTTCCAGTCGTGTCAGAACAGCCCAGGTTGCAGCGACTTCCAGTGTATGAGGCGCGATGTGCTTCCCGCGGACTCGGCGCTCGTTGTAGTCCTTTTCGTAGATATGCAGTTCGTTGCTCAGCTTCGTCACGTAAGGAACATCGATTTTCACGGTTCGGTCGCGCAAGGCTTCCATGAACTCGTTGGATTGAAGCTTGCGATATTCAGGCTCATTCGTGTGTCCCACGATGACGGTATCGATATCAGTTTGAGCAAACTTCTTGGGCTTGATCTTGTGTTCCTGCGACGCGCCGAGCAGGTCGTAGAGGAAAGCGACATCCAGCTTCAGGACTTCAATGAATTCAATCATTCCGCGATTAGCCACATTGAATTCGCCGTCAAAATTGAAGGCTCGCGGATCCGATTCGCTGCCGTATTCAGCGATCTTGCGATAATTAATGTCACCGGTCAGCTCTGTACTGTCCTGATTTTTCTCGTCTTTTGGCTGGAACGTTCCAATGCCAACTCGATCCTGTTCCGACAGGAAGAATCGTTTGACGACAACCGACTGCATCACTCTGGTCCAGTCGCCGTCGCATTTTTCCAGGCGTTCCTTAAAGTAGAATCGGCTGAGCGGGCAGATGTCGCCGTTGATCTCGACGCAGTACTGCTTATCGGGGTCGCGTCCTTCATTCAGGCTGGCAGCGATTTCTTCTCGATAGGCGTTTGGAACAAGCTGCAACGGTTCACCATGCATCGGGTCCCAGGTGATGCTGCCGTCGTCCTCTTTCCACCCGAACGTATAGAGGGCTCCTTCGGGCTTGCGGGCATAGCGTTCCAACCCACGCTTCAGCAGTCTGGCGATGGTACTCTTGGAACTCCCTACCGGTCCGTGAAGCAGTAACACACGACGTTCGCTGCCATATTTGAGAGCAGCCGAGCGGAAGACGTTGACGAGTTGCATCAGCGTGTCCGTCAGGCCAAATATCGCATCGTTGCCGTTGTTTTCCGGATCGTCGAAAAACTTGTAGCGAATCTGTCCTTCACGGCGACCCTCATCAACGGGATATGTCCCGTATGACATGATCATGTCGTAGATGCGCTGGTGAGCCGTGCGAGTCACATCCGGGTTCTTGCGAACGATATCAAGGTACTCGTCGAACGAGCCTTGCCAGTTTTCCAGCCGAAAAGCTTCAGCGCTCTGCCGGGAAGAGATCTGCTTGAGAAGATCGAGTCCTGTGCTCATGAAACCGTTCCTCAATCGAGTTGGCGTCATCGCTCAGTCATGTTCTGGCGGCGGACCACCGTATCCGCTGCCACTGAATCATCATTCGTATCAATCCACAGACAGGCAAGGAGTCTCGTTTGTGAAAATTCAAATTGTCGATCCGCGCGCCGGTTCAACACGAAAACAACGGGATTACCGGCAGGCCGTCGACCGTCCTGGTCGCAGCATCAAAGGTGGGAAAGATCAGTTTCGCGCCATCATTGATGGCGGACTATCAACGTCCAAAACCCAATCGCCGAATTCAAACACGACACGAAGTCACATCCCGGTCGGGCAAATCATGTGCCAGACGTCACCAGTTCTCCGCTGCCGATCACGTCGACAGATCGATGAACTGCCAATACGGAAATCACAGGTGTGCCACTGAGGAAAGGAATTATCCCATCCTTTTCTGCGGAGGCAATACCAACATTTCAGGATGTTGAGATTCCGGACCAGATGACGGTCATTCCAATTCGTGAATATCGTTCAAAACGCCTCGAGGGATACAGACCGTCAGCACAGTCAGATCACCCATCGCCTTGTGTTTGGTGCCACGCGGAACATAGACCACAACTCCCTTGTGAAGTTCGATCGTGGCATCATCCAGTTGCATGGTCCCCTGACCGTCGATCACGTAATAGAACTCGTCGGTCTGAGCGTGGTAATGCAGCTTCGCGTCGTGAATCTTCACCTGGTGAACTTCGGCCGCAGCACCATCTTTCTCTTCCACCAGGCAGCGAATCTCGCCACACGTTTCGGCCCATGGGACCACATCAGCCGGATCACGACGCAGGAATGGTGCTGGTGAAGTCATGGTGTACCTTGGGCAGGTTGAAGAGGTATGGGACACGGACGACACGGAACTCGAAAGGAACACATCGGCCCGGGCCATGACTAGCCTGGGCCGTGTCCAATTCCAGATTGTTACGACAACCCGAAGGCCTTTTCCATCTGCTTGCGAACGACGGTCAGTTCTTTGAGCCCACCTCCGCGAACTTCGGCCGTGGTCCAACCAGTGAACCCGATTTCTTCCAGGCCCTTTTGGACTTCGCCCCAAGGCAGATCATCTTCTTCCGAGGTGATATCAACAAACTTGTTCTTGGCTCGACTGAACCCCTTCACATCCAGTTTCACGGCGCGATGACCGAAGGCTTTCAACCATTCCCGTGGCTGGCCATACTTCCAGTGATTGCCGATGTCATAGTACTGGCCGATCCAGGGACTGTTAAAACTGTCGATGAACTGGACAAACCGCTCAGGCGACTGTTCCGGCGGCTTGGCGTGATCGTAGTGCATTTCATTCCAGACGTTTTCGAACAGGATCATCTGTCCGAGGGAAGCGGCCAGCGGGATCAACTTCTTGATTTCCTGGCGGGCTCGCTCGTCAATTTCGGCCGCGGGACCGTCCTTGCCATGTCCAATGACGATCAGAACTCCGCTGCCACCGGCCGCGTGCGAAACTCGCAGGCAGTGCTCGATGTTCTTGCGGCCCGTCGCTCGCTCTTCCTCTTTCGGACTAGTCAATCGCTGACCCCAGTGCGCGTGATTGATCGCATTGTGGACAAACACTCCCGATTCACGCACAGCATCACGAGCCTGCTCCGCGGTGAACGAACCTGCTTCATCGAAGTCGACCCCGTCAAAGCCCGCCTGTCCAGCCAGCTTCAGCCGCTCGGTCAAAGTCAGGTCCTTGCCATCAACCTTCTTCGCAATCATCCCCAGCTTGCACGACAACAGGATTCGCTTGCCTGCAGGTGGGACGATAATGGGACTGCTGGTTCCTTCCGCCGCCTTTGCCGACGAAGTGGCAGCAGCACCGGCGGCAGCCAGAGTTGCACCGGCTGCGAAGAACGAACGACGACTGATTTCGGACTGAGCGTCTGTCATGAGGAGATTCCGTAGTTCAGGTTGAAACAGAACGTGTGGCAGAAAACACACAATTTCTGGCAGGCAATTCCAAAAATTTATTTTCCGGATTCACTGGTGGATTGCGAGTCTGCCGCAGAACTTTTTCCGCCAGGAACCGGCATCAGAGACTTCTGAAAGAAATCCGCCATCAATCCGTACAAGTGAGCCGTCGTGTTGCGACCTTCTGAAATGGAGTGAGATCGCCCGGGGTAAGCCATCAATGAGAACTGCTTGTTTTGAGCAATCAGCTCGTTCATCAGTTTCTCGGTTCCCTGGTAATGACAGTTATCATCACCCGTCCCGTGGATCAGGAGCAGATTCCCCTTCAGTTGCGCGCAATGAGTGATCGGCGAGCCATTGCGATAGCCTTCGCCGTTGTCCGTCGGCAGGCCCATGTACCGCTCCTGATAAATCGTGTCGTACAGCAACTGGTCCGCCACAGGTGCGATCGAAATGGCTGTCCGGTACAGGTCTGGATAACGGAAGATCGCATTCAGACTCATGCTTCCACCGCCACTCCATCCCCAGATACCGACGCGACCGGCATCAATGAACGGATATCGCTGCAACAGTGATCGAACGGCAGCAGCCTGATCCTTGGGAGCCTGGATGCCGATCTGTCGATAGACCGATTTGCGCCAGGCCCGGCCTCGCGGTGACATCGTGCCTCGATTGTCGATGCTCGCGACGACGTATCCTTGCTGTACCAGCATCATGTGCCACAGCCCTCGACCTCCCTGCCACGAATCACGCACGGTCTGACCGTGAGGTTCTCCGTAGACATAGACCACGAGCGGAAGTTTCTGATTCGCGTCGACCTGCGGGGGCTTGATGAACCACGCGTCCAGCGGCGTATTGTCACCGATATCCAGTCGCAGGAATTCTGTTGTCGTCGGCTTGAGTGCCGCGAGTGCCTCACGCAGCTTCTTGTTTTCTGCCAGCGAGCGAACGGTTGAGTGATCTGCGGACTTGATCAGATCAACAACAGGCGGTGACGTAATCGTCGAAAAAGTGTGAACGGCAAGCTCGGCATCAGGCGAGAACGAATAGCTGTGCGAGCCGGGTTGGTTTGCAGGAGTCAGTCGCTGCATTGGCCCACCTTTCAGCGAGACTCGATACAGGTAAGACTGAGTCGGGTTGTCGGGTGACGCGGTGAAGTACAGAAACCCTGCCTTCTCATCGACGGCTTCAATTTTCAGAACATCGAATTCGCCCTGCGTCAATAATCGCAGCGGTTCCCCGTTTAGACCTGCGACATAGGCATGTCGCCAGCCATCCCGCTCAGAAATCCATAGGAATTCACGCCCCTCATTCAGCCAGCGGACCGGATTCTCGTTTTCAATCCAGCAATCGTCCGTTTCTGTATGAACCGTTTTCGAGGCCTTTCCTGCGACGTCATGCAGGAAGACCCGGTTTGTGTTCTGCAATCGATTGAATTGCTGAAGAATGATTTGTCGACTGTCCGGGGTCCACTCCATTCGAGCGATGTAGTGGTTTCGCGGATCACCGGGGAGATCGATCCAGCGGGTGTCACCACCGGTTGCCGGAACGAGACCGATGCGGGCGGCAGAGTTCTGACCTCCCACCTTCGGGTACGCGAATCCGATCGTCTTTGAATGAGTCCCCGCCGTGTTATCAATCATGAAGAATTCGGGGACGCCCGTCGTATCAAACTGCCAGTAGGCAATCGTCTCCCCATCGGGACTCCATCGATACCCATCGCGGATTTCGAGTTCCTCTTCGTTGACCCAGTCGGCAGTCCCGTTGATCAGATGTGCAGAGCCATCTTTCGTCAGCGCAGAAACCGTCATGTCGCTCAGCTTCTGGACGTAGAGATTGTTCTTGCTGACAAATGCGACACGGCTGGCGTCAGGGGAAAACTTGGCAAACATCATCGATGCTTCAGGGATCTCTCCCCCGAGCTTTTTCAGGGATCGAGACGCGACGTCCATGATCCAGTAGTCGCCACGCGTGTTCTGCCGCCAGACTCGCTGGCTGTTCGTGTAGATCAGCAGCTTTGATTCATCGGCCGAGAATTCAAACTTATCGATCCCAAGTGGCTTCTTGGCATCCGCGGGAATAAACGCCTGTGCGGGAATCAGGACTTCTTTATTGCCAGTCGCGGCATCGACGCGGACCAGATCACGTCCTTCCCCTTTTTCGGCAGCGGATTCCAGCGTGAAATAGGTACCACTCCGTTTGCTCCAGACGATGCTGGGGAGACGTTCTTCCTGGAAATCGCTTGTCCGAAAGATCCGTTCGACACTGAGCAGCGGATTGGGCTTGGAGTCCTGGTTCCGCGCCTCAGCCCCCTGGCGAATCGCGACTTTGATTGCAGCCAGACGCTCAGGCCAGACGAACTTCGGTGACTTGGCCGGATCGTAGCCTTGCAGATGGTCTTTCAATCGCTTGACGGGCTTGGTGTACTTCAGTTCGGTATCACCAAACACTTCACGACAGATCGCTGCCAGGCCGGGATCGTATTCCAGCAGTTCGGCTCGCGTGTTGACGTGGTTATGGTCGTGATCGTTCTCGCGATTGTTATCAAACCAGGACTGAACCCCTTCGGCAAAATATTCGTGGTGATTGACGGAAGCATACTTCCCTTTCCACAAGCCGGCGTCCATCGCTTTGCGATAACATTCCTTCAGGCGTTTGTCGAAGGTTGGATCGACATTCTGCAGGCCTCGCAAATGAATGTTGTGCGCGATTTCGTGGATCAGGATGCATTCGGTCGAATACGGATCGCCGTCATATCCGAGCAGGTTCTCTTCGCCGCAGGAGCAATACGGGTCGCTGTCACTTCCCCCGGTACCACGGGCTCGCGCATCCCAGAAATCCTTGGCCGAAAACCGCTTCATATTCGGCCCGGGAGCTTCTCCTTCACCCAGACGAGCAAACTCCGGCAGGTCGGTCGTGAATTCGTTGTGAGCGATAATGCAGAGCCGTGCCCCGCTGCTGACCATGGCCTTCAAAACATCCGGCCGACGGGCCAGCATCATGTTGACCAGAAACTCGGCCTCTTTCAGTGCATACGGGTTGACGTTCTTCGATGCAACAATCGGCAGGCCATTCGCACTGGTCGATTGCGTGTAAAATCGAGGAGCCTTGTGCGATGTTTCAGGGTCAAACCGAAACCCCTGGATGACGACTTCGCTGGTCACGGTCGCCTCGGTTTTATCCTGACGACCAACAATGGCAAATCGATGCCCCAAGGTGGTGGTGATCGTGGTCTGCTGACCCGCTTCAATAGTTCCATTCGGAACGCGTTCTGAATCAGACTTCAGCCAGAAAACATCGATCGGCTGAGACGACCCGTTGATAATCTGCAATCGAGGTTGCCGAACCTCAGCAGCCTTGTCGGCGCAGAACGCTGGATTGTTCTGGAATGCGAAACAACAAATTGAAAGCAAGAGACAGAGCAACAGACGCATGGGATCTCCGATTTTCCCGTTGAACCAAGATCCGATCCCCGTTACGGGAAGGACAGGGATCACACGGATCATACCGGAAGTATTGTGCTGGATGCAGTCAACCAGCTAACGATATTCGGTGACGAGCAGGTAAACGCTGACCAGGCACACCCACAACGGAAACAGCAAAGCGATCCACGCAAAACTGGTGATGACCAGTAACAACACCAGACCAATGACGAAACCGGTGAATGCCAACCAGCGCGGAAGGAATGCCGTGCGGAGCCCGATTGTCGAAGTCACAAAAACAAATACCGCAGCCATCTTGATCCCAAAGGTATTCATCAGCGTATGACTCAATCTCCGAGCCACCACATACGCATCGCCTTTTGCCGTAATTCGGCCTTCCGCCACGCTTTCGAGCGTGGCATGGGAAACGGCGGCGGAAGCAAACAGCAGTGCGACGAAGAGTAGACCACTGCCAAGAAACACCGACGCAAAGAACTGGTCCTCAAGTAGACCGACTCGGTTGCGCAGCGTCGCGATGAACCAGAGAAAGACGATACCGGCAAACGGAACCAAGTTCAGCCCCCAGCGAACCATCGCGCCAAGCCTCGTGTCGGCGATCCACTCACCCGGATCGGTCGGGTCGGCTGGGACGGCAAGTCGAATCAGTACCAAACAGAACGAAAACAACACGGAAAAAATGATGCCGCTGATGGCAATTCCTCGCGGGGGCACCGGAGGTGTGGGCAATTCCGTTGGTAGTTGGGTCATGGTCTTATTTGAATCTAGGGCTGTCGGCAGTACTTCGCGATCTCGATCTGGAGAGGTATGACTTCAATTCTATCGCAACCAGAGCGACTTCAGGAGTCACACTGTCGTCGGCGAAGTCGTGAGACGAAGAGAAGTGCGAACGAAAAACAAGACGAAGCAGACGGGCAGGATTGCCCGGTTCGAATATGGGCTCATTCGCGAGACCCGAGCAATTCTCACGTGTTCCGCGACGTTCGCAGAATCAATGAGGAAATTCAGCAGCGCACGTACTCAGTCACGATAGACATGTAACGAACTCGATCTACAGTTATCGAATCTGAGATGACACAACGAGCCACATGGAGTTTCACATCCGCTAATTGAAAAACTTCGGCGGTTTGGTTTTGCGAGCTTTTCGGACGAACTTGTTGACATGCATCACTCTCGCCTCCAAAATCCACCATCAACGATTTCTACTGATCGCTCTCGATACGAGCGGCCTGGACAGACGACGCTTAGCCCTGATGTGCGTTTCGGGAGGAGCTCACCGTGCTTCGAATTGTTCTCACACTGGTTCTTATCGCCGCCTCGGCATTTCGTGCCAGTTGTGCCGACCCAATACAGGAAGCTGTCGACAAGCACTCGGCAGCCGTCGAAAGTGCCAAACGCCCTGTCTTGGTTGCGTACAGTGACCTTATTTTAGCGGCCAATAAATCAGGGGATGCTGCCGGTGCCAATCGATTGACCGAATTCAGCGAACGATTTACAAGCAGCGGGATCATCTACTTTCCGGATCCGGGAGGTTCATTTCCGGTCATTATTAAGAATATGGAAAAGCGATCAAAAAAGCTGGAGACGACCTTCAAGACGTTTATCGAAATGAAAT
>CAXBSB010000116.1:0-24851 GCA_963977965.1 uncultured Schlesneria sp.
CAAGGCCCTCCTGAGCGGGCTGCACGGATATGTGCCGCCTTACCTATATAGATAGATTTGGTGTCGCTCCCTTCTGACGGTGCAATGGTATGCGCGCGGCAGTCTGGATTGGAACAGATGTACGAAGCTCGCTTAGCGAGCGCATCCGCCACAGGCTTGGGAAAATTGTCGCGGGGATTAGTTGCCATCAATGCCTTCGATTAAATGAAAGTCACGATTCGTTTGACGACGAGTACTAGCGCCATATGGATACTTTTAACTGCAAACGCGATTGGGTCAAGTCGCTGGGAAAAGCACTGGACTGAGTTGAGCCACGATCGGAGGGATGCGGGGTAGACGCGGAGCGTAGGCGGGGGTCGAGGACCGGATACCCCGAATTGCGGCCCCTGCCAGCGGAAACTTTTGGGGACGTCGCTTGGCGAACGGTTGAATTCTTTTCCGTGTTCGGTACGATGCCAAGCCGACATGGGTGCTCGTGAGACTTGTTGTCTGTGCGAGAGAATAGGGAAGACGGTGTGAATCCGTCGCGGTCCCGCCGCTGTAACCGGGGACGAAAGCCGCATATGCCACTGAGTGTCATGCTCGGGAAGGCGCGGTGAGTAGAGTGATCCGGGAGCCAGAAGACCTGCCCAGATGTCGTGACCTGATGGCCTGCGGTGCTCGCTCTGGACGAGTCGTGGTGCTCTGATTGATGTCCGTCCACAGTTGTCCCCACGTCCCGGGCGATTGTGCCGTCACTCATTCGGCAGCCACTTCTTCATCACGCGATCTCCGTCGGTCAAGAATTCGACAACGGAGAATTGTCATGCACACTCGCGTATCTCGCCCCCTTTCCAATTCCACTGCCGCGAAACCGCTGGCCAAAAGGCACAGACGCCCTCAAGGTTTTACACTGATTGAACTGCTGGTGGTGATCGCCATCATCGCTGTTCTGATTGCACTGCTGCTACCTGCAGTACAGCAGGCACGCGAGGCTGCTCGTCGCACCCAGTGCAAGAATAATCTGAAGCAACTGGCCCTGGCTCTGCACAACTACTCAGAAACGTATGCCGGTGTTCTGCCTTGTTACCGGATCGACGACAAAAAATTTATCACGAATGCCGCAGCCTATCCGTCCGTAGGACAGGCCAGATTCTGGTTTGGAAACGTCGATTACGATCAGCCCAATCCCGCTCAACAGCTCGATTTTTCGAAGGGGCAACTCGCTCCTTTCATGGAAACGAACTACGCGGCGTATCAATGCCCGAACTTCGGCAACGCTCAGGTGGATTCTGTTCGCTTCGGCAAAATGGCCTGCGGATATGGCTACAACGGTCGGTACCTGGGTTACGGCATCAATTACGACTGGTCCAATTGGCCCACAGCGACGCCGATGGCCACATTCCAGAGCCTGCGTGATGTGCAGCAGTTGACTCAGACAGTCGCGTTCGGCGATGCGGCTCAAGTCGACTTCGCGCTGAACTTTCAGGAAACATGGCTGCTGGAACCTCCCAGCCAGAACTTTCCGACGACTCATTTTCGTCACTCTGACACCGTCAATGTGGCGTTCCTGGATGGCCATGTGGAATCGCGGTCCCGGTTCTTCAAGATCAGTGTCCCGGGAAGCAATTTCATGAGTTCATCTCAGGCTGGCAAGATCGACCAGAAGCGGTTGGGATACGTCAGCGATGGAAATCTGGCCGACCCGACGAAGCAGGACGAACTTTACGACCGCCAGTAATTGAGCCGGTCGTTCGACAAATGCCGCACGAATTCGTACAACATTCGCGACGTCCAGACGGATTCTGGACGCCCTATTTTGAGGAAGATCATGACCCAACCGAAAACACCGTTTTTGATTTCGCTGCTGGTCTACACGGCGATTCTTCGCATGCTGCCGTACCTGCTGATGAACTGTGAAATTCACACGGACATGTCCGTGCTGTATTACCCATGGAACTTCAATCCACTGGCGGCAGCATGCCTGTTTGGTGGTGCGTACCTCGCAGATCGCCGATTGGCGCTGCTGGTTCCTCTGGCGACATTGTTCGTCAGCGATCTGGGAATCTGGGCTTTGTCCGGTCGTGCTGACTGGGCCTTTTCACGAATCACCTATGTTTCGTTCATCGGTGCCACACTGATGGGGTTCCTGCTGAGGAATGCCGTGCGAAGCCAGGGAAGCCGCGGCGCGATCGGACGTGCGATCGCTCTGGGCCTGACGTTCGAAGTCCTGTTTTTCGCCGTCTCCAATTTCGCAGTCTGGTTCAACAGTTCCAGCCGCACTCCAGTTCTCTACCCGTTTACGACGGCAGGATTGGTTGCATGCTACATCGCAGCAATCCCATTCTTCGCGAAGTCGGTCATCGGGACAACAGCCTTCACCGCGTTGCTGTTCAGTCCACTGGGCGTGCGAGCTTCCACCGAAGAATCTTCGTTTGAGCAGGGAGCTCTCGTCCCTGTCCGGGTCAAGTAGAACCTCTTTGCTCTGGGACGAGTTCTTACTCGGACCCCGCGGTCCTGCCTGCAATTGATTAAACAGGGTACTGGCTGGCGTCTGGATTCGAGCGTTTTTTGACATCAATCCAGCGCCAGCAATACCAACTGGCGACGCTGCGATACGGAGCCCAGACGTCGGCAATTGAATGGCTGGTTTGCTTGTCCGGCAATTCGGACAGCCCGTAAAGTTCCTGGATCGATGACCGGACGATCAGGTCATCATGCGGAAAGACATTCAGGCGACCCAGCGAGAAGATCAAAAACATCTGTGCGGTCCACCGGCCAACACCGCGCACCTGAATCAGATGCTCAATCGCGTCTTCATCCGAAAGGCGACCGATTTGCGAAAGACGCAGTCGCTGGTCCAGGGATCGTTCTGAAAGATCTCGGACATACGAAACCTTCTGTCCGGATAGTCCGACTGATCTCAATTGGTCATCAGTCACCGATGCAATCGATTCTGGAGAAATCCTTGCCGGAGCCAATAGCTCTTCCAGCCTGAGTCGAATGGATCTGGCGGCTTTGGTTGAGATCTGTTGTGACAGGATCGACCGGACGAGCATCCCGAATCGGTTCCGGTCGAGTTTCAGGGTGAACGGCCCGGCTTTGTCGATCAGGTCACACATTACCGGATCGACACGTTTGACGTGTGCGACGGCGGCTGCAATCTGATCCGATGAATGTGGCATCGCGTTTGCCCCACGGGCTGCTAATGAAGGTGCTGAGGCTGATTCTCTACTTGAACTTGTCATCCAGAGGTACCTGAAAACCGTTGGCAAGGCGGTTATTCATATTGGCCACTCCGACAATGCTCATCAGTTCTCCAAACATTCCGTCGGTCATTCCTTTTGCGACCGCGGCTGCTCGATGTGAGGCAATGCAGTAGTCGCAGCCATTCGTCACGCTGACGGCAACATAGATCAATTCACGGACCAGCGGATCCAGTTCTCCCGGCCCCCCCATGACTTGCTTCAAGGTTTCCCATGTTCGTTGCAACGTGGGCGGGTGATTGGCCAGAACCTTCCAGAAATTGTTAATATCCGTCGTCTTGCGAGTGGCACGAATGTCGTCGAAGACTTCGCGAACAATTCCGCTGCTTTGTTCGTATTCGATCAAGGGCTGAATGGGACTTCTCCTGAAAACAAAGTCATTGAAATAGCATCAACTGTGATCGTCAGTTTCGCATATCTGGTGAAATGATCCAAGCATCGGTGCAATGCATCCGGAAAGGAATGACAAGATGGGAATGGCACTGGTGCCGGATGATCTTCTTGCGGGTGAGCGACGGATCCTTTCTCAATCTGCCAACATGGTCATCTCGGTCAAGCAAAGCGGATTGTCACGATTTGCGTTTGATGACTTCCTGGGGCTCGTTGGCATGAAAGGCAAGGAAGCCATCGGCGGAATGGTTCATTTGACGAACTATCGCGTGATGTTCAAATCGCACTTCCTGAATCGCGTCCGCGGGAAGCATTCGATTTTTCTCCCTTGCATCCAATCCATGTCGACGACCTACAACAAGCTGATTGTCGAATCGTCCGTACAGCAGTTTGAATTCGTGATGTGGATGAAGCAGCCGTTTATCGACGCCGTCAATCAGGAAAAAGACGGAATCGACGCCGAGGAACTGTCGCAACTGAAAGAAGCCATCGCGGCTAACCCGGGAGCGGTCGGAGCCGGGTTGCAGAAATGTGTCACGATGGAAGTCATCAATCAGGTCTGTGCGGGAGTCCGTTCGGTTCAGTCCGTCGTTGAACTGCTGGCTGGAGTCGATCGAAATGCATTCGTGGAATTGATCGATCTTTTTCGACCGCAGAACGGCTGATCCTCAAGTACTGCACTGACTACGCCACAGCCTTTTCCGCAAACCGCTCGATCGCATTTTCGCGTTCTGTATGCGTCATCGCGTGAACCTTGCGCAGCAGCGTTTCCTGAGCGGTTGTCAGCGTTCGGTTACGACGCTCCATCGCTGCTCGGGCTGTAGCAAGCCCCTTCTCGATCGGGAAACCATCGATCAGTTCACCATGCCAGATTCTGGAGAATGACGGAACGTGCTTCGGCAGCAGTTCGCCATCTGGAAGAATCAGGCACATGACCCCGACAGCGGTTCCCGTGTTGAACAGGCTTCCAATCGCGGTCTTGGTGTGGTCGCCGATGAAGCAGCCGACTTTCATTTCGCCCGAGTCGATCGACAGGCCTGACAGAGGAACGCGTACGGCGGAATAGTCGTTTTTCAGATCGCTGTTGGTCGACAGAGCTCCCATGTTCACCCAGGGGCAAACGTAGCTATGTCCGAGAAAACCGTCATGATACTTGTTGACGAAACCATGCAGGATGGCCCCTTCAACTTCGCCACCAACGCGGCAGACGGGCCCAATACTGGTTCCTTCGCGGATGTTGGCTCGAAAGAGTTGTGATTTCGGGCCAACGTGGCAGGGGCCTTCGAGGCGTGTGAATGCCTGGATCATGGCCCCCGCATCAATCGAAACAGGGCCCTTCCGAGCGTCGATGACGACGAATGGATCGATGCTGGCCGTTGGATCAACGAACACGTGCTGTGGTTTTCCCAGGACAGCCACTTGTGGGCCGAGTTCATCAGCCGAAGAGAGATCGAAGTCTCTCGCGACAAAGTCCGCTTTCAGTTGTTCGGGGTTGTGGTGAACCAGATCCCACGGGTATCGAGCCAGTTTCCCTGTTGCGGCCACTCGCCGACGAGTTCGCGCAATCTGTGGCAATGCTTCGTCCCAGTTGTCGCCTGTCAGCAAAGCGACTTCCAGAGGATCGAGTGTCAGATAGACAACCGTTCCATCGACGATTCCGACGGCATCCGGTGAAATTTGCGAAAGTGCCTTGGGATCGGCCAGCCAGCGACCGTTCAGCAGCAATGTGGGGCCCGACCGCAGCCAGTTGACATCATTAATTCGGCATCCCGGATGTTCTTCGTGGTAAACATCCACCAGTTCGTCGCGCAGAAATACGCCCCATTCCTGAATCGGGAGGAATTCCTGAGCCCGTTCACGGGCCCCGAAATGACCGCAAAGAAGTTCGAACACCGGACGCAGCAAGGCAATCGGCGCAAAATCTCTGGCAAATTTGTCTTCGAACAACGCGACTCGCATGGCAGGTTCCTTCCCTGGAACTGTCCGGATCAGTCCGGTCTGACCGGAATTTATCCCACCGGGCAGAATTCGTGAAGACCAATGCAACCCGGGAGGCCCACCATTTTCGTTGGCGACTATCGCCAAAGCGGGGTATCGTGTCGTAGACAGCATTCTACATCGATTCTCGTCCACCACACAGCAATCACATCGCTGCCCTGTAGCACACCTCAAGGAGACTCACATGAACTTCGCCGTAGAATCGACAACGAAACGAATTGATCGGTCGAGTCGCGGGTTGCGGGCGGGCATTTGCTTGCTGGCCATGCTTGGTTTCGTGCCGGGTGTAGCGACGGCTCAAGTGGCCTCAGGACCTGCTGCAGGAACGAAAGTGGAACCACTGAAAGTGGTGATTGCAGTGGGGGACAATTCGGGAAAGGAGTCTGATCTCGCCGAGGAGCAAAAAGGGAAACCGACCGTTTTCGTTTTTGTCCAGGCCGACAAATGGGATCGTCCTGTCGCTCGATTCCTGCGAACACTCGACGTGGATCTGGCCAAGGAGCGAACAGATGTCAAAATCGTCGCCGTCTGGCTGACCGAAGATGTCATGAAATCGAAGGACTATCTTCCCAAGGCGCAGCAGTCGTTGAAGCTGACACAAACGACCTGGTCCGTTCATCCCGGTGATAAGGGGGGACCTAATGGCTGGGGCATCAATGCCGATGCTCATCTGACGGCAATCGTCGTGCAGGAGAACAAAGTAACGGCCAGTTTCGGATACCGCTCTGTAAACGAAACGGACGTACCGGCAGTGATCAAAGAGTTAAAACCTGCCAAGTGATTTTCTGACGCGGCTCACTTTGCAGAACGCTTCATCCCTGACAGATTGCTCTTCTTGAGATCGAAATGTTTCGCCTGCTTTTAATTGGTTTGATGTCATTGACATCTTTCGTAATGGCATCTGGCTTGGCGTCTGCCGACGAGAAGAAGCCAGAAAGTCAGGGCGTGACGTATGACGATCACATCGCCGCGATCTTCAAACGTCATTGCCTGCAGTGTCATGGTGATTCGAAGCAGGAAGCGGGACTAAGTCTTGCCAGTTTTGCCGCCGCAACGAAAGGGAGCAGTGGCGGTGCCGTTCTGATGGCAGGGCGATCGAGTTCCAGTCGATTGTTTCAGGCAATCACGGCTGAAGATGCGGCCGAACGGATGCCGCCTCAGAATGATCCATTGCCAAAAGAACAGATCGCATTGATCAAATCGTGGATCGACATGGGTCTGAAACAGAATGCGGGGAGTGCGGCGACACCCGCCCGTACGCTGACCTTCGTCCCATCGTCGATTGGTAAGGCAGATGGGCCTGGTCCCATGCCTGATAAACTCCCTGTGATTGAACACAAAGAAACGAAACGCCCGTTTCCCGTTCTGGCACTTGCCAGCAGTCCTCGTGCTCCACTGATCGCGGTCGGGACGTATGAGCGGATCGACTTCCTCGATCCGGTCTCCAGATCGTTAATTGGATCATTGCCTTTTCCAGAGGGTGAACCGCAAGTGCTGGCGTTCAGTCGATCAGGAGCGGTACTGCTGGCAGCAGGTGGTCGTCCCGTTCAGAGTGGATCGGTCGTACTGTACGATGTGAAGACGGGGAAGAGACTGGCGGAATTCGGGAACGAAACCGATACGGTTCTTGCTGCGGATTTGTCGCCGGACGAGCGATTTGTTGCGATTGGAGGATCAGGTCGCGTCGTCAAGGTTTTTTCTACGGCGAACGGTGCCTTGCTGCATACTCTCGTCAAGCACACGGACTGGGTTACTGCCATCGCATTCAGTCCCGACGGCAAATTGCTGGCCTCCGCGGATCGTGTCGGCAACATTCATCTCTGGGACGCGTCCAGCGGTGGAGTTGTCTTGCCGCTCGCCGAACACAAGGGAGCCGTTCGATCCCTCTCGTGGCGAGCTGACAGTCAGGTCATGGCTTCATGTGGCGAAGACGGCACGATCGTCTGGTGGGAAATCTCCAAGGGTTGGCCAGCAATTACCAAGGCGGATGCTCATCCTCCCGCACGACCACCAGGTCTGTTTGGTCGCATTCCCAATGGGGTACTCGACGCAGCATTTGGTCCCAAAGGTGAACTGGTGACCTGCGGACGGGATCAAACGATACGTGTCTGGGGAACTGACGGCACCGTCCTGAAAACATTCCGCATGACCTCAGACGCCAGCAAGAATCCAGAATCGCCAGGGATTCGCGTTCTGCCACTCCAGATCATCATGACGAGTGATGGAGCAACGGTTGTTGCCGGGGATTCCGCGGGACAGATCCATTCCTGGCCCGTTCAATGACGCGCATCCTGTCTATTGCGAGCAATCGAATCAGTGGCAGGGTGGTTCAACGCGAGGTACCATCCGTTCGAAATTCGGCGTTGCAGTTCTTCCGTTGATTTCCGCGATCAGCCAGCGCCTGATGAGATTCGATGGGATTGTGAGCTTGCCATGTCAGGGTCGCGATGGTTGTTGCTGGGTGCCATATTTGGTGGACTTTCCGTTGGCCTCGGCGCGTTTGCTGCGCATGGGCTGGACAAGGTGTTTGTCGAGAAATACGCCGGGCAGACTCGAGTCGTCGCGGGGGAAACGGTTCCACTTTCCCGTAAGTTCCTGAACGATTTCAAGACGGCGGCCGAGTACCAGATGTACCATGCCCTGGCACTGCTCGCCGTTGGTTCTCTGGCTGAGCGCCGTCGATCGAGGTCACTGACTGTTGCGGGCGCTTCGTTCACGCTGGGAATTCTGTTGTTTTCAGGCAGTCTTTATGTGCTGACTCTGACGGGGATCACGAAACTGGGAATGATCACCCCGATCGGTGGTGTTGCCTTCCTTGTCGGCTGGCTCGCTCTGGCAATCGAAGTCGCCAGGGATTCCCGTAATCTTTCGTCAGTCCCTTCCGACTGAATCCCAACTTGGCTAATTTTGGTCGATCGCGATTCCGTAATTCTCGGACGTACGATTGCTGTTTGCCTTTGATACCAAGGACGTTTGCATGTTCATTTTTGATGCCCATCTCGACATGGCCTGGAACGCAACCGAATGGGTTCGTGATCTGATGCTTCCGGTTTCGAAAATTCGCGAATTTGAACAGCATTACGACAAGATCATTCCGGGGCCCTGTACAGTATCGTGGCCGGAGCTTCAGCGAGGCCGAGTCGGGCTGATCATCGCGACGCTGCTCCCTCGCCATCATCGCAAAGACAAGCCGCTGACGTTTCCTCAATCGCGCGAAGCCTGTTACGCCATGGCTCACGGGCAGCTTGCCTATTACCGCGCGATGATTGCCCGCGGTGTGCTCCGTGAAGTTCACAACAAGGCGACACTCGATCAGCATCTGGCGGAATGGCTCGCCCTTCCGCCCGGAGAACCTGCCATTGGACAGCCTCCGCTCGGGTTTATCCTGAGCATGGAAGGGAGCACACCCATCCTTTATCCAGAGCAGATTGAGGACTGGTTCCGAGCCGGTTTGCGATTGCTCGGCCCCGCTCACTATGGGCCTGCCCCGTATTGCTTCGGAACGGGCAGCGAAGGGGGGTTCAATGAGGACGGCAAGCGCTTGCTTCGCGAAATGGACCGCGTCGGCATGTTGCTGGATGTGACTCACCTGGCGGACCAGTCGTTCTGGGACGCGATGGAAGTCTACCAGGGGCCCTGCATCGCCAGCCATCACAACTGCCGATCACTCGTTCCCGCTGATCGCCAGTTGACCGATGACCAGATCAAGGAACTGATTCGTCGCGGCTCGGTGATTGGTGCGGCATTCGATAACTGGATGATTCGACCCGGCTGGAAAATCGGTGTCTCTGATCCTTCGACAGTGCAGATGACTCACATCGTTGACCACATCGACCACATCTGCCAACTGGCAGGCAACGCCAATCATTGCGGGATTGGTTCTGATCTGGATGGCGGGTTTGGCAAAGAACAATCGCCATCTGATCTCGATACGATCGCCGATCTGCACAAGATGGCTGACCTGCTGACTCAGCGAGGCTATTCGAGTCAGGATGTCGAGAAAGTGATGTGGCGAAACTTTGTCGAATTCTTCCAGCGCGTCTGGAAGTGATCCGGTTGTTTCTCTTTCTCTTTTGGACTACGGAAGCCGAACCATGGTGTTGCGCCGTATCGGAATGATGGTGGCAATCTGTCTGTCTCTGATGTTGAAAGCAGGCTCAATGACGATCGCGGCAGAATCGGTGGGAATTGAAATCATCGCCCACCGCGGAGCCTCGTACGACGCTCCTGAAAATACGATGCCTTCGTTCCAGTTGGGTTGGCAACAGCAGGCCGACGCTGTGGAACTCGACATTATGCTGTCGAAGGATGGCAAGATTGTCGTGATTCACGACAAGGACACCAAGCGGCTGGCGGGAGTCGATCGTCCCGTCGTCGAACAGACCTTTGAGGAGTTGCGAGGTCTGGATGTCGGTCGATGGAAGGACGCTCGGTTTGCGGGGACTCGTGTTCCTGCGTTGAGCGAAGTCCTGGCGACGATCCCTGAAGGGAAGCGTCTTTTCATCGAAATCAAATGTGGTGAAGAGATTCTTCCCGAATTGAAACGCGATCTGGCTGCGGCCAAACGGCCTTCAGCTCAAACGGTTTTGATCAGTTTCTCAGCTAAGGTGATGGCGGCGGCAGAAAAACAGTTTCCGGAACTGGAAACGTACTGGATTGTCGACATCAAACCGAATCTGAAGACGGGTAAGCCTGCAGCCAGGGCTGAAGATCTGATCCGTGATGCGAAAGCGGCTGGCGTCGATGGTCTGGATCTTTCCGGACACGAAACGATCGACCGCGTCTATGCCACCAAGATTCGTGACGCCGGCCTGAAACTGGCTGTCTGGACGGTGAACGATCCCAAGCTGGCTCGAATGATGATCGATGCGGGCGTTCAGGGACTGACCACCGATCGGCCCGGATGGATGCGGGAACAATTGCTGAAATGAGCCAATGAGATCGACGGATGATCAGATAAGAAATCGTCTGGAAATTGTCACGGTTTCTCTCCCGAAAGCAGGAGATACGCATGCGAATTCTCTCGATGATTGGCTTGATATTGCTGTCGTATGCGGGATTCGGCCTTGCCGCTATTGCCGCGGACACGGATTGGACGCTGCGAAATCAGGGGCAAACAGGGCCTCATGATGGGTCAATGCTGATCCATTTGCCATCAAGCAAGCAGTTCCTCCTGATCGGACCAGGCCAGCGCGAATGGAAAGGGTCCGAGCGAAAAGGAGCGTTCGTTCAAGCTTATGACCCTGCCAGTAACACCTGGTCTGACGTCGCTGATGGTCCCAGTGCAAAACCCGAGATCCATCCGTATTACCAGACAGCGTATGACTCGATCGGTAATGTCGTTTATTGCCTTGGTGGCGGTACAACGCTCTTCGAATACCATGTGGCCGACAAAAAGTGGGTGGCGAGCGATCCTGTCGAGGAACTGGCCGATTTGAGCTGGCAGAGCCTGGCGTGCGACTCCGTCGGCCGACGCTTGATTGTGGTCGGATCTGACAAGCGAGTCGATAATCTGGGGTGGATGAGAACCGTTGTTCTCGACCTGACCACCAAAAAGTGGAAGCGGTTTGCGGTTCCAGACGCGAAGACACAGGAAGAACATCGGCATGCTGTTGATGCGATCGCATCACTCGCAAAACTGATCGGCCAGATCCGGCTGGTCTGGTATCGAGATCCCGCCGGTGAAGGGACGGATGCAGAACGCGCGGAACTTGTGCGCCAGATCGGAATGCTCAAGAGTTCTGCCGCTGTCAGGCCCCACGTCGAAAAACTGGATTCCATTGGGAAGTTACTCACAGGAAAGCGACTGCTCGATGGATTACGCTCGGCCCGAGAATTACACCGTCTGGTTGAGCAGTCTGCCGAAGCCAGTTATCCCGTACCCTGCTCGCGCCGGAATTCGCCGCTGGTCTTCGACCCAAAGAACAAAGTCTGTCTGCTGTTTGGTGGTGACCACGAAGACTATCTGATGAATGACACGTGGCTGCTGGATCTCGACAAGGCCACCTGGCGTCGAGTCTCGCCCACAGAAAGCCCCAGCCCGCGAGCCGGCCACGCTCTGCAGTATCTTTCGGGGGCCGGGCAGATCGCGATGTACGAAGGTTACGTCGCGTCGAACAGTACTGACTACGGGGCTCGTCCGTGGGCTGCATTGAATCCTGTTCAGCTTTGGCTGTACGACGTCAGTTCGAATAAATGGTCACTCAATCGCACCTGGACATTGCCTGCCAAAGGTGAACCGACCGGGCCCGGGGCGACCGCTCATTTCGATGGCTATGCTGCAGAATGGTATTCGCCACCCGCATTGGCTTCGAATGAATCTGACGAACTGTTTCTGGTCTCACATGCTCGCGACGACAAACGCCGATCTGAATCGTGGGGGCTTGCAGTCGACCGGACTCGCACCGAAACAGATTCTCGCGAGAAACTGATCGCCTCGCCGAACCAGCGACAGTACCGCGCCGCGTTGTTTCGTGCGGAGTTCTGTGAAGTCGAAGATCCTCCAACGGCAACAGGGCTGGATTCGCTTCCTGTCAATCAGTGGGTCAAGCTGCCATCGCCACCGAGAAATCCCTGCTACGGATGTCGAGGGCGTGATTGGGGAACGTCCGTCTGGGATCCCGACCGCGAACAGATTCTGCTCTGGGGTGGTGGCCATTGTGTTCGCTCGGCCAGCACCGTCACTCACTATTCGCCGGTGTCAGGGCGTTCTGTCGAGGGATTCGATGCCGATGAGCCTTATGGAGCCAACGGTGGAGGAGGATTCGATTCGTCTCTTCTTAATCGCCCCTGGGTGAGCGTCCACAATTACAAGCACTACGCCTACGATCCGACGTCAGGAATGATGGTCTCGGGCCGCGGCTATCTGTACAACCCGCAGCAGATGGATTGGCAGCGAATGGAAAAGAAGTCCCTGCCCTATCGATTCGAATGGGGCAGCACGGTCCTTGCATCCTCGCCTCATGGTGTCGTGGCGTGGGCTCGAAAGACTTCCGGTGAAGATGCGGGTTTGTGGCTCACCAGCAAAGGAAGCGATTGGGTCGATTTGCAGCCAACGTCGCGACTGTTTGTCCCGTGGTGCGATTCGCATGGGATGGTCTACGATTCCAAACGTGATCGCATGCTGATCAGCAGCGTTGGCGGCAGCTATGGCAAGGTGAGTAATGGAACGTTGATGAGCTTCAGCTTTAAGACGAAGGCGCTGGAAGTCATTACGCCAGAGAATCTGGAACTCGGCAAGACGAACTGTGCCAGGGAACTCGCTTATGTCGATCACGCTGACTGGTTGTTGATCGGTCACAATGTGCAGCGTGGCGAAAAGAAGACGGGAAAAACTCTGACGCGGGTATATGACTGCAGCACCAACAAGTATTTTCTGCTCGACGCCGGGCCCGTCCCAGACGGTTACGGGGCTGGATGGATGTACGATGCGAAACGCAAACTGACCTATTCGTTCACGACCGGGGGCGAGGCGTGGGCGATTCGAATCGAGCCCAAGACTGTTCAACGAATTGAAGAGTAAGCATGGATAACGGCGTGTTCCTTGACGTCGTCGGGCGAATTGCGAACATGGCAGGTGACTAATTCGATTTTGATCATGAAGTTTTCCGGAGTTTGCTGATGTCACGGACTGACGACCTGTATTCCGAATTGACCCGATTGTTGCGCGAAGCTGCTGTCCTGGGATCTTGCAGCAACGTTCTCGGTTGGGACGAACAGACATACATGCCCAGCGGCGGGGCGGAATTTCGATCAGAACAACTCGGAATGCTCGCGGGGATGACCCACGAACGTGCGACATCACCGCGCATCGGCGAGTTATTGTCAGAACTTGAAACGTCGAGCGATCTGGGTGAACCCGATAGCGACCGGGCAGTCAACGTCCGCGAAGCTCGACGAAGTTACGATCGCGCAACAAAGCTTCCGCGACGTCTCGTCGAAGAACTTTCGCGAACAGTACCATTGTCGCAGCAAGCCTGGGTGAAGGCGCGTGAGGACGCCGAATTTCCTGTGTTTCTCCCCTGGCTCGAAAAAATGATCGCTCTGAAGCGCGAGGAGGCTCAGGCGATTGGATATGGCAACGGCGTTCCCTACGACGCTTTGCTGGACGACTACGAGCCGGGGATGACCGCAGCAGAAGTTGCTCGAGTCTTCAGCCCCCTGCGCGACGAACTGGTCAAGCTTGTTTCGGCGATCCAGCACTCACCGAAACATCCCAATACCGAAATTCTGAATCGACATTTTCCGAAGACGCCTCAAATCGTCGTCTCAGATGCAGCATCGCGCATGATCGGATTTGACTTCACGCGAGGTCGCATTGATGCTTCGGCACATCCGTTCTGCAGCGGGTTCGGGCCAGGTGATTGTCGCCTGACGACGCGATACAACGACCACCATTTTCCGTCGGCGTTCTTCGGAGTCCTGCATGAGTCGGGGCACGGGATTTACGAGCAGGGGCTACCGATAGACAGCTTTGGGCTCGGCATCGGACAAGCCGATTCACTTGGTATCCACGAATCGCAGTCGCGTATGTGGGAAAACTTTGTCGGTCGAAGCCGTTCGTTCTGGACCTACATGTTTCCAACAGTCCGTGAAGCGTTTCCGGTGGCACTGGGGGACGTGTCGTTCGATGACTTCTACTTCGCAATCAACGATGTCCGCCCCTCGTTCATCCGGGTTGAAGCGGACGAAGTCACGTACAACCTTCACATCATGCTCCGGTTTGAGTTGGAGCAACTGCTGGTGGCGGGCGACCTGAAGCCCGTGGATGTCCCCGGCGCCTGGAACGAAAAGTTCTCGCAATACTTCGGCCTGACAGTTCCGAACGATTCGCAAGGCTGCCTGCAGGATATTCACTGGAGTGCCGGATTGCTGGGCTATTTCCCGACTTATGCCCTGGGAAACATGTATTCCGCACAATTCTTCGAAGCTGCTCGACGTGACCTGGGAGATCTGGACGCCGCTTTCGCTGGCGGTCAGTTCCGCCCTCTCAAGCAGTGGCTGAATGAAAAGATTCATCGTCACGGAAAACGCTATCCTGCCAAGCGACTGGTGGAACTCGTCACAGGAACGTCGCTGTCTCATGGTCCTCTGGTCACTCACCTGAAGACCAAGTTCGGTGAACTGTACGGCTTGTGATCGCTGTAGTGACCGGTGGCGAATCAACTTTTCTGTGACCTTGTTGGCGTCTGATTGATGTCAGTTTTTACAAACGACTCGCGCGAAATGATCCTGCTCGGGACGGGAACCAGTCATGGTGTCCCGCTGATCGGATGCCAATGCGCAGTCTGCTCGTCATCCGATCCACGCAACAATCGAACCCGGACAGGTGTTGCCGTAAAGACAGGCGAAGGAACATTCTTGATCGATACGTCTCCCGAGTTGAGAATTCAATTGTTGCGAGAGCGGATCAGTGTGGCACATGCAGTCGTCTACACGCATAGCCACGCAGACCATCTTTTCGGACTGGATGATCTACGGCTGTTTGGATATCGGTTGAAGAGAGCGATCCCGCTGTATTGCGAAGAGATTGTCGAAAACCAGATTCGTGCGGCCTATTCATACGCGTTTACGCCCCCGGCGCCCGACCTGCATTACGGTGCACTTCCACAACTCGAATTGCGACGGATTGGACTGGAGCCATTTGAGCTTCTCGGTATCCAGGTCCAGCCGATCCGGCTGATTCACGGCAAGCTTCCCGTGCTGGGTTTTCGCATCGGAAACATCGCCTTCTGTACCGATGTCAGTTTTATCCCGGATGAAAGCTGGCCATTACTACAGGGACTCGACGTGCTGATCGTCGATGCGTTACGTGACGAACCGCACGCCACTCACTTCGGAATCCCGCAGGCACTGGAAGCAATCGAGCGAGTCAAGCCGAAGCGAGCCTACTTGACGCACATTTCGCATTACCTGGAATACACGGAAACAAATGCCCGTCTTCCGGCCGGAGTTGAATTGGCCTATGACGGGCTTCGAATTCCGTTCTGATCGGGTCGATGATTAACCCGCGTGCATCGGATGATAGATCGACCAGTAGGTCAGGCTGTGCCTGACGGAAGTTCAGCGTAAAGCCTACGCCGCATCTGCTATTGCGTCAGGCACAGCCTGACCTACGGGACTGGGCGTTGCGAAAAATATGGCGGCCTGAAGGACATGCAGACGCGTCGCACATTTTTGTCAGACCCGACACATCGCATCCGGTTCGTGTACCTGCCCAAGCACAGTTCATGGCTCAATCAGATTGAGATCATTTTCGGCGTCATCAGCCGGCGTGTTCTGCGCCATGGTAACTTCACCTCCAAAGACGATTTGATCGACAAGCTCAAGCGGTTCATGGTGTACTTCAACGAAACCCGTGCCCGCCCCATGAACTGGACCTATACCGGTCGACCCACAAGAAACACTCCAAATCAACGACCTCGCACTTGGCGGGAACTTAGGAGGCCTGCGAAGCCTTGGAAGAAAACCGACTTGGTGACGGCGAAATTGTAATTTGCGGTACTAGCCGATCAGCATCGCTGGGCGACGAGGAATTATACGCCCTAACGATCAATTGAAACATTTGAAATGCCAATCGGCGATCAAGGTCTGCCGTCCGAACATCGAGCACCCTTAATCTTTCAATAAATGGGGCTCGGGACTCCGCAAGGGCGCTGAATTCCTTCGATAAAGAAGCAGCACTCTCGCAAATCTGCTGCAGGGGCTCTTCGCTCTCGTTTCCCATGGCACCTGTTGCCAACAAAGTTACGATGGCAAAGGCCGTGTATTGGATGCGCATCTCACGATTCCTTTCTTGACAGACACACTTGAAAAGCAAGCAGGCCTTCACGACTGCGCAATTGGACTGATTGCTTTTGCCGCGGGTTGTTAGACTCTTCGTGCGATGCCCTCGAGACGCAGCACGTAAATTGGAATCGCACTAAAATCCGAGGCCTTCTCCGTTCAATTCAAACGTTCCGACGGTTCCATCCGTGATCTCAAACATCGCCGGGTACTGCTTTGCCCATTGCTTGTTGGCGGCAGGGCAGTACTGGCGGCTGTTCCCTTCGATCGCAACGATCGTGGGAATGCGAGCGGCCAGGCTGGCCGAATGCAGGAATGAGTATCCGGGACAGGTCAGATCTTGTACGCACAGGAACAAGCCGAACTTCTGTGCGGCTGCTCCCAGCAGCAGAGATTCTGTGTGACCCTTGCATGCTTTCAGGGCGACACCCGAATAGCCCATTTCCTGAGCCAGCAGCAGTGAATCGTAGTCGGTCAATGATTCGTCAATGACGACCGGCTTCAGCTTAGCTGCTTCGTGCATCCGGTGATCAGGGTGCGATTTCAAATCACGATGTGTCGGTTGCTCGATGTACTGAATGCGATCAAACGTCGCGGGGGATGATTCCCGGATCTTGTTGAGAAAGCTGATCACGTATTCGGGATTCGGGCATTTCTCGTTGAAATCGGCAGAGTAGTACCACTGGGTACATCCTCGTGCCGCCTGAGCTTCCTCGGCAACGCGATTGACGGACAGGGTGCGATTGACGTCCCAGTCGAAATCGTTCCCCGCCAGCTTGATCTTCATATGAGTCAAGCCGTTGAACGGGATCCATTGCGCCAGCGTTTCTGGAAGACCGTCGCCAACCTTTGTGACGACCTCGGCGTCAGTGAGCGGATCGAGAGCCCCGACGAGATGGTACAGCGGCATCCGCTCTTTCGGCTGACGCAGCGTGTACTTGTCGAGGAATTCGCCTGCGAACTGCTTGTCCAGGTACTCTGAAAGATCGTAAGAGACAAACTTGGACGACAGGGTGTCGTAGCTGTTCATCCCGTGAAGCCGTCCGTACGCGTCGTGCAGCGCTGCATCGAAGGGGCTGGCTGCGACAGCCAGAGCCAGCTTTGGAATCGGCTCAGCCAGCTTCAATCGATTGGAGAGCGTTTTGCCGAGGTGCTCGTATTCGGCAGACAGGTGGTACGAGAGTTCCAGGGGATGCCCCGTCTCACTGCAACCGAAGGCCAGTTCGACGACCGCTTCCGCGAACTGCTTCATCGCGTCTTCGGATTGGTCGGCGGTCACCTTGTCAGAGGGCCACGCCCAGATGTTGCCGACGGGCATGCTGCCAAATCCGGCTGCGTGGCGTTTGCCATCGCGCGATTCGACTTCCACGTCGACATTGATCAGGAACGACTTGGACTGCACTCGTCCACCGAATTTGATGGGAGTCCGAAACGTCACGGACTCGAATGTGCAGTTAGTACTGCGAATGCGGATGTCGGTCGCTTTCGTCATGTTCTTCTGAAAGTTTAGGAGGCTGAGGTCGACATAAACAATCTGCTGTCACCCAGTTCGATCTTATCGACCAGAATTGGGGCGTTCAACAACGGGACGGTAATGTCGGATTCGGAAGGGAAGACAGGAGGGGATCGCTGGCCATTCGGCGCGACAGAATTTCACGTCGCGGCGACTCCTTTGGCACTCCCCCGGCTTCACTCCTGAAACCGTTCGTCGGGCTCATTTCCTCGATAGTTGACCATTTTCCAAACCGTGTCAACCCGACGCTTCAATCTGGCTGTACATTCTGCTTCGGTTGTCCCAAACGCGAAGACCGTACAGATCGGCCAACCTGAGGGAATCTGGCTTCCAGGCGATGGGATATCTGCGATGTGGGGAACCGTCCAGTCGTCGCCAACTGCATGATGGGTCAAGTCCCCGATCACGACGGTTTGCGGTGCGTAAAGAATCAGTTTCATCACAACCGGCGACTCGTTCGAATGCCGCAATGCAGGCTCGTTATCGGGCTTTTTGAGGAATGATTCCTGTTTCGCGAGTTCCAGAATCTCGACCGATGCCGTATAGCGGGGATTCACTTCCAGCAGCCAGGGAGTTCCATTGTCATCCTTGATGAAATCGACCCCGACGATTCCTCGCAGCTCGCAGACATCTGCCAGGGACTGCAGTTGTCGTTTGACCTGCTGACCTTGCTCAAAATACAGGTCACCGGGGGCGTCACATGGCAAAGGCGCCAATGACCCCGAATAAAGATAGCAGCCCGTGGTAAAAGGGGTCAGACCCTTTGGAGGGCAGTCGATTTGACTCGGAAATCGTATGCCCGGAGAGGGTCTGACCCCTTTTATCACGGGCTGAAACGTTGCAGCGGCGTTCGACAGTTGATGGCCCGGTAGTTGGCGGGACATCCCCAGCAGCGTGATTCCGGTTGATTCACATCGGAAAACCGCCGAGAGCGTTTCACCGTGGCAGAATTGTTGAAAATAGACCGGTTCGTGGATGCCTTGCGAGCGACGAGATTCCTCCCAGAGGCAAACCGCTCGGCCACCCGCGCTGGCAAGTGGCTTCAGCATCCACGTGCCGTTTGCAGGGGGCGCTGATGATTGACCCGCGACCTCGAGCGTTCGATGGCCATTCTGACGAAGAGTGCTGGCAACCCGGAATGGATCCCGGATGAGCCTGAGCGCGGCGGCATTGGTTCCCCAAAGTGGTCCGTAGGACGCATCTGGACGATCCATTCGCTGAATCAAATCCGGGCGGTTCTCCAAGGCTCCCGTGTAGAACCATCCGTCGGCTTGCACGTGGGCGACGTCCTCGGGAAGGCTGTCGGGAAAGTTGCGGACAGTGACTACTTCCGCAATCCGGCGCAGATCGTGATCTGCGAACAGATCGGCACAAATCGGCTGCAGTCCGGCACGCCGTGCGGAACTCGCTGCAGCACGAGTGCTTCCCCCGACGATCAGGACTCGGCGTTTACAATCTGGCGAAATTGGTTCGGTGAACGGCATCGACAAGCTTTTTGACAACGTAGACTGTGCGTTTCGGGGGATGTGGGGCGGCGACAACGAGGATTCTGGACTTCGAGGCCCCATCAGACTCAGTTATGAAGACTTTGCCAACTCTTCACAAACTGCCATTCAAAAAAGCATTCGCGTGATCCTGTTTTCTGCGGCGTTGAGACGTTGTTGCTTTTGTGGTTCGCCTGACCAGAAAGTGGCGGCTTGAAAAATGCGACAGGACCGGCGAAACATGTTGCGTCGGCTGGAATTCTACGTGCACGATTGGTATTACTTCTCAACATCGGCCCGTCGTGGTTGCCGGTCGCGCGACCGGAGTCGCCTCCACCCGAGGCAAAGGGCAGTCAGAACAGGATTCTTGAGAAGGATTACACCATGTCGTTTTATGTCGGGGAAGCCCTCGCCGGTGAAGGCAACGAAATTGCGCACATCGACCTGCTGATCGGGGACAAGTCCGGTCCTGTCGGAACCGCATTCGCCAACGCTCTGGCTGACCAGAAGCAGGGACACAGCAACCTGCTGGCCGTTTTGACCCCGAATCTGGCCGTTAAGCCAGCGACGGTCATGATCACCAAGGTCACCATCAAGGGTGCCAAGCAAGCCGTTCAGATGTTCGGCCCTGCACAGTACGCTGTTGCCAAGGCTGTCGCCGATTCAGTCGAAGCTGGCGTCATCCCCAAGGATCAGTGTGAGAATCTGGTTATCGTCTGCGGCGTCTTCATTCACTGGGAAGCTGCCGACGACAAGAAGATTTTCCAGTACAACTACGACGCCACCAAGATGGCGATTGCAAACGCCATGAAGAGTGCCCCCAGCGTCGACGAAATGCTGGCCAAGAAAGACACCGCCAAGCATCCATTCTCGGGCCTCAACTGAGCCCCGTGATGCGAAGTATCAGGTCTACCGTTCCGCAGCTTTGTGACACTGCAGGACGATGGATCGCCTGAGGCTTCTGCGAGAACCTTACCGACCCACGGGAAGCTGCTTCCCGTGGGTTCGTTCTTAATTCCTGTCCAAACACGTCAGTTGCATCATGAAAAACATCCTGATTCAGTTGGATACAGACCCATTGCCCAGCACGTTCGACCGCGTCGTGGCAGTCGATGCGGGAGCCGACGAAATCTTCAGCTATGGTGGAATCACACCGGAAAATGTTGAAGGTCTGGTCCACGGTGCCATGTTTACCCGCGGTCCTCAAGACCTGATGCACACTGCGATTTTTGTCGGTGGAAGTAACGTTCCTGCTGGTGAAGCCGTTTTCGAACGGGTGAAGAAGACGTTGTTCCCGCCGTTTTCTGTCTCGGTCATGATGGATTCGAACGGCTCCAATACAACGGCGGCTGCGACGGTCCTTTGTGCCATGAAGCACTTGAACCTCGCAGAGACATCAGCTCTCGTCCTGGCAGGGACGGGGCCTGTCGGCTTTCGAGTGGCTCAACTGCTGCTGGGACAGGGGGCTCGCGTTTCCCTGGCCTCCCGGTCATTGCAACGGTCGCAAGAGGCTTGTCAGCGGCTGTCGGCCTCGTTTCCGAACGCAAAGTTGACTCCCTGCGAATCGACCTCCGCTGCTGGAATGCAATCTGCCACAGAAGGAGTTCAACTCGTTGTTGCGGCGGGAGCAGCCGGCGTTTCATTGATCACCGCAGAACAACTCAAGGCCATTTCGACACTGCGAGTTGCCATCGACCTGAACGCCGTCAGTCCTGCTGGGATCGAAGGTGTTGCAGTGATGGACAAAGCGAAGGATCGAGAGGGGATCATCACATACGGCGCCATCGGAGTCGGTGGCACAAAAATGAAAATCCATCACGCGGCGGTGCGCAGTTTGTTCGAGTCAAACGATCGCCGCTACGACACCAAGGCCATCTTTGAACTCGGTCAGCACTTGCCTGGACGTGCGCCCGCCAATTGATGTCTATGCTACTCACGTCTATTTCTATCGGCCTCGGTGATGTGGCGGGCGAACTGGCTTTGCAGAAGCCTCCGAAGTGATACGTGTTTGATCGGAGGCTTCCGCGAAGTGGGTGCTTACCGTTTGCGTTGCGCAATGACAGTTTTCAAATCGAACAGTGAACGGGGGTGCCACGACTCAGTCTCAAGATCCATCGACGACCGGTACCGTGGCACTCATTCCTTAAACTTGGAAATCTCAGTTTCCCAGCAAATCCTTCCGCGCAGCCTCAGTCGCTACACCGACCGAACAAAAACCGCTATGCTCGACCCAGACAACTTGTCGTGAGGTCACCGGTAATGGGGAGCCATCGCACGAATTCAAGGACGCTGTACCCGGTTCCTGGATAGCGATACTTTCCGTCACATCAATGAAAGAGAAAGAAACCCATGTTACGTCTCTCTCCACATACGTTTCTCCCGGCAATCCTCGGTCTGGCGCTGCTGGGCTGTGGACAAAGCAAGCCTGATCAGAAGCCAACTCCGCCACCCAATTCTGGACCGACTGCAACCACTTCCGGAACCAAGGAGGGCGATAAGTCTGCGGAAACCAAGACCGAAACCGCACCGAAGCCCGCCACCGCAAGTGTTTCTGCAGCCTTCAGTGAGGCTGCGTACCTCGCTGATGATGTCGTTGGCCTGGTCGTTGCAAACCCGCGGCGAATCACTGACTGGAACGTTTATCAACTAATCATGGCTGAGGCAGGGGTGCTTCCCCATGACATGATGTGGGAAGTGAAACACTCGCCGATTCCTCCCGAAGCGATCGAACGCATGGTCGTCGTCTTCGATCAGACATTTGTGAATGATGCCGCGTCAACCGCGGGCCTGGAAGTCAAGGGCGGTTCGGATGATCCCGCCCCACCTGTTCCTGCCGTGATTGTCACGCTGATTAACGACACGGCTGTCGAGGGATTGCTGCCAACATTGGGGGATGAGAAAGAAGTCGACGGAGTCAAGCTGCATATCGATTCATCCGAGAGAGCCTTGTGGATTTCGGACGACAAGAAGACCATTCTGATCGGCTCATCACCCAGCGTCGTGAAAGCGCTGGCGACTAAAAAAGCGGGCAAAGCCAGCACGTCTAAGGTAATTTCGCAGATCAATGCTTCGGCAGACGTGTCGATCGCTTTCGCTCTCGATTCACAGGCAGATCTGATCGAGCAGGGACTTCAGTTCGCTCAGGGCGTTCCGGGTCTCGGACTCATCCAGCAGGTTCATGGCCTGTCAATTCATATCAACGTCATCGGCAAACCCGGATCCAAGATGCTGGAAGTGGTCGCAACTGCTGCAGACGAGGATGCTAGTAAACAGATGTTAGAAATGCTCACTCCACTCCTTGATAACGGCAAGGAAAGTGCTAAAGCCCAACTCGCGAATCTGGCCACAAACGGGCTCGAAACTCAAAAGCCAGGGCTGAAACTCGCCGAAGAAATCGTCGAATCTGCCACGATCTCGCAGACAGGCACAAGCGTCGCCTTTTCGGCATCGATCCCAGCCAGTTTCGATAAGCTTCCCGAAATTCTGAAGCCCGCAGTTGAACAGGCTCGCAAGGCTGCGAGGGCAACCCAGAAGAAAAACAATCTCAAGCACATCGCGCTGGCGTTACATACCTACGAGAGTACATTTCGAGCGTTCCCCGGTGCCGGCAAGTCTGCTGCTGGCAAGGCAGGCCTAAGCTGGCGAGTCCATGTGCTGCCGTACCTCGACCAGGCTCCGCTGTATCAAAAATTCAATCTGAATGAACCGTGGGATAGCGAAACCAACAAGGCGTTGATTGAGCAGATGCCTGAAATCTTCAAGACCGAGGGTGTCGAAGAACCTGGTAAGACATCGATCCACGTCATTACTGGACCAGGTGCACCGTTTGCAAAAGACGCAGCGCCCAAAATCGCGGAGTTTACGGATGGAGCTTCAAATACCATACTCACCGTTGTAGCGGGTCCAGACACTGCCGAAATCTGGACAAAGCCCGGTGGACTGGATTTCGATCCGAAAGATCCGCTGAAGGCACTTGGTAAGCTTGCTGGCGATACCTTCCTGGCACTCCTTTGTGACGGCAGCGTCCGCTCGATCTCAGTCAAGATTGAAGCCGAAAACCTGCGACGATTGTTCCAACTGGCTGATGGCGAAGTGATTTCAGATTTCTAAGTCGTCAGTGGTAAACGGGGACGACGAGACGGCTCTTGAGTTTTTCTGATCTGTCTCGACGATTGCGATGTGCGTATCAGGCTTTCAACAGATGGGTTGATCTCAGGGATCGAAGATCCGTGACACAACTACGTCGATACGGTTACGACGCGGGCCACGCGATCAAAAGGATTGTTTTGATCCTGGGGTTACCGGTGCTCATGATTTGGAGCATGTTTTCAGTTTACAGGTTGATTGCCTTCGGCGGCGTGATCCTGCTTTCCATGGCCGGACCGTACTACATTCATCGCAATTTGACGAGAAGAGTCTGCGCGTCTGACGGATTTCGATTGATCACATTTTCCAATGGACCTCAAGCATTTGTTTCTTCAAGTTTCGACTGGCCATGGTGGAGCGAACTCTATGGCTATCGTGGCGCTGCGGTTTCTGCATCAGGTGAGGAATTCGACTACTGGTTTACAGTGCAAGGTCCCTTGTTTGCATTGGTTTGCCCAACTGTCGGGTGTTATGTCCGATTCTTTAGCATTCAGGCTGAATGCGGCAATGCCTTAAGCTTCGAAGAGATTGCTCGAAGGCTGCAGAATCTGCGAGTTGTCAAACATCTTCGTCTCGATCTCAGTTACGGTATGACGGATGATAAGCTTGTCCAAATCGAGAACTGGGAAAACCTTGAGTTCTTATCGCTCGGCTTCACGAAAGTGACTGACCGAGGCCTTGAGCACCTCAAGGGGCTAACACGACTCAAAGAACTGGATCTTTACGAAACCGAAACGACAGTCGAAGGGCGAAATATGCTTCGGAGCGCATTGTCAGAATGTGCGATTTCCCCAGCGAATTAGTTGGGGCTACCAAGCACAGTAGAGCCGTATTGAGTTTTCAGCATTTATTTAAGTACCAGACTTGTTTATCTGTCATAAATCCATTCAACGACTCGGAGGCACTTACGATGCGATTAACGTGGAGCGGTCTCACCTTATGCCTCGTCATGTGCGCGTCGGCTCCGTCTTGGGCTGACGAAGCTGAGGAGAAGTCGATCGCGTTCGTCGAGAGGTTGGGGGGGAAAGTCTCACGCGAACGGAACTCAACCGGTACTGCAGTCGTTGTGGTGACACTGGCTGGGCGATTAGGCGGTTCCGAGATTACAGATGCGGGCTTGAAAGAACTGTCTGCAATTAAAAGCCTTACCACGCTCGGCCTAGGTGGGCCGAAAATCACGGACGCGGGGTTAAAAGAACTGGCGGCCATCAAGAGTGTGGCGACGTTAGGGTTGAGCGGGCCGCAAATCACGGACGCAGGCATAAAGGAACTTGCAGCAATCAAAAGCCT
>CAXBSB010000117.1:0-24766 GCA_963977965.1 uncultured Schlesneria sp.
CACACCCCCTGTGCCGCAACGGTCTGAACCTGTCCGTCTTGTCACCATGGCCGATCCATGTCAGTCCCAAGCCGTTCGTCTCGCACGCGACTGTCAGGGACTTGTCATTCATGGCCCGCCCGGGACCGGAAAAAGTCAGACCATTACGAACATTATTGGCGACCATCTGGCTCGAGGAGAACGTGTACTGCTGGTTTGTGACAAGCGGACAGCCCTCGATGTCGTCGCGCGCCGCCTGGAACATCTTGGATTGGGGCACATGTGCGCGTTGATCCATGATCCCCAGCACGACCAACGCAATCTGTACATGAGTGTCCGAGAGCAGTTGGAGGAACTCACGAGCACATCGGTCGGAACGCGTGCCGCTGCAAAATTGAAAACGCTAGAAAGACAGTCTGAAACGACAATCGCACCGCTGTCGCAGGCATGGTCACGGGTGATGACACCGCATCCGGACCGCAAAGTCTCTTTCCATGAGCGTATGGGAGATTGGCTCGAAGCGGCACTTCCATTTCTTGCCACGGCTGCAGACATCGCACTACCAACGATGAAGTCACGGAAGAATTCGGCTGAGACAACTTCAGGGATTCTCAGTATCGAACTTCTGGAAACTCATTCGACAGCGGTGCGTGAAGCGGTTGTCCGTGTTGCGAAATCAGGTTTCGCCCGGCAGCCGTGGCGAGGTTGCGTTGGCATGCCACTGGCCACATATCTGCAAACATCACGATCGGCGATTCAACAGGACATGGAAAAGATCTTGCAATCGGCCAAACAAATTGATGCCGTTCCTTCTAATCCCCATTTCCCCATCGACCTGCCCGACAATCTTGTCGAGAAAACGTCGAGCGATAACTCGAAATGTAGTTTTCTTACCCAGGCCACGGAATGGAAGACGACCGCAGCACGGATGCAAACTTGCTTATCGAGTGTCAGTTCTGCCTGGAGAAAGAAATGGGCAACAGCGACTGATTCTGCCATGGATTCGGCTCGCCAACGGATCAGCGAAGTTGCCGATGCTCAAGCGACCATGGCAACGGGGCCACTCGATTCCGCGTTGAGAATGATCGTGCGGGCAAGCCAGCCAACGGCTGCTGACTTGGCGCTGCAATTTGGGATCGTTGAAGCCTATCTGGCGATCTGCGACGTCTGGTACGGGTGGTTTTCATTTGGTGTTCGCAGCCGAGTGGCTGAACTGCTGCAAAAGTATGGGCTGAAACCAGGCAAAGAATCTGCTCTCGGTTTGCGAGCATTTCTGATTGGCGTCAATGCGCGATCACGGATCATCGAAGTGCTGGAAGATGTCACGGGAGAGAAGAAAGCAGAATGGCGAAACCTCGACGACGCGACGCTCGGTAAAGACCTGGAACACCTTGATCTGTTGATCGAACTTTGCTCGGCAGCTCAGGCACCAAGCCCGCAAAAACCCGTATCCGAACAGGTGGGGAACTCGAAAGACAAGATCCGCCAGGCCATTGCCAAAGGAGATCAGCAATTTGCAGTGGCATTGGAAGCATGCGCGAGGCGCGCTGAAGCACTGGAATCGCTGCGTTCACAAATGGTTGAATCAGAGATTTTTCACCGCGACTGGTTGCGTGACCGATTTCAACGACTTTGCAACGGACAGTCGATCGTCATTGACTTGCAGCAACTCGAAAAAAGCATTGATTCCCTGGAAGAAGTCTTACGGATTCAATTGCTGCTCAGTCAGCTTCCTGCGGCGCTGTCTCAAGTCATCGTCACGGCCGTTGAAAATGCTGAGGGGGCGGAAGAAATCCTGAATCATGTCCGTTATCAGGTTCTGACCGCAGATATCGATCAATGGATGAAGTCTGACCCGGCGCTGCAAGGCTTGGATGGCAATCAGCTTTCGCACTTACATCGCGAGGTCCAGCGAATTGCAGGTGAGCAACGAACTGCGACTCGCGACATGATTCTGGATCTCTGGACAGACCGTCAGCGTCAGCGGTTGCTGGCATCGACTGGATCGAGGCTCAGCAGTCTGGGAGCGGATTTGCGTCGGCGACTGACGACGCGAGGTGAACGAGCGATGCGGCTGAGGCAGGTGATTTCGGTCGGGGCCAGGATTCCTGATGGAGATCCGCTGTTCGATCTGCGCCCCGTCTGGATGGCCAGTCCGGAAACAGTCGCACAGATTTTCCCACGCGAGGCACTGTTTGATGTCGTCATCTTTGACGAAGCCTCGCAATGCCGTCTTGAAGAAGCACTCCCCGTATTAACTCGCGCCAAGCGAGTCGTCATCGCGGGCGATCCCAAGCAATTGCCTCCCACTCGATTTTTTGAGACGGCTGTTATTACCAGCGATAACGCCGACGTCGAAACCGAACAGGAGTTGTTTGAAGCTCATCAGAGCGAAGTCGAAGATCTGTTAACGGCCGCATTGTCGCTGGACATTCAGGAAAGTCATCTGGATGTTCATTACCGGTCTCGCAACGCGGATCTCGTAGAATTCAGCAACCAGCAATTCTATGGATCTCGACTACAGGCCATCCCGGGCCATCCACGAAACAGAATTCGTTTTGCACCGATTACGGTCTATCCGGCGAACGGAATCTATGAAGATCGAACGAATGCGGCCGAGGCGGCGCAGGTCTGCAAGATCGTTTCGGACCTGTTGAAGCGGGCGGAACCACCGTCAATCGGGATTGCCTGCTTCAATCTGACGCAACGTGACAAGATCCTGGAAACGCTGGATGAGATGGCGACCGAAGATCCCGATTTCGCGGCACGACTGGCGGTGGCTCGCTCAAGAATTGGGGCAGGGGCGTTTGAAGGGTTGTTCGTCAAGAATCTGGAAAACGTTCAGGGTGACGAACGTGATCACATGATCATCAGCACGACCTATGGTCCCGATCCACAGGGGCGATTCTATCGCCGCTTCGGTCCGCTGGGGCAGGTAGGTGGTGGACGGCGACTGAATGTTCTGGTGACTCGAGCCCGCGAAGAAGTTCACCTCGTGACATCGATTCCCCCCGCATTTTATCGCAACCTTCCTGCCGTTCCTGATGGACAACAACCGGGTGGCGGCTGGTTGCTTTTTGCGTATCTGGCTTACGCAGAGAAACTGACGGAAGTCTACAACGAATGGCGTAGCGATCCGTCGGATAAGCCGATGCAATCACGTGTCATCTCAAGGGAAACCCGTTCGCCCTCTCGTTTCGCGGCGCAATTGGCTCAGTTGATGCACGTTCGCCAGAATATCGGCAGCGACGTTCATTGGGGAAACGACGGATTCTGTGTCGATGTGGCCTTCCATCATCCGAGTTTCGCTGAAGATCGCACACTGGGTTTGCTGTGCGATGGAACACGGTTCCAGTATGCGGACGATCCCGTGGCGTGGGATCTGTTCCGGACATCAATCCTGGAAGATCAGGGGTGGCGTCTGACTCGCTGCTGGACGCCACAGTTCTTCCGAGACCCTCAGCGATTTCTGAGTCAATTCGCTCAGGAGGCCAGCGAGATCGCTGAATCCGATCCACCTCCTGAAGAGATTCCAGTGACTCCTGAATAGCAGAGGATTCGTTCGAGAAACTCTACTTCGCTGGAATCTCTTCACCAACGAGCGATTTGTAGTGCAGACGGGCCTTGCGGGCCAGATCCTCGTCTTTACCGTTGATCATCTCGACCAGCATGGTCTTCGTGCGCTGTTTATCTGCACTCAAGCCCCAGGTAATGCGACCGGGAAGATCAGATATAGGCTCATCGAAGGCCAGTTCCAGCAGTCGGCGGATGACATCATCCTTCTTGTCACGAATGGTCGACAACCCGTAGTAAACAGCGTTGTAGCGCACTTGATCATTCTGATCGCGAGACATCTTCAGCATCAATTGAATCGCGTCGGGGTGCTGCTTTTCACGCCACCAGACCCAATGGCCGCCGACAACGATCACAACCTGATTTCGAACCTGGTTGTCCGAGTCTTCAGCACATTTTGACAAGGCAGGCAGGAACGAATCGTCCATGATGCGGAAGATCTGTTCACCGACGAGTTTTATCAGCAGTGCAAGCCTTTCCTCGGATGTCCCTTCGTTAAGAATCTTTTTGAACTCGGGCAGTTGTGGACCATATTTGGCAAGTGCACGCAGGCGTGCTTGCTCAGCCGCCCAGCTAAACGCTTTCAACTTTCCCTGAAAAATCTGCTGCAAGACCTGAGCTTTCTCACGCGTCGCAGCCTCTTCGGATTTCAAGTGAGGTTCAACGAATGCCACGAGTTGATCTCGCTGAGTTGCACTTCCCCAGGCGATCCGGTCCAGGTCATTCGGGTCATCGACCGCGAGTGACAGATCGACGAGCGTTCGCAGAATTGCCGGGCTCTTTTTCTGGACCACAGAAAGACCGAAGTAGACAGCGTAGTGCCTGGTTCCGAATGGATCGGCCGCGGGTCCGCGAAAATCGGCGGCGTGATACATCAGTTCGATGGCATCAGGATTCTGTTCCTCTTTGCCCCAGATATATGTGTTCCCGACCCATCTGATAACGCTCGTACGATGTGCTCGCGTATTTCGCAGGCCCTGACGAATCAGTTTCAGAACGGAATCGTTCGGCTTGAATTCCGGGCCACCCTGCAAAAATATGCGGTCCAGTTCCGTACCTGCTTCTGCGTTCTCAGGGAAAAACTTTGCAGAGTCGGGTGGGAAATACTTCTCGGTCGACTGCCACGCATACGCGACGTCGGGTGAAATCGCGTTCTTGAAGAGTCCTTGTTCTGTCGTGGCGGCATCTGGCTTCTCTGGAGTTTCAGCCTGCGTTGGCTGGGCTCCAGTAACCAGGCAGGTCCCCACCACAAACACTATGACCAGCAAGCTTCGCGACATCGTATGACTCCCTGACAATGATTTTCCTCAACCCGTCTTAACCGATGATGGCAGGCTACCCGACGATATATTGCTTCAAATACGAGGCGCTCTGTCGCAATGATTCCTTCCGCAGGTCGAGTGTCGCTTCGTACGCTCGGTCCTCAACTTCCACACAGACTGGCCCGCGGTAGCCGACATCGGTCAGCACACTGAAGAATTGACCCCAGTTGACGTCCCCCAGACCTGGCAGTTTGGGAGTATGGTAAAGATTCGGATGTGCCATGATCCCGACATCATTTAGCTTGTGACGGTCCAGTCGAACATCCTTCGCATGGATATGGACCAGCCGCGATGCAAATTCCCGGATCGGTTGCAGGTAGTCCATCTGCTGCCAGATCATGTGTGACGGATCATAGTTCAGCCCCAGGTGAGTACTGGGAATTTCTTCGAACATCCGCCGCCAGATTGCAGGCGATGTCGCCAGATTTTTGCCCCCGGGCCATTCATCTTTTGTGAACAGCATCGGACAGTTTTCGATCCCGATCCGGACTCCATGATCCTCCGCAAATTGAACCAGAGGCTTCCATGTTTCGCAGAAACGAGGCCAATTGTCGTCGACGGATTTTGTCCAGTCGCGCCCGATAAATGTCGTCATTCGGCCCAGACCCAGCAGGGACGAGGCCCGGATCACCTTGCGAATATGCTCGACATACCGCTGAGCTTCCGTCAGATCTGGAGCGAGTGGATTGGGGTAGTACCCCAGTGAACTGATCGCAACCCCAGTCTCAGCCATGATGGCTCGGACATCATCCGCTTGAGCTGGCGAAAAATCAGTGACATCAATATGCGTAATGCCAGCGTAACGGCGTTCCGCCTTGGTAACTGGCCAGCACATGACTTCAATCACCGAATACCCAGATGCTTTCGCAACCTGAGCGACTTCGGCCAGAGACAATTCCGGAAGAATGGCAGTGACAAAACCAAGCTGCACGGCAGACCCTTCAGACAAGAGACGTGAAAGCCAATAACAGAACTGAAGGAATGAGACTCTGTTCGGATCAGGAGATCAAGTCTGTATGATTGGGCAAGTTTAAGTGAAAGCGCCGTCGGCATGAACCGTATTGCATCTAACTGGAAGTGCTTGAGTGCCGGGGCAAGAGTAGGTGCCTCGAATCGAATTCAGTTTGAGAACGCGCCGTGGCAAGCAGCAAAGCAGGCTTGCTTACGGTTGCATTCATTTTCGTCAGTTGCCTTCAGGAATCGCTGCTTCCAGCGTTGCACCACCTAAGCAGCACGCATGGTGAGCATTCCAACCAGAAACCTTACATCGAACTTTCAGATTGGAATTCGGCGGTGGCGTCAGCCGTAACTTGATTCGCAAGGAACCCGAAAAAATGTTCACTTTTTCGGATCCGTCTGTTTCTGTGACTTCGGACCGGTTCGGTTTGGGATAAATAACTTCAGCAGGAACCGAATACCCATCCTTCGTGACGACCCACGTCTTCATCGCACAAGATTCAGGGAAAGCTCCAACCGGGTTCGCAAATATTTCAACGTTGTCCTCCAAGGCGAGATTCAATTCTACTTCCTGACGCCCATCGTCAAGTGGTCTGACTGACGCGACAGTAAGTCTTGCAGGAAATGATCGCTTTACGGGTTTCTGTGGTTCGCCTGCAAAAATCAAAGAATTGCACGAGATGAGAATCGTCAGGCAACAGAGCAAGGTCATCTTCATACCCTCAATTGAACGTAGACTGATGAGTTGTTGATGCACCCAACCGTCTCAAATTGCAAAACTTGATTATTCCGATTAGCGGACGAGCCGCAATCGCATTTTCTCGTATCGGTCATCAGAATCGGCTTGAATCAAGCCACCCTCTCTCCCGTGGCAAACCTCTTGCTTACGCATCGCGTTGGATTTCAGAGGTACGGAGTTCCCATCTGAGCGGGAATGGCATAGACGCTTCACTCCCACCACAATGGTTCCGACCAACCAAAGCCTCACGACTTCGGCTACGGTCGCCTTGACGGCACTACTGATGATTTTAACTGCGTGTGGAAGCAGAAAATCTCCGATACGTGTGAATTTCACGTGTCATTGACGGCTTGAGGATCGTTGGCAGGTTCAGGTAATGGGTCGACGCTGAACGACTTCCGGGGCTTCCAGAGAATCAGATGGGCCGACAACAAGCTGAGCGGCCAGATCAGCCACCAATACATCACACACAAGTATCTGGGACTAAATCGTTCCAGCCCCAGTTCCCATCCGTCAAGGTAGCCAACCACCGTTCTGTCAGGCTCAATTGAAACTCGGGTTTCCCAAACAACGCGGCCACCGGTCGTGCCGTCAATTGATGTCCACATGATACCCCCGCAGCGGGAGGCGATCTCATGTGCGCGATGTCCTACCTCAAACTTTACGTGATCTGAGTAGGTCCATGTCCGTAGTAAAGCACAGGTCAACGCGATCACAATAATAAGGCAAGCGTATCCGAGCTTTCGTCGCCAGTCCTTGAAGAATGTGCACATACCGGTCTTCCAAACGAGCAAATCCGAGCTTGCTGCTGGCGCAGTTCCATTCGTACGAGTTGGAAAGCTCTGACTCCGAACACTCGAATTCTCACGAACTCGGCTACGGAAACGTGGCTTCGATCGAGTTAGTCAGGCGGAGGGGCATATCCATACCAGGCGATCGATACGGAGGCCGGTAACAGCGCCCAGCAGGCGCGGATGTAGTTCTGATTGCCATAATCGTAGTGCCAGAAGACGTTGGCTGTTTCGTTCAGCAGGCCCTCGATTGTCATCGCCCAGTGTAACAGGCGCCGATTCTGCAGCCGAATGTCGGCTTCGCTGATGGCTCCATTTTCCAGTTGTCGTTCAAAATAGTCAGTAACTCTGGCGTCGATCAATTCTTCAAAACGAGCCCCCATGTCGAGCAGTTCGCCTGTTGATGAATCCCTGAGAGTCAGATCTACGGCCGCTCCTGTTGAGTGAGCAGGCCATGTTCGGGAGTCTCGCTCATCGAATTTGGCAGGATCGACGACGTACTGCATGGCATAGGCACGGCATTCCTTTTCCGTCGCATCTGGATCGAGGGTTTTCGCTTTCACCAGGAAAAACGCCCACAGATTTTTATGGCACGCCATCGGCCGATACCCGTCGAGGATAAACAGTTCTGCCCGCCAGGGACGCAGGCGAAGATTGACTGCCGCCAGTTTTTCGGCAACAGTTTTTCGCAACCAGACTTCTCGAGGACTACCAGGAATCGAAGCATTGTAGGGCGGGTTATTTCCATCTGTTCTTGCGAAGTAGTTCTCGAATGCCACCCCCACCGATTTCAGTGGGATCATTGGCTCATGAAACCGGGAATCGTTGGTATCAACCGGATGATCGGTATACCGTCCAGAAAACATTCGGGCCGGGATGATGGGAATACGATAGTCCAATGAAACGACGGGGCGACTCATGACGATTCCTTCATTGCTGTTCATAGTCAATTTGATGCATTAGGGTAGATTGCACCAAAAGCCGGCGATGATCGATCCGCGGATTATTCAACTTTGATTGTAGTGAGAATATGTGTTTCACATTCAATCCGCATTGTCAAAGTCCTCAATGCTGCAAAACTCCGATCCTGTTTGCCGAACGCCTCGTACTGGCAAGGAAATGCACGTGAGAATCCGCGAAGCTGGCTGGACTGTTTCTTTCGCAACCGGGTATCTGTTAGCGCTGGACATCGTTCATGTTTCGCAATTTGCATGTTCTGCTGAACTGGACCAGTCGGCCAAAGCGATTGAGTATCCAGAACATGCAAATCTGACGTATTTTCTGGATTCCCAGGGAAAGTCACAAACGATTCAGCGACCCGCCGAATGGGAAAAGCGACGACAGCACATAGTGACGAATCTGGAACGGGTCATGGGGCGGCTTCCAGCACCCCGACCGCGAGTCGCCCTTGATTGCAAGGTCATCGAGGAGATCGCGGTTGGCGATCAGGTTCGAAAGAAGGTCTCGTTTCAGTCAGATGCCGATGATCGCGTCCCGGCATATGTGATGTTTCCTTCCCCCAGGTTTTCTGGAAAACGTCCTGCCATGCTCTGCCTGCATCAGACAACGGCCGTGGGGAAAGATGAACCACTCGGGATTCGTGGGGATGTCAATCTGAAGTATGCCCAGGAACTGGTGGATCGTGGGTATGTCGTCATCGTTCCCGATTACCCCTCGTTTGGTGAACATCGCTACGATTTCAAAGCCAGTACGGGTTACGCCAGCGGAACGATGAAAGCGATCTGGGATAACATTCGAGCGATCGATCTGCTTGAGACACTTGCCGAGGTCGATCCCGGGCGGATCGGGGTCATCGGCCATTCTCTTGGGGGCCACAACGCGATGTATACAGCGGTGTTCGAGCCTCGTCTGAAAGTCATCGTATCCAGTTGCGGATTCACAACGTTTCGCAAAGACGATCTGCCAAGCTGGACCGGTGCGACCTATATGCCGCGTATCGCTACTCAATTTGGTAATGATGTGAAGCGAGTGCCATTTGATTTCGAAGAGATCGTCGGTGCATTTGCACCTCGACCATTTCTCGCCTGCGCGGCCGAGCGCGATGATGACTTCGACGTGAAAGGTGTCCGTGAGGTCATGGAATCTGCTTTGTCAGTTTATCGGTTGTATGGTGCGGAGAAGCATCTGGAAGCATACTATCCCGCGACTCCTCATGCGTTTCCATCAGACGCACGCCAGACGGCCTATCGATTTGTTGATCAACACCTGAAACCGTAGCACCCCGCCGATTCCCTACTGTTTTTCGCACCCGGAGAATTACCCCGTGATCAATCCTCGCCGGACCTACACTCGACTGACATCTCTTAATTCCATCCTGATCCTGGCACTCAATGTCACGGCGCCTGTGCTGTTGTTTGCAGATGAGCCCAATGGAGAATTGGCAACGCGGTTGGCCGGGGTCAAATTTGACCACTATGCACCCGCGCCTGGATACTCCGAAGGTCCGACATGGCGCGGCGGTGAAGTCTTCTTCTGCTCAGGCCCACTGTTACGAGTTGCCGCGGACAAAACCGTCCACACGCACATGGAACTCGGACCCGCCGGAACAGTGCTGCGTCGCGATGGTCATTTGTTGATCTGTGACAACAAGTACAAAGCGCTGCTGGATCTGTCTCCCGATGGCGTTGTGAATGTCATCGCCGAACAGCACGAAGGCCGGCCGCTTCGTAGTTTGAACGACTTGACGATCGACGCTCGCGGCAACGTTTACTGGACTGATCCTGAAGGTTCATCACCGCAGACACCCGTAGGGAGTCTGTTTCGTGTTCGGACGGACGGACGAGTGGATCGCGTGGCGACAGGACTGGCGTTTCCCAACGGTCTTGATGTCGATCCTGCCAGCAAGTTTCTTTACGTGATCGAATCACAGACGAAGAAGATCCTGCGATATGCATTGGTGACCGACAACGAACTGCTTGGAAAGCCCGAGCTGTTTTATGACCTGGGTGGATCTGGCGGCGATGGCTGTGCGTTTGATGCAGATGGAAACCTGTGGGTTGCCGATTTCCATCGACCCGAAACCGGGCAGGGGCGAATCACCGTTCTGAATCCGAAGGGGGAGGTTCTGGCTTATCTGCCCGTCCCCGCCAAGGTCGTGAGTAACATCGCGTTTGGCGGCCCTAATCACGATGAAATTTACTGCACGACGGGTGAGCCACCGGGAGTCTTTCATGCCAAAGTGGGGGTCAAAGGATTTGCTGGCCATCCGGGTCAGTCGATTCCTGCCATTCGCAAGCTCAACGTCGTCGTCCGTCGCTCGCACCCCGAGGCAGCTTCGCTACAGAAAATCATCATGGCGGCGCAGACAGCAGAACGTGTTGATGGGCGACTGAACGATGCGGCTCGCCAGCAGATCAGAGGATTGATCGAAACCCTGAAGGATCCAGTACTGAAAGCTGACGTCGAAAAGCTTGTTCCCGCAATGGAACAGGCTGCGGCCCGATTTGAGAAAGACCGTCCTTTGCTGAGTGAAGTCAAAAGACTGAACGGCAAAGCCACGCTGGAAGTCATTGCCCCCGATTGGCTCCGTTCAATCATGGGTGATGAAGCACTGGTGATGTTCGGTCGAATTACCGAATTGAATCTGAATGAGCGTACCGACGGTCACAAAGAGCCAGAGGCAAAGCCGCTGACGCAACGAGTTCACGACGAAACTCTGAAACTGCTGACAGGGCAGGACGCTCTCAGGCGACTTGAGTTGAGCGGGACTGCTGTGACAAGTGCGGGACTGGTTCACCTGAAAGATCTCACCAGTCTGCAGTTTCTTAATGTCTGCCTGACTGCTGTCAGTGACGACGAATTTGAGCACCTGGCAAAACTGACAAATATGCGCCGGATGACGATTTGTGCTTCGAAGATCACAGGCTCCGGGTTCCAGCATCTGAATGGGATGACTCAACTGCAGTCGATCAATCTGCATTCCGCACCGGCCAGCGACATGGGATTGGAAGCAATCAGCAAGCTGACCAGTCTGCAGAGACTGGAAATCGTTCACACGAACGTGACGGATGTGGGGTTGAAGCGACTGGCTGCACTCAAGAATCTGCGTCAGCTCCATATCCACGGAAAAGAAACGACGGAAACAGCTTTGCCGTTTGTCGGGGAACTCAAGGAACTCTACGAACTGGACATTTACGATCACCCGGCATCCAACCAGACTATGGCTTTGGTCAAACAGTTGCCGAAACTTCGAATGCTGCGTTTATTCAATGGAGTGTTTGACGACGAGGGAGTCCAGCAACTGGCGGGGATGTTGACTCTTGAGGAATTGACTCTGAACTCCGGAAAAGTCACAGACAAATCCGTTGAGCATCTGGCAACGCTGAAGCAGTTGAGAACTCTGAACCTCGGGGGAACTCAGGTATCGGATGCAGGGCGCAAACGCCTCAAGGAACTGCTGCCAAAGGTTGAAATCGCACCGTAGCATCTGCTTGAAGCCACAGATGATTACCGACAACTGCAGATCAGACGAGAGATTTGATCCGAATTGGTTGAGATTCGTTATCAGAGAGATCAAATCGTTCTTAATCTGCACATAACGTTTGTGAGGACATGCAGAAATGTCGAAAGAGATCTCTGAGGGCCGCCAGGCTGCGTTTTATCTGGGAACCGGATTGCAGATTCTTGGCGGACTGTTATTTGCATCAACGTTTATCACGTCTGCGATGTCTTTCGGCGATTTCACGGACTTCGAAGCTCGTGCAAAATCAACGATGTTTCGAGCAATGAGCGGGATGGCGTTGCTGGTCACAGGAGGAATTGTGCGTAGCATTGGCCAGCGTGGTTTGGCAGGTTCAGGAATGATTCTCGATCCGCAACAGTCGCGTAAGGATCTGGAACCGTACAGTCGCATGGCGGGCGGAATGGTGAAAGACGCATTGCAGGAAGCGGATCTACGACTGGGCATTCCGGAACGAGTAGTGATGATCCGGTGCGGTTCGTGCGGGAAACTCAATGACGAAGCAGCGAAGTTCTGTCAGGAATGCGGAACGTCGACGGGGATCATTCGCCAATGACAACTTTTCCACCGTCAAGAAGTCGTAATTCCACTGGCCCGCGCAATTGTTTTGTTGCTTCCAGAAACTCCGCCGGAGTAGCGACGGAGATTCGATTGACTTCCGAGATAAAGACCCCAGCCTGCATTCCCGCTGACTGAGCGGGGCCGTCTGGTGAGACCTTGGTGATCACCACTGCTCGCCTGTAAGGGTCGTCAACACGGTGATACCGACGACGGCCTGTCGGATAGTCGACAGTTATCCCGCGCCACGGTGCGTATCGTGGAACCGTTTCAATGATTCCTTCGTCATCTACCACAGGCCATTTTCCCAAGGTTGCTTTAACCTTGAAGGGACCGATGGAATGCCGGGTATGCCACCCGACGACTTCGACCTCTTCCCCCGGCGCGTGCAATCCGACAACCCGCATCAGGTCTGAGTCCGAATAAACGGGAATCCCGCCCACGCTGACAATCACATCATCCGCCAGAATTCCAGCTCGTCCCGCTGGAGAATAGGGTGCCACGTTTGATACTTGTACCGCTGAAGCCTGTTTGAACGTCGTATTCAACGCTCGAAAGTTTGATGGCAGCACGGTATGAGGAGATATACCAAGCATTCCATATTCAACTTCATGTCCCGCGATCAGTGTTCGGATCACGCGTCGGGTGAATTCATCGAAAGGGATCGCGAAACCGGCCGATTTTTCGTAGCCTTCGATGGCAGCCAGAGACGTTGTCAGTCCGATAAGTTCACCTTTCAAACTGATGAGCGGACTACCACTGGTTCCCAGGTTGAGCCGGCCGTCGATTTGAATCAGATTCCCCAGGCGATACATCAACGCGCGTGACTCCCAATCCTCAGCCCAGGGCAGGGGACGTCGAGTCACGTTTGAAACGATTCCCCAACCTGCACTCGACGACCCATCGTGTGCCAGACCGTATGGATTGCCAAGCATGACGACAAGTTGCCCCTTTCGAATCGGGGGCGCGGTTATCCAGTCGAGCGGCTTCAATTCGGCGGGATCGATCTTTACCTCAGAAAGTCCCAGGTGCAGAATCGCCAGATCACTGCGAGGGTCTGCTGCAATAATCGATGCCTGACACATGCGACGATCTGCAAATCGCACGTAAAGCGAAGGACCACGTCGCTCTTCTTCAGGGTTAGTGGAATAAACTGGCCCCCCTTGAACAACATGATAATTCGTTAAGATCAGACGGTCTGCCGGGCGTATGCCAGCGACGATGATCCCGGTTCCAAAGTTATTTGGCTGGAATTCAGGGTCCTCGGGATCGTCGGGACGTTGATTTTGAGGTCGTGGCTGAGCAAATGCCCCAAGAGAAAAGCCGCGACCGCCCTCGGGCCCGGGTCTGACTTTTGCAATACTGACGACCGACGGCTCGGCTTGCTCGATTACCTTGATCAGCGAGTTTTCCAGCAGTAGTGCGGGGTCCTGACCTGTGGCAGACGGAGAAACAGACGACAGACAGATCATCAATCCGATCACAGCCAGATATCGTGTGACCAGGAAAATTCTCTGCGATGCGAAGGAGGGGGCTGACATGAAAAAGTGGAGTGACATTTGGCAGTACAACCCAAGTCGACGTTAAACACAGCCGTGCCAGGAGGACTCGCACGCCGATTCGAGGTTATATCAATTTGTCTTCACTGTCGCACTACAATTTGGTCCGACGAGACACAATCGCGTCTGGCAGGTCGTTGTTTGGCATGCGAGCCAGGGTGTGTTGGCGGCGAGCATTCTGACTCGCCGCCATCCACAACATCACTCGTTTTCGCGAGTTTCAGTCACTCATCTTCGGCATGGTCTGGCCGCTTGCGACATACGCCGCCATCACCTTTTCCCGCAACTCGGCGACGATTTCCTGGTTCTCCTCCAGGAATGCTCGTGCCTTGTCGCGGCCCTGACCAAGCTTGGTGTCGCCATAGCTCAGCCAAGTTCCACTTCTTGTAATCAGGTTGTAGACCAGTCCCAGATCAATCAGATCAGCTTCAAGGCTGATTCCGCGTGACCCCAGCATGTCGACTTCCGTCTGCCGGAACGGAGGCGCTACCTTGTTCTTGACGACCTTGATCTTCATCCGCATCCCGATGATGTTGTCGCCTTCTTTTAACTGGCTGATGCGTCGGACGTCGACTCGACAGGAACTGTAGAACTTGAGTGCCCGACCGCCGGGGGTGGTTTCCGGACTGCCGAACATGACACCGATTTTTTCCCGGATCTGATTGATGAAGATCACGCACGTCTTGGCCTTCGCGATGACACCGGTCAGCTTTCGCATCGCCTGACTCATCATGCGGGCCTGAAGTCCGACGTGAGAATCGCCGATGTCGCCTTCCAGTTCTGCTCGCGGAACCAGTGCTGCAACCGAGTCGATTACGATAATGTCGACCGCGTTCGATTTGATCAGCATTTCGGCGATCTGCAGTGCTTCTTCGCCGGATGTGGGCTGACTGACCAGCAGGTCTTCAAGGTTGACACCGATTTTCTTGGCCCACAGTGGATCGAGGGCATGTTCGGCGTCAATGAACGCTGCGATTCCGCCTTCGCGCTGGGCACTGGCAACCGCATGCAGTGCCAGCGTTGTTTTCCCGCTGGATTCTGGCCCGAACAACTCGATGATTCGCCCTCTGGGAAGGCCCATACCACCGAGTGCAAGATCGATCGATAACGCCCCGGTAGGAATCCCCGAGACAGTCATGCTGCCCGCTTCGGACAGCTTCATAATCGATCCGCGCCCAAAAGCCTTCTCGATTTGACCGAGAGTGTTTTCGAGCATTGCTTCGTCGCCAGAATTCTGACTGGTGGCGACCGCCTTGGCTGATTTCGCCTTAGCCATATGATGAGTCCTTTCAAGAAGGTGATGGGCGCGAGCAGATCGCAATCTGTTGATACGATCAATACAGACGGGAACCGTTGGAAATTAGGCATTTGCGATCCGATTCGCAAGTCCCACGCGCAGAGAGTGGATTTCGCTTATTCCGACTGGACTCTTTGCCAGCCAGAATAGGCAACTGCGTCGCCTGATCAATCCTGTCACAATTGCAGTGACAGGAACCGACGGAAGATTTTGCGTGCTCAAAGGGACCTTTGCATTTTCTTATCTGGCCGAGGTACCCGGGGGTGGGAACGCGATCCAGCCCTGGAACTTCGATTTTTTTCGTGGGGAGTCATAAATCACATAGAAATCTGCACACCGTGGAGATCTCTAAGAACAGATCAAGTGGCAAGTTTTGCCGAACTCCTCTTGCTTCATTTGCCGTTCTTCTCATAAAACGCCAAGTGAAGTTTCAGGAGAGTGCGACAAATTGAGCTCGCACATAAATCATGCGAGACGGTTTTGGCAGGTTTTTCAGTTGGAAAAGCCCGGAAAACCGGCTCGAGACTGCTCTCAATGGATGGAGAGGTCATGACATCAATGAGTCGCTTGTGGTCCCTGTCGGTCGTATTGGGTCTTGCCGGGATTTTGCCGGGATGTGGAGGTTCGAAGCCTGCGACTCCGGTCGCTGAAACCAGCCCAGCCACTGCTGAAGAGGATGCTGGCGGCTTGATGACGGTCGCCATTCCCGGCCTGAAGCCAGCCGCACCGAAGCCCAAGACTCCGGCACCCGGGCCGGCTCCTGCGACGGCGACTCCCGCCAAGGGAACCGCAGCAGCGCCCGCTGAAACGACTGCCACTCCTGCCAAGAAGGAACCGGTGAAGGGATCACCCGAGTGGCTGCTGCGCGAGATTCAGTATATCAAGTTCATGCCACTACCAGGTTCAGAAGAAAAGGATAAGGAAAAGGAAAAGACCACTGCAAAGTCCGACGCTGAACTGGAAATGGAAGAAGACGAAAAGCCTTTAACTCCGGAAGAAGAAGCAAAACTTAAGGCTCAATTCGAAAAGACAAAAGCCGTTCGCCGAGATCGCAATCTGCAGATCATCAAGTTGTCGGAAGAATGCATCGCGAAAACCGCCAAGCAGCCCGAGCTTGAGCCCGAGTTCGATGCGGCTGTCCATTATCTGCTGGACGCCCGTCTGCAGCTTGCTCTTCAAGGGGACGATGCCAGCATCGAAGCCTTGTTTGATGCAGCGAAGGTCTTTTATGAGCGAAAGCCAACCTCGGCGGCAGCTCTTGAAGCGCAGTTGACACTGGTCAACCTGACTCATGCGAATGCGATTCGTTATGGTCAGGCACAGCCGAAGTGGATCCAGGAATTCGCGAAGCATGCTCAACTGTATGCCGCACGATTTCCTGACGAACAGGCTCGCTCCGTAAAATTGCTTGCCGCTGCAGCCCGTACCTGTGAACTGTCGGGGCTGTCGGATGAAGCCCGCAGTTGCTACACGCTGCTGATCACCAAGTTCAAGGATACCCCTGAAGCTCAGCAGGCAGAAGGTGTCGTCCGCCGCTTGCAACTCAAAGGAAAGACACTTGAGTTTACCGGACCGACCATTGATGGTGGCGACCTGAATATCGCTACCTACAAGGGTAAGATGGTGGTCATTGTTTTCTGGGCAACCCACGCACGTCCGTTCATCGACCAGCTTCCAAAGCTGACATCCACAATGAAGAAGTATGAAAAGTACGCCACAATCGTTGGGGTTAATCTGGACGCAGATGAAGGGGCAGTGGAAGCCTTCGTCGAAGAAACGAAGTTAACGTGGCCACAGATTTTCTCGCCAAACCGGGCTCTCCGCGGCTGGAATTCCCCTTTGGCCGTTCACTATGGAATTAACACTCTGCCAACGATCTGGCTGGTCGATCCCAATGGCATTGTTACCGACACGTCGATCAATGCAGATAATCTGGAAACACGCCTGCGGGAAGTCTATCTGCCATTCCTGAAAGCGACAGCGAAACCCGCTGGTGGGGCCAACTGATTCGACATCTGCAATCAGAGATGCCTGATTTTCGGGTGTCACGGCTTTCATAATATGACATAGCCGTGGCACCCGTTTTTGTTTTCGAGAGAGATCGCTGGATTATCCAGCGGATGGACGACTTTAGATTGGATCCGATATTCGATGGCTAAAAAGGCTGCCGCAAAGAACGATCCTGCTCCGAAGCAGCCTGCGATCACACCGCGTCAACGTGAAATCTTTGAATACCTTCGAGAAGTCATCGTGGCACGTGGCTATGGCCCCACTGTCCGTGAAATTGCTCAGCATTTTGGCATCGCATCCCCAAACGGTGTCACGTGCCACCTGAAAGCTCTGGAAAAGAAGGGGCTGATCTCTCGCGAAGCCTACATGTCGCGGGCGATTCAATTGACGGAACCACCGCAACCGGCAGCTGCATTGTCGCTGGTCGGTCAACTGATCATCGGTCAACTTCCGGAATTTCAACCGGAACCTCATTCCCGACTCGAATTCACGGGGTTATTCGCTTCAGCAGCGCACTGCTGCATTCGAATCCTTGGCCATGGCATGCAGGACGAAGGGATTTTCGAAGGGGATTACCTGATCATTCGACGTCAGGCCGATTGCCGAGATGGTGATCTGGTCCTGGTCATTCTCGACGACACCACCTCTGCCGTCAGACGTTACTATCGAGAAAGCCTGCGAATCAGGCTTGAATCGACCAACCGGGCCAAACCCGCAGTCTTTGCGAATCGGGTCAAAGTAATCGGACTGGTCGTTGGCGTCATTCGTCAATACTGAGCATTTGGTCCGCGTCTTTTGAAAGAGATCCAGGACGACTCAGGCATCCTGTTCGATCACACAGTTGACGTCTTGTCAGTTCAGCCATTCGACACGCATATTGACGGAAGACGTTGCATGGCTGAAACACTACAATGGCCGACGAGTCTCTTTCTGAATTGGTAGTGCTAAGGAATCAGGATGTTCAAAATCGGTCCGCTGGCTTTAGGCTGGTTCGCCTTTCTGCTAATCGTCACGCCCGTCTGTGGCCAGATTACAGTTCAACTCGAACATCAAAACGGGACTCATCGCCTGCTTCGAGATGGCAAGCCGTATGCGATCAAGGGAGTGGGAGGGCAAACTCAACTGGATCGACTGGCCGCAGCAGGCGGGAATTCGATTCGAACCTGGAGTACCGACAAGCTCGATTCGATCCTGGATGAGGCCCAGCGGCATCACCTGACAGTCTGCGTCGGGCTCTGGCTTGGGCATGAACGGCATGGCTTCAATTATCAGGACGAGGCCTCAGTCCAGCGCCAACTGAACGACAGTCTTGCCGCCGTTCGAAAGTTCAAAGATCATCCGGCCGTTCTGATGTGGGGGATCGGAAATGAAATGGAAGGCAACGGACAGAACCCTGCGATCTGGTATGCCATCGATCACATCGCTCGTGAAATCAAGAAGATCGATCCGCATCATCCGACGATGACGGTGATTGCAGAACTGGGCGACAAGGCATCCAAGATCAAAAGCATCGAGCAGTACTGTCCAAATATCGAAATTATCGGTGTGAATTCGTACGGAGGAATCGGCAGCCTGGCAGAACGGTATCGGGCTGCAGGAGGTTCTAAACCTTACATTGTTACAGAGCACGGCCCGAACGGACCATGGGAAGTGGCAAAGACCGACTGGGGTTCCCCACTGGAAGCGTCCAGCACAGCAAAAGGTCAGGCGTATGCCGACGGTTACCGCCGTGCGGTGACCAGTCAGCCGGGCCTCTGTTTAGGCTCATACGCATTCCTGTGGGGCCACAAACAGGAAACAACTGCAACTTGGTTCGGAATGCTGCTGGCAGACGGCAGCCGTCTGGGAGCGGTTGATGCGATGACGGAAGCATGGACAGGTAAGCCCGTCGGAAATCGATGCCCTCGAATTGAGTCGATGTCCGCAGATCGTGACGTCAAGAAACTGAAGCCGGGTGACATGGTTCAGGTCACCTTGGTCGCAGCAGATCCCGATCAGGACACGTTGACGGTGAAATGGGTTTTGCGACAAGACTCAGGCACAATCGGTGAGGGAGGTGATGCCCAGGCTGAAGAGCAGGCTTTGACGGAAGCTGTGACCTCAACGGGGATGTCCGCCAGACTGAAAGCTCCCGATGGAGGCGGGGCCTATCGACTTTTTGCTTACGTCTACGATGACAAAGGAGGCGCTGCTGTCGTCAATCTTCCGGTATTTGTTGATGCACCGGTCAAAGCAATCCCGGCAGCCAAGGGCATACTGCCGTTCGTCGTTTATGGCGACGAGATGAAGAGTTCCCCATACGTCCCTGCAGGATTCATGGGAAACACGAATGCTATTGTGATGAAATTGGACAGCGAGGAAATGCCTCACTCGGGAAAAACGTGTCTGAAGATCGAATACAACGCCAGCGATAAATGGGGTGGCGTTTTGTGGCAATCGCCTGAAAAGGATTGGGAGGGTTCCCGCCCCGGTGGATTGAATCTGACCGGCGCAGCGACCTTGGAATTCTGGGCACGCGGAGCCGAAGGGGGCGAGACGATCAATTTCCTGTTTGGAGTTCTGGACGGAAAGCAGCTTTACCGCGATACCGCGAAAGGGGAATTGAAAGATATTCATCTGACGACGCAATGGGTAAAGCATCGAATCTCATTAAGGGGCCTCGATCTGAGCCGGATCAAGACGGGTTTCGGCTGGTCGCTCGCGGGTCAGGGCAAGCCTGTCACGATTTATCTGGACGATGTCAGGTACGTGGCCGAATAGACGGACGCGAACGCACGTGGCGACGACAGGCGTCCGGTCGCAATTTGAGATAATGAACCTCGCAGAAATTGTTCGGCAGATGGCAAAACAGGAGCCCAAACGGTTTTGTCAGCGGCTACAATCACCATTCTCGCGTTCACGTGAAATTTGATGTGTTGGTCAGCAGGGGAGATAGGATGCTTGAGTTTCTGCAGTCGGCAGAAGAGGCGGCGCGTCGTGGTGGGAATGTTCTGCGTGCGTGGTCATCGAAGTTCACAGTTCGTGAAAAGAGTCGCTCAAATCTTGTGACTGAAGCAGATTTTGCGTCACAGCAGGCGATCCATGAATTCCTGCGAGGGCGTTATCCTCATCATGGTTTTCACGGAGAAGAAGGGCTCGATGAAGTCCGTCCAGATTCTCCTTATCGTTGGGTCGTCGATCCTCTTGACGGGACAACGAACTACGTGCATGGGTTCCCGTATTTTGCCGTCTCGATCGGTCTGGAATTCGAAGGGAAGCTGGTCGTTGGAGCCATCTTTGATCCGTCGCGTGACGAAATGTTTCTGGCGGCTCGCGGGTGTGGGGCGACTGTGAATCGTCGTCCGCTGCATCGTTCCGATGTCCCGGAATTGAGCCAAGCCATGGTTGTTGCCAGCTTGCCTGTGGCGACCTCACCCGACGACATGGCCGTCAAACGGTTTCTCAGAATGTTGCCGCATGCCCAGACTGTCCAAAGAACGGGATCTGCCGCATTGAATCTTGCTTATGTCGCTGCGGGGCGACTGGATGGTTTCTGGTCAACAAGTCTGAAGCCGTGGGATATGGCCGCAGGAGTCGTCCTCGTCGAAGAAGCCGGAGGCAAGGTGACACGACTGGACGGTGGTCCATTTCAATTGGAAGAACCGAATCTGCTGGCAACAAACGGATCAAACATTCATCAAGAGTTAATCACTCATCTGGCGTGACGTCAGAATGTGATCCTCGTGTGGCCGCGCCAAACACAGAGAATCTGGATGATGGGTTCCGTAACGGCTTTCGAATGGCCTTGAACCTGAGTACACTTATGCGGGTGCAATTCGAGTCTTTTTGAAGGCTGTTTCCGATTCAAAGGAATTGAGGGCAACGTTCTGAATTGATGCGACTTGCAATAAAAGACTGCCGTAAATGCCAGACGCAGGGAACGCGCATGTTGGCCGGTGGTGAACAAATGCGGATTGATCCAATCAATTCTGGAAGACCAGTCTTTCGCGGACTGATCCTGATGATCGCTTTTCTGGTCTCAGGTTCACTCGTCGCGCAGGAACCCGCTCGTCCTGCACCTCCCGCTGACGCCACTGCACCCAACAATCCTGTTAAGCCGCCAGCAACGCCAGAACCCGAAAAGCGGTCGCCACTGGAATCCTTGCCCACAGCGATCAAATACATCCCCAACAAGCTGGGCGAACTGGTCCCGGTCCCGGTCAATGCGACTCTCGAAGGATATCTGGCCTATCTGGAATCACTCAGGCGAGTCCGGGGGCCCGACCGTGAATCGGTTCCAGCAGCTTCAGTCTCATCAATTGAGTTGACGGGTGATGCGAATGACGAGCGAGTCAATCTGAAGGCGAAACTGGTCATTCAACTGAGGCAGACGACCGATTTTGTCCGATTGCCTCTGCAACTGAACGAAGCCACTCTGGTCGACGCCCGCTATACCGGCGAAGGCGAAGCCGTCTACGATGAGCGGAAAGAACGCGACCAGGGAATCGCGTATTGGTTTCGTGGTCCCAATCCTCACACGATGGAATTGACTCTGAGCGTTCCCGTCCGTCGCCAGCTGCCGTTACGAAAGCTGCAGCTGACGCTGCCATCGTCACCAATCTCAAAGTTGAAGCTCGTTGTTCCTCACAGTTCGATTACCGCAAAATCGTCTGAAAAGAGTTCCGATGATATCCCCCTGGAAGTCTCGTCGATGGGGACCGATAAATCGGTGATTGAAGCGATCGGACTGGGAAACCGTGTCGATCTGTCATGGCTGCCAAATCCCGAAGCCTCACAGGCGGAAGCCGCGCTGGAAGCCAACACCACGATCATGGCTCGCGTCGATGGCGATAGCGTATTGCTGGATATTCACCAACGGTTGCAATCCCTGCAGGGTAAGTTTGACTCATTTGCAGTGCAGATGCCTGCTGGGGCCGAAATCCTGAAGATCGAGGATGACCTTTCTCCGCTGGAGACTCGGAGTGAAGGATATCGTGAGCATCGTATTGATCCCGCGAAACCAGATCGAGTGGTTGTCTCACTCACCAAGCCATCAGTCGGCCCGCTACGTCTTCGCTGGACAGTCCGTCTGCCGCGCACCGATCGTCGACGCCTGACACTTTCAGGGTTCAACGTTGAAACGGCGAGAAAGCAAAGCGGTGAAGTAGGACTGGTTCCAAACGACGGACTGCGTCTTTCGATGGTTCAATCCAAAGACGCCAACGTCCTGCGAATCAACGCAGGTGAATTACGGCCGGAAGTAGGCGGGGGTCAGGTCACCCAGGCCTACCGATTTCTCAACCAACCCTTTCGGCTGGTGGTTGGCGTCGATCCTGTAGAGCCGTACTTCCTGGTTGAGCCAAGAATGTTTCTAGTCGGGGCTGCACATCAGCTCACGCTGGATGCTGTATTCCCTTTTCAGGTATATCGCGAAGGTCTGACGGAACTCACCTTCAATTGGCCCGAATGGAAGTCGGAAGGATGGACGATCGATGGATTCGATCCACCCGACCTCGTTGAGACGGCATCTACGGAAGAGAGCCAGGGAACGTTCCGGGTGCGACTGATCAAACGGCAAACCGGACAATTCACAGTTCGATTGCGCGCCCGTCGGCCTGCGAAAGGAAATGATGATATTCCGCTGACACTTCCCCGCGTAAAAGCATCGAGCCCGCCGAACCCATCGCTGTTTCTGCTGAATGCAGAGAACGTCGAAACAGAGCTGACCAGCCGTGGCGAGACCATCGTCAGGCCGATGGGGCAGGCTGCATTCGAACAGGTCTCAATCCCCGAAACACTTCGCGGGTTGAAGACATCGTCGTTCCGCATCGATTCGGAGGTGCAGGCATTCACGCTACGTGTCATACCTCAGCCACGTCGATTGCGGATCGATTCCACCAGCGAAGCAAACTGGCTGAACGACCGATTGGAAATTGCTCAACGCATCGGGTTTGACGTCGCGTACGAGCGACTGTCGCAAGTGAGATTCACGGTGCCGCGTGATCTGCCGCCCGAGCGGTTCCGCTTCTTCAGAGATCGGGATCTGGAACTGGCCGCGGAATGGAGTGATGGACCGAATGCCCAAACCCGGCAGGTTCGCCTGGTTCTGCCTGAACCCAAAATCGGCAAGTTCGAAATTCAGGTTCAGTTCTTTTTGCGGATCGCAGAAGAGTCGGCATTGGACGGCGACACTGTGGTTGCCATACCGATTGTCCAATCCGTTGATGAGCCCTTCCATCAAACGCGAGTCGTGCTGGCTCGGCGCGAGACTTTTGAGGCCTCTTCGGCAACCGAACAATGGAAACCGCAACCGCTTCGACCCGAATCGTGGAGCTGGCAGGCAGAGGGGGCTCGTCCCGAGTTCGGGTTGCGAGTGACGCGATCTGGAGTCAGTGCGAATGGAACGGCCAGCGTCACACGCGGCCTGATTACGTCGATTTTTGGTCACGATGGCCGAGTCATGGTTCGTGCGCAGTTTCGCATTGATGCACGATCGAATACGTTGGGAGTCACTCTACCGTCGGCCGCTGAGACACAGCAGTTCTACTGGGACAAGGCGAATCTCGCACCGGGCCTGGCTGTTGTCGAGCAGCCTGTCGGTTCACGCAAATTCTTGATGCATCTTCCGGATGCGCGAGGGCGAGACCATCTATTGACGATTGACTATCAGTTGCCCAGCGGGGCGAAAGAAGGCTTGCCGAGTTCCATTGAATTGCAGGCACCTCAGATTCCACAGTGTGCCTGGGATGCTCAAGTCGTCTGGCAGACTGCAATCCAGCCTGAGCGCCATTTGCTGACTCATCCCACAACGGCAACACCGATGTTCCGCTGGCGCCGTCTGGGATTGTTCTGGTACCGCGTCTCAGATCCAACTCCCGAACAACTGCAGGTCTGGATCGGAGCTGGCTCTGGACCGGAATCCGTCGTTGCGCCGGATTTGAATTCGCCACAACTCGCCTACAATCTCTATACGTTCAGCCAGATTGGTACTCCGCGTGGACTCAGCTTCCACACTCTCAGCCGACCCATGGTTGTTCTGTTTGGTGCGGGAATTTCGTTCGCATTTGGATTTATCCTGCTGCGGATTCGAGTGCTGCGACATGTCTTGACGGTACTCACGGCAGTCCTCGGCCTGGCAGCAGTCGGACTCTGGAATGCTGCGCCTCTGGAACTGTTGATGCAACCCATGATTTGCGGGTTAGTATTCCCGGTGACAGCGGTGCTGATCGAAGGATGGTTCCGTCGCTCGTATGGGGGAACAATTCTCGCGTTGCCGACGGCAGCCGAACTGGCTGCGGCACACGGGAGCCGTTCAGAAATCATTGACGACATCGATCCAGACCAATCCACGACTCTGCGACCTCCGATTTCAGATAGCAGCCAGCGAATTCGCGTGGAATCCGGGAGCGGCGTGTCATGACGTCAGTCCCGCCTGTCATGCTTGATGATCGGGTCACGCTTCTCTCAGCGCTGAATCTGACACGCGTTACGCTCCTTGTGGTCATTGTTTCCGGGATCTCTA
>CAXBSB010000118.1:0-24557 GCA_963977965.1 uncultured Schlesneria sp.
ACTACACCACGCCAAATTCTCCTTGACTGGATGACAACAACGACTTAACTCTTCCCCCCAAAACTTCGGATGAACCCTTTTCCGTCCCAGACTTTCGTATTCGCCACTGGAGGATTGGGCTGATTTTCCGTTGGTGTTGGTTCAGCTTCTTTTTTGCTGTTTGTCAGTTCGACAACGAAACTACCAGCAGGTAACTCCAGCCCAGCCAACGTGAATGAAACAGGATCAACAGCGATGTTGAATTCAGCTTTTGAAACTTTACACAGTTCATGCCCCGCCAAAGTTCCGTTACGATGAAATGTAAATTCACACTCAACTGGAAACCAGAAATCGGAATCTCTCTTTTCGAACCGCGAGTGAATCCGATGCGTTCGGACCTCTGGTGACGAAATTGCCGTGGTGAACTCCGCCTGTACGACGGAATGATCGAGTTCTGGACAGATCCACAGCGTCACAAGCTTTTCATCCTTCTTGCGGCGATAAATTGAACGTATGACTTCGCGGCCATCGAGGGTCGCCTGTTCAAGCTCACAGTCGTAGCGATCAGCATACTCGTAGAAGTCCTCGAACCCATGGTGGTGCAGAAGCCCAAAGGACAGCGGTATCATTCCCAGAATACGGATGTCGAAAAACTTTGACTCGAATTGTTTACCCCGACTTCGAGGCCCGGTCTGGGCAGCGATTGGCGCCTCATCAACGAATGAGGTTGCGTTCCGGTATGCGAATTCTTCGGGCGTGAGAATGATTCGATGTTCGATCATCCCGTTGGCAGGAAGAATTATTCTTCCATCTGGACTAACAGCCGTGCCACGACTCCTTTCATCCAAGCGGCGCTTATCACCGTCCCACAGATAGTCAAATTCATGATTCAGACCCGATTTATTCACATCTAGCAATTCACGTGTTTTTGCATCGTGCACCGCCGTCCTGATGTCGAAATCCACATGTCCAGAGGTTATTCGCTTCCGTTGCTCGACGCACTTGCGCTCCAGTTCAATTTGCACGGCGGGCTCAACACCTGCACTGCCAACTGCAGTGAACAGCGAAGCCAAAATAAAGTAAGCCATGCAACATTGGTGCCCACTGCGCATTTTTCACTCTCCCGCCCAGGATACCGCTTAACATTCCACACATGGGTCATGCTGATGGGCCACTATCTTACTTAACGTTCATGTATAGCAAAACTCAGACGTGCAAAGCCACGTCTGGGATACCCCGGCAATAGATAGGTGCGCACGTGCTGTGGGTCGGATCAGTCCACCCATTGAATCGAAATCCCGACTGTTCTGCCCTCAATATACCATCGGGCGGAACCCCATCGCCATTCCGTCGGGTGCTCCACCAATCCCGCTCGCACGGGGTTCAAATGCATGTAGTTCAGTTTCTCGTCGATCTTAGCGGGGTCGAGTAAATCTCGAACGAATAGAATCGCACCTGCCAGATTGGATCGGTCTTCGGAAATTGTGCTGCGTACTCCGGCAATGATCGATACAAGAACTCCTTGATCCCCTTTGAGCTTCGCCCTTTCCACTGTTGGATGAACCGGCTCAGTTGGCCCATCTTCGGGAACCAGATCAAAGCATGAACATGATCCGGCATGATGACAAATCCAACGCAGCGGGCATCGAACTTGGCCAACTCGTCAGTCAGGATGCCGAGCAGGATTCGCTTGGGCTGATCGTGATCAAGTAGCCGTCGACGGTGATAGCATGAAAACGTGATGAAGTGCACGTATGAGGCATCATCGACTCGCCGAGGTTTACTCATGCTGGGGATTTTCCGGAATCAATTCGTTTCCAGTCAAACCTCTTGTTGCTGCGCAACCCAGAAGTACAAAGCCACGTCTGGGGCACCCCGCCAGTAGATTCAGCCACGAAAGATCCATGCCAGACATTTCACATGGTCTCGCGTCGCCCGCGAGCGAGATGCTATCGATCCATAATGCCTAGCCTTGCGAAATCGCTTTTGGCAAAGCGACTCTACTCGTGGTAGAGATTTTCCGGAATCAATTCGTTTCCAGTCAAGCCTCTTGTTGCTTCGCAACCCAGACGTGCAAAGCCACGTCTGGGATACCCCGCGAGTAGATCCAGTCACGAAAGATCCAGGCCAGACATTTCGCAGTGTGGCACAGGTAGGGCGTCATCGGTGTACCCTGGGTCGTAAAGCGATGAGACGTTGCGACAACGGAAGTACGTTTCGCACGAACCAAGCCGGCGCTTCGATCGTTCGGAGTACCGATCCAGAGGGGCGATGATGCAAGCTTCTTTTGGCTTCGCCACCCCGGTAGCCCGAAGACGGACAACCGGGGCTACCCAAAGCACATCCAAGTGACCAATGCGACGTCTGGCCCCCTCAATCTCGATGATCGGGATTTCCGTTTCGCCGGGAAGTCCAGATTGCTGGAAGTGAATTCCGTCGATGACATTGAAGTGGTCATCAGATGCGTGCCCTTGTCAGTAAATTCATTCGAAGAATCAGCGAACACTGATATCCGTGTCACTCGTTTGATCGCAATTGCTTTCGGGTGATGAGGATGCAACAATGGACTTAATTGACAAGACTGACCCAGCCTGTACTCCCGCCAAACGCTCCTGCCATAAAAAGGTCGCCGGATGTTGCCTCCACGACGTCGCAGATTTGACTCGCCGCAGACTTTGATCGTTTTCTGTATTGGCACACTGGCGGTTCTGGGTGGAATTCTCAGGGCCGCAGAACCTGTTCCTGCTGAACATCTGGAATTCTTTGAAAAGCAGGTGCGGCCGCTGCTGGTTCAGCACTGCCAGGAATGCCACGGCTCGAAGAAGCAGGAGGCGGGATTGCGGTTGGATTCCCGTCGAGGATTCCTCAAGGGAACCGATTCTGGTCCCCTGATCATTGCCGGGAATGTAGACGGCAGCCGCCTGATGCAGGTTCTGGGTTATCTTCCGAATGAGACTCAGATGCCCCCCAAGGGGAAACTCCCCGCCGAACAGATTGCGTTGATTCGGAAGTGGGTCGAACTGGGGGCTCCTTGGCCTGAAGATCCCGTTGGAAACGCGAGTCTCGAAGATGCCGCGAAAATACACTGGGCGTTTCAGCCAATCAAGCGGCCCGCTCTTCCCGCCGCACATTCTGACGGACGGACTCCAGTTGATGCGTTTATCCAGTCGGCACTGGGAGCAAAGGGCTTGAAACTGTCTGAACCCGCAGATCGTTACACCTTCATCCGGCGCGTGACGCTCGACCTGTGGGGAATTCCCCCCACGATTGAAGATGTTCGCGAATACGAATCCGATGCCTCGCCCGACGCCACCGAAAAGCTGCTGGACCGACTGCTTGCGTCACCACTCTATGGACAACGCTGGGCTCGGCACTGGCTGGACGTTGCTCGCTATGCTGACAGCAAAGGGTATGTTTTCACGGCAGAGCCTCGCTATCCCTACTCGTACACGTATCGCGATTACGTGGTCGATGCGTTCAACGTCGATAAGCCGTTTGACGAGTTTGTCATCGAACAACTCGCTGCCGACTCCGTTGTCGAAGCCAACGATCCGCGATTGGCAGCCATGGGTTTTTTGACGGTCGGGCGACGCTATTTGAACAATAACCATGACATCATCGACGATCGGATCGACGTTGTCTCGCGAGGTCTTCTCGGCCTGACCGTGGGATGTGCCCGTTGTCACGATCATAAATTCGACCCCGTTCCAACAGAGGATTATTACTCGCTGTTCGGGATCTTTGCATCCTCGACCGAACCTGAGGAATTGCCGATTATTGGCTCGCCCAAGGAAGCTGCAGCCTATGCTGAGTTTCAAAAGGAATTGGCCATTCGCGAGAAAGCGGTCACGGATTACGAAGCAGAGAGTCTGGCCAAGGTGATGGATGAGCTTCGGTCGCGATCGGGGGACTGCCTGCTGGTGATTGCGCGAGACAACCAGAACTGGCTGAAACTGCCTGCTGTGTTTGCAGGGAAAAACGAACCGCGGCGGCAGCTTGTTGACCGCTGGAAAGGGTATCTCGAACGCACAGCCAAAGAGGAGCACCGGGTCTTTGCTCCCTGGCATCAGTTGAGCAAGGTGCTTCCTGACGATTTCCCAGCTCACGTCACGAAGCTTATCGACCGCTGGAAGTCCGACGAAGGGAAAACGGACGCCGACAAGATCAATCTATTGATCCGCAACTCGATCATGGGAATGCCCCCCAAATCACTTCCCGAACTGGCCCGCTTGTATGGAGACACTTTCAATCAGGTGGTCGGCCAATGGGATGCTCTCCGCAAACAGACTCCCGACGCCAAGTCACTTCCGGATGCTGCGGCTGAGGAATTGCGCCTCGTGCTTTACGGCGAGGGATCTCCGGCTGTCGTCGCAATGGACGAGGCACGACGACTCGTTGGTCGCGACGTTCGCGATAAGGTCACGGAACTCAAGCGGAAAGTTGATAATCTGAAAGTGACATCACCTGGAGCTCCGCCGCGAGCAATGGTCATGCGCGACGGATCGCCTCAGAACTCGCCCGTTCTCATCCGAGGTAATCCCGGTCGTCCCGGCAAACAGGTCCCTCGCCAATTCCTGCAGGTTGTGGCGGGACCCGACCGAAAGCCGTATTCCAAGGGGAGCGGTCGGCTGGAACTGGCTCAGTCAATTGTCGATCGAAAAAATCCGTTGACGTCGCGCGTGATCACGAACCGGATCTGGCAACATCACTTCGGTACGGGACTGGTCCCGACCCCCAGCGATTTTGGAACACGCGGATTGCCGCCTTCAAACCCGGAACTCCTCGACTGGCTCTCCAGTCAGTTGATGGATGGCTCATGGAGTTTAAAGCGGATGCATCGACTGGTTCTGTCGTCAGCGGTCTATCGGCAGTCGTCGAAAGAGAATGCTCAAGCCCGTGCGATCGATCCGGAAAATCGACTCTTGTGGCGGATGCCGCGATTGAGGATCGATTTTGAAGAGATGCGAGACTCGATCCTTGCCGTCTCGGATCGCCTGGATTTTTCACTGGGTGGGCGCCCGTTCGATGACGTGATGAATTCGAAGAATACGCGTCGGACGATTTACGCGATGGTCAATCGAAATGACCTGCCCGGTGTCTTCCGTGCCTTTGATTTCGCAGACGTTGACGCCAGTGCACCGGACCGCCCCAGTACGACTGTTCCTCAACAGGCGTTGTTTGCCATGAATTCGCCGTTTGTCATCGAGCAGGCACGTCGGATTTCGGCCGAGGGCCAGCGAAGTGCGACCGACGACGCCGGACGACTGGCTGCGATCTATCGAAAGGTTTTTGCTCGGGAACCGTCGTCAGAAGAACGAGAAATCGGCCTGCGATACCTGCGAGAAGCATTAACGACACCGACCGAAAAACAATCACCATGGGATCGCCTGGCCCAGGCGCTCCTTTTGACCAATGAGTTCTGGTTTGCGGATTGATTGCCGGCCCGAACGCCTTACGTCCAGCGAAGCGACGGAGAAAATAATGAGTATTCCAACGACACGTGAACTTCGTCAGCATTTGTCGCTCCCATCCACCCGACGTGAGTTTCTGAATCGGGCAGGGACGGGACTGGGAAGCCTGGGACTGGCCAGTTTGCTGGGGCAGGGGAGCCAGATCCACGCGGCCCCCGGCGATCTTTCGCCGATGACACCTCGTCCCGCACAATTTGCGGCGAAGGCGAAGCATGTCATTCATATCTTTTTGAATGGCGGCCCTTCGCATGTCGACACATTTGACCCGAAACCTTCGCTGACGAAATACAACGGACAGGCTCTGCCCACGACCAATCTTCCGACGGAACGAAAGACCGGTGCCGCATTGGCATCCCCATTCAAGTTCGCAAAGTATGGCGAAAGCGGGATCGAAGTCAGCGAGTTGTTTCAGCACACCGCCAGGCACATCGACGATATCTGTGTCATCCGTTCCATGCGAGCTGAAGTCCCCAACCATGAGCCATCGCTGATGCTGATGAATTGCGGCGACGGACGATTGCCTCGCCCCAGTTTCGGTTCGTGGGTCACGTACGGGATGGGGACCGAGAACCAGAATCTGCCCGGGTTTATTGCGATGTGCCCGAATGGTTTGCCCATCACCGGGGCTCAAAACTGGCGATCGTCGTTTCTTCCCGGAGTCTATCAGGGGACGTACATCGACACGCGCCACAAGCAGATCGAAAAGCTGATCGAAAACATCCGCAACGATCAGATTGGCAGCGGAGAACAACGGCGTCAGTTGAATCTGCTTCAGGAGTTAAACCGTCGCCATGCCGACCAGCGCAGTAGCGATGCCGCCCTGGAGACGCGAATTCATTCGTTCGAACTGGCGTACAAGATGCAGATGGAAGCGACGGATGCATTCAATATCGAGCAGGAACCCAAGCATGTGCTTGAGGCCTACGGGAACAGCGTCCAGTCGCGGCAACTTCTGATCGCTCGGCGGTTGATCGAACGAGGCGTTCGGTTCGTCCAGTTGTGGCATGGCGAAGGGCAGCCGTGGGACAATCATGACGATCTCGAAGTGAATCACCGTCGGCTTGCCGGCGAATGCGACCGTGCGATTGGTGCCCTGCTGACGGATTTGAAGGAACGAGGCCTTCTTGACGAAACCCTTGTGCTATGGGGAGGCGAGTTCGGCCGGACGCCGGTCGTCGAACTGCCGACACCGGGGGCCAATGCTGGAAAGATCAACGGACGTGACCATAACCACCACGGTTTCACGTGCTGGCTGGCTGGAGGAGGAGTGAAGGGGGGGTACGTTCACGGAGCGACGGACGAATTTGGATTTAAAGCGGTGGAAAAGCCGGTGGGAGTCCACGATCTTCACGCCACGATGCTTCACCTGCTGGGCTTTGACCACGAGAAATTGACTTACAGATACGCAGGTCGAGATTTCCGTTTGACCGACATTCATGGGGAAGTGGTTAAGGAACTCCTCAGCTAGGAAATAGCAATTGTTCCGATTTTTCCGATTGTGACGACCGTTCAATGCCTGGCCCGCAAAATCTTCCGAAACGCTCGACTTATCCTGTGTATTCGCCGCAGTCCCCCACAATACAATTGGAGGCATTGATGAAGTTTATGCGAAGGCCTTGGAGGTCATCGAGAGGTTCGTTGTGCGCAGTGAACAGCAAAGAATCGGGATAGCTCTGGAGACGCTTACGAGCGGACTCTTCCCGTTCTTTGAGGCCGAGCTTCGTGAAGTCTACGGAGATGCCTGGGAAGAAACAGCCCGTGCAACTTTCCGCGGTCAGTCTTCCATTGCTCTGCAGAATGGCAAGTGGGATGCCTATGCTGTTCTGAGTGTGATGTGGGACCAGTGGAACCAGGTCTTCCGCTACAAGCTGGGCATGGCCGAACGCAGTCTGGTCAGTGAACTCCGCGAATATCGTAACCGCTGGGCTCATCAGGATTTATTCAGCGACGACGACAGCTATCGCGTGCTGGATAGTGCTCAGCGACTGCTAATGGCCGTGGGGGCTCACGAAGCTGCCACGCTGATCGAAGATCGCAAGATCGATGTGATGCGGAATATCCTGGGACGCCGGGTCAACGATGAAATGGCGGCGGCTCGATTCAGCCGGGCAAGAATCATCGACGTGCTTCTCTACACGATGTGCTGTCTGGCGATCGTTGTGACGATGTTCATGCTGTTTGCATCGCAACGGTTTGTTCCAACGTTGATCGTGGGTGGATTCACCGTATTTGTGTTCTCGTTCCTGATTTACAAACGAGTCACCTCGGATGTCCCGGTGTATGGGGTGCATGAATGCCCGAAGTGCACCAAGATCATCTACAGCGAGGTCTGCCCGTACTGCGACCCTCCACATCGGTCGTCATCAATCATCAAGAACGGATCCTCACTGCGCTTCCCGCCGTTTTCAGAGCAAGTGATTCGCTCCTGATTCCGGCCGCAATTCTTTGCCGTGTCAGCTACTTGCGAGCAAATTGATTTTCCAGAGGGTGTGACTTAAGCTGCATTCCCAGCCGCCCGTCAACCATTGAAACATTGGGGCGGGACATTTCCCATGCCGTCTGGTGCCCTTCAACGTACCCGGACTGATAGCCGCTGTACCACGCCATGACCACGACCCAGGCTGCGAATGGAATGAGCCAAAGCTTCCAGTTGTCAACGGTCATGACAGGACTCCCACAGATCCGGAAAGATGCGAAGAGATGTGAGGTTGCGAAAATTCGCAGATCCTTCATCAAATCTTCACAACTCGTGTTGCTTCGGTCAAGGGCGGAATTGTTAAAAATTGGGAACGATTTTTCCGAGTTCCTGTCCCGCGATCAGTTTCAGACGTCGTTCTTGCTGTTCGCGCGAGGATCAGACTTTGAGCAGTCTCTTTGCATGAGGCCTGCTCGTTCGTATAAGATCCGCCAGCGACCGTCGGGGAGAGATGGTTCTCTGGACGTCGCATCAATTTCAAAAATGCTCGTACAATGGAATCCCGTGCATGGCCGACCGTGAGTTCTCCAGTTACCAGAAGAAGGTTATTCAGCGCTACTACGACAATCGCCCTCAGATGGATGAGCAGCGGTTGAGCGAACTGGTGGCGGAGCTGTATCTGGCCAGCGAAAAGAAGAAGCCCAAGCTCTGGGAATCTGCCCGCGAGATCATGATCCGGCTGGGGACGCCGGAATCTCGTGTCGACCACGTCATGAAGACAGGCAATGCAGCCATCCTGGCCGAGGTGGTGAAAGATGTGCAGTCAGGCAAGATCCGACCGAGACCGCCAGAAAAGCCATCCGCACAACCTTCCGACGAGTAGGCGAAATTCTGGGTTCCTGAGGAACATCACAACCATGCGAAACGGGAGGGCGAGGCTCCTGCCGAGCCGCGAAGTCGATGTGCGTCAACTCCCTAAGTCGCTCAGCAGGCTTCGACCTCCCGATCAACCCTCGTTTTTTCTTTGACAATTCACTACGTCGTTGATGCAGGTGGCTCCATCGCCGGGATTCCGACGACCGGCAGTGGATCACGTACTGGCTGTTCGTCATCGTCTGGAGCGATGGTATCACAGGGCATCCAGTCGACGCTCTGCCGTAACAACGCGTACACGATCGTGGCTCCAGTCCAGAAGAAACTGATCGCATAAGCCTGCAACAGCAATTGAATCAGAAACTGAATGTTCTGCAGTCCAATCGTGGCCGCCGCGGTGTTTCCCATTCCAGACTTGATGGTTTCTGAGCAGAGATAAAAAGCCCATACTGCCAGCCAGCGCGACAGCGTCAGGGCAACCACGCCAGCCACCGCAACGACGGCCCAGCACCAGGCGAAGTACCACGGTCGCCCCGTCCATTGGCTGTAGGACCGACTGAGCCCGCCGAAGCCGTCGCAGTCATCGTACGCAATCGCTGCCACCATCAACGGCCAGCCTAACAATGTGGCAACAATCAGAAAGCCTGCGACGATTCCTGCCACCAGAAGAAGCGGGGAAAACACTGTCATCACGAATGAGTTGAACACGGGGACGGCCCACGCAAGACCGGTCATCGTCACCATTCCGCCGAGTATTAACGTTGCAGCGGCAGTCGGGATCAACGGGGCGATCAATCCCCGACTCCAGCGCGTCACACCGAACTGAACACACTTGCGGAACGATCCATTTTCACGCTTGGCAAACCGGCGCGCGGAGAGGCGACAGAGGATCAAGCCAAAGAGCGTCCAGACTGCCACTTTCCAGATCAGCGCACCGATCTCGATCAGGATGGATCTCTTTTGGGAGATCTCTAATTGGACGCCAGAAGCCGATGAACTGAATGGACCAACGACACGTTCCACAGAATGCAGCACTTCCTGCCAGGGAAGGGCGATCCCGACCATTGATTCAAGGGGAAGGATCGAGGCTGCTTGAGGAAGTGCCTGGCCGCCTATCTGGATTTTCAATTGGAACGATGGGCGTGAATCAGGGGCGACTCGATCAATCAACCAGTGACTGAGCGAAAACACAGCGATCACTCCGGTCGCAACCAGCAGATGACGCATCGAAAGCGAAATCTCGATGGCCTGAAAGAGACTCAACCAGGGAAACCAGCGCCGATATGGAATCTGATCAGGAAACGACATGCAGGGAATCTCAAGCAGTAGGGATTAAAATGAACCGTTCGAACGTTGTTTTGCGGTGAACCTGTAGTTGCCAACCAACCTGTTCGTCACCAAAACGCGCGGACGTCAATTGACGGAATGTGCTTACTTTCGTTCGCGAGCGTATCGAACTCGACAGCCGCGTGCGATCGTTTCCTGGACGGCAGGCAACTCACCTTTTGTTGCCGCCGCGATTGCCTCTTCTACGAACTTCTTCTGGACCTTGGATGCATCGGTGAAATCGTCGAGTGCCCCCATGTAGACCACCTTGCGATCGCGATTCAGCACGTAAAATTCAGGTGTAAAAATCGCCCCGTAATCACGAGCGATCTTTTGCGATTCGTCGTACAGATATTCGAATGAAAACTCGCGATTCTTCGCTCGCTCCGTCAGGTCATCCAGAGTGTCACCTTTGACGCGGTTCACGCAGACTGCGACGACTGCGACCTTCCCTTTCTCGCCGCCAAATCGCTTCGAAAGTTCGTTGATGCGATCTTCGTAATCAACAGCGGTCGGACACGATGCACAGGTAAAGATCAGAACGACAATATCCTTGTTTTTGTGATCTGCGAGCGAATGTTTCTTGCCATCAGTTCCCGGCAAGTCTGTCCAGGCAGGGGCGGCGTCCCCAATGTTCAAGACCTGGTTGAATTCACCGGCCTGAACCAGACTTGTCAATGAAAGCAAAGCGAGAAGCAGTCGATAATGGAATTGACACATGATCTTCCTTCGCTGAGTCCTCTGCGAATTCTCACAAGTTCGAACGATTACGGCTTCAGCCCTTCGGCGACAGCCAGCAATGTTCGGACGAAGCAGCCTGTTCCGCCCCCTTCGCGATGAGGTTTATTTGACGAGGCAAACGCAGGACCTGCGATGTCCAGGTGAACCCATGGCTTGCCACTGACAAATCGCTGCAGGAACTTAGCCGCCGTGATGGCACCACCCCAGCGACCTCCCGTGTTCTTGATGTCGCCAACATCACCCTTAATCAAATCATCGTAGAGATCCCACATCGGAAGTTGCCAGGCGTCTTCGCCACAACCTTTGGCAGCACTCAGCACGGCATCGCACCATGACTGATCATTGGAAAATGCTCCAGCGACGTCCTCACCCAGAGCCACCACGCAGGCACCCGTCAGTGTCGCGAGGTCGATGATGCGAGACGCACCGGCATCGACTGCGTAGCTGAGAACATCGGCCAGCACCAGCCGTCCTTCCGCATCGGTGTTGAGTACTTCGATCGTCACGCCATTCCGTGCGGTCAGAATGTCCCCCAGCTTGAACGCAGAACCACTCGGCATATTCTCGACGAGGCCCATGTAGCCCACAACGTTTACGGGGAGCTTTAGCTTGGCAATTGCCGTCATTGCCCCCAGAACTGTTGCGGCCCCGGCCATGTCACATTTCATGGTCAACATGCCATCCGTCGGCTTGAGTGACAGTCCACCGCTGTCGAATGTAACACCCTTTCCAACAAGTGCCAGCTTGGGGGCACCTGGATCGCCGCCGCAATGCTCAAGAATCACCATCCGGGGCGGCTCGACACTTCCCTGGGAAACGGCCAGCATCGATTTCATCCGTTCCTTTTCCAGGCGTGGCTGATCGAAGATTTCGCACTTCAGGCCACACTCGGCGGCAACCGTGGCGGCTCGCGTTGCAAAGCCAACCGGAGTGATTTCCTGTGGAGGACGATTTACAAGGTCGCGAGCCAGATTGACTGCTTCCCCGACGATTCGTCCGCGACTGACGGCCGTCGCAACATCGGCTCGGTTTTCACTGGTACAGATCAGTTGGAACGAGGCGAACGGGAATCGACCTTTTTCTGTGCGATACAAATCCTGTCCAACAGAACCCGTCAGTGCTGCTGCAGTCGCCGCAGTGGCAATCTGCGCTGAACTGACAGATCCGAGAGCCGCGTCTGGAACAGCAAACGCGACTTTCACGTCTTTCTTATCGGAAATCGATCGAGTGGCAGTTGTCAACGCCCGGTCCAGTCGCCCTGAAGTCAGGTCTTCGACTTTGCCAAGCCCCACGAGCAGCACGCGAGCGGCCTTCAAGCCCGAAACACCTCGAAGGGGAACCGTCGAAGCAAACTTGCCAGTAAGATCCCCCAGGTCCTTCAAGCGAGTGAGTGAACCTGCCAGAGCTGTATCCAGAACCGCCAGCTTGCCTGTGATCTCGACCGGATCGGTCACAGGTACCACCAGCCAATCGGCGGCGATTTCAACGAGGGGAGCGGTCAACTGGCTGATTTCCATAGTCGATTTGTCTTTCTATTGGTGCGGGTCACACGTCCGTCGCGTCGGAACATGGGTGAGACGCTACCGTATGACGCCCGCGGGACGGCAAACGTAAGTTGCGAGTATTGAACCCGATGACATCTGATTTCACAATCGCCTCGCTGCCGGCTCACCAGGGCAATCGCTTTTTCAACGTAGTTTCCCTGCACCTCGGTGGTTCGTACGTAGGGGAGAAACTCTGGTAGATTTCGGTGATGTCTGTGGCCGATCTGCTGTTTTACAAACAAAACGGGAGGGCGAGGCGGCGAGGCTCCCGCCGAGCCGCGATTGAGTATTACGCTTCCCGATTCGAAGACGGTTCGGCGGTAGCCTCACCCCGCTTCGCAACGGCCGTGCCATGCATCATGACGAATTTGGTAGGGGGACCAGCTCGCTTCGAGCGCGAACCTTCCTTTTTCCGGCCCCAACCCGGCAACGGCGGGGCGAATTTCGGAAGTCATTCTTTTCAGATTCGAGAAATCCGCAGGATTCCGGCTTCTACCGTCGCATTTTAGCCCTTGTTTGGCATCATGCGGGGATCGGTGCGACTTGCAGGAAACCGGCAGTCGACTTTATGATCTGGCACAGCCGCTGGCAGTTTTGGAATCCGACTTAGGAATCGCGTCGAAATGCCGACCATTACATTCGTCAATGAAAAGAAAACGGTAGAAGTCCCTGCAGGTTCCAACCTGCGTAAGGAAGCGATGAAGGCGGGCGTGCAGCTCTATCCTTTCCCGCATAACATGGTCAACTGCATGGGATTCGGGCTTTGCACCAGTTGCCGCGTGATGGTGAAAAAAGGCCTGGAAAACTGCTCGAAGCAGAGTGCGTTCGAGAAGGTTTCGATGATTTCCAACCCGTTGACGTTCTTCGCCCGTCTGGGAAATGAAACGAATCTGCGGCTGGCTTGCCAGATGCAGGTGAATGGCGACGTCGAAGTTCAGACTCAGCCCCCAATGAACTGGCACGGCGAAAATTACTGGAGTTAGTGCATGTCGCACGTCCGTGTCGCCGCCCGCTTAAACTGAATGCGCCAGTGCATTCTCAACGGCAAGACCCGGAGTGATGATCGGGAGGGCGAAGCGGCGAAGCTCCTGCTGAGCCGCTTAGGAAATTGTAGCGTGGAACTTGTTCGGCGCGGGTTTTCTGGCCCCGCCGATAGGATCGACCGCAGGCCTCCCCTTCGCTCTTCACTCGACGGTGAGACAGGCCCTTACTGAGGGATTTCCACCTTGATCGCATCGTCGACGATCGAGAGCTTCCGCAGCAATCCCAGGTCCACTTTTTCGCTGAGATAGCGAACAACTCCGTCGCCAAACAGCATGTGTGCTCCATCTCCGTGCTTACTGTTGAATCCGGTCGTATTAGGGACGGATTCCTCCTTCAATTCATGGTTGAGCGGCACGTAAGCGGTACCCAGCGAAAGTGATTGCCCGACGCGCGTCGAACGATCTGGCACACCTGCCCAGATGATGTTGCCGACGTCCGTTTCGGATTCGCTTTTTGTGGGAGTCGCTCGTTCCCCCACAACCACAACGTTGGACAAGCCATCTGTCATCTGACCAAACTTTCGATGACTGTTCTCTCCAAACGTCCCATGAAAATCGCGAGCGTTGGGGACGGGCTTCTTGCCAGGTGTCTTGGGGGAACCGACATGGACTGCGATTCCATCCCGGAAGTCGTAACCTGATTCTGGCTTCGTCCAGTTTGATCCCGTCGCGTCGGCAGCACCATTGGGATTTCCATCTTTGGCAGTGATTCCCAAGTGCCAGTCATTATCCCACCCGGAAACGCCCGCGTAGTTCGATCGAGCGAACGCTTTTTCAACAATTGCTGTCTTCCGATCTTCGGGAAGCGGACCAAGAACCTTCACCTTTGCCACAAGCGGCGTTCCTGTATCTTCAGGGCAGCGAAAGGTCGGAACCTGCTTCGAGTAGAGTTTTTCCGGGGCGGTGGGTAGGCCATTTTTGAAATTCAGTTGATTAAAGAGCGGCGCTTGATCGATATAAGGGAGTATGCCACCCTGCCATCCGTACCCTGCATTCCAGCTCAATTCGATTGCCGCACCAACTTCGGATTGCTTCGTGGCGACGATGTATCCGGGCGGAAACGAATTATAGGTGTCGTTGTAGTAGTGCAGCGCCAAGCCGAACTGCTTCAGATTATTCTTGCACTGAACCTTCCTGGCAACCTTCCTTGCCTGAAGAACCGCTGGAGAAATCACCGCCAGGCTGAGAGCAATGATGGCAAAGACCGCCACAAGTTCCACCAGCGTGAATCCACGTCGACGAAGTGAGCCTGTTTGTGCTTTCATCGAATTCTCCTGCTAAGTTCGGCGAAAATGGAACGAATGGAAATTGCTCTGGTTAGAAAATCCCTAACTGGTCGCGGGCTTCGTCTGTCATGCGTGCGGGAGTCCATGGCGGGGACATCACCAGCTTGATCTCGGCAACGTCGATCCCTTTGACCTTTTCCAGTGCCAGCTTCGACTGCATGATAATCTGCGGACCAGCCGGACAGGCAGGGCTGGTCAGCGTCATTTCCACAAATGCCTTGCGATCTGTCAGATTGATGGAATAGACCAACCCCAGATCAACAATGTTGATCATCAGTTCGGGGTCAATCACTTCGCGTAGAGCGTCGATCAACGTGGCATCGTCTGGTGGGGGGCCGTCATCTACAGCGGCTGCTTCTGTCGAACATCCCCCCGCGGTTGAACAACACTCATTCGCGATCGGCAATCCGCTCGTGACGGGCAGCAGACTAGATGAGGCATCATGATGGTGATGATGATGGTCCGAGCAACAGCCCGTTTGTTGTGCTACGGGAGCGGGGACGGCTTCGTCTGTCATTATTGTCTCTCACAATCGATTGAGTTACGGGTTATTCCTGCAGAGATGTGATTCACACGTCGCAGTTGAGTCCTTCGTCAGGAGCGAGGTTTGGCAAAGACCGCTCCGTCGCGTACTTCGATATCGAACGTGGCGATCGGTTCTGTCGCAGGCATGCAGAGCGGCTTACCCGTACGCAAATCAAATCGTGCCCCGTGGCGCGGGCAGGCAATCGAACAGTCGCTGACAGCACCGCCCGTAAGAGGCTGGCCGTCGTGGGAGCAAACATCTTCAATCGCGAAAAATGTATCTCCGATCCGGACCAGCAGGGCAGGGATATCGTCGACAAGAATCGACAACCGGCCGCCCGGTGGAATATCGCTGACTGCTGCGACTCGTTCGAAGTCCGACATGTTCAATCTGATCCGTTCTTTATTAGGGGAGTCCCCTCAATCCGATTCGAACTCGCTCGTCAAAACAGACCTGAGCGAAACCAAACTGATTCGCCAATCAACCGAAAATACCGAGCTTTCGTTCGACAGCCTGGCCGAGCGTTTCTCGAACGATTTCGACAGGGATCCGGTCATAGACCCGCTGGAAGAAACCTTCGACGATCATGTGCATGGCTTCCGATCGAGTCATCCCGCGGCACATGCAGTAAAACAATTGCTCTTCGTCAACGCGACCACAGGTCGCGCCATGTGTACACCGCACATCGTCTGCTTCGATTTCCAGTCCAGGAATCGCATCGACTCGACAAGTGTCACTCATGATCAAGCCGTCGTTACGCTGATAACCGTCAGTCTTCTGGGCATCCTTCGCGACCTTGATCATCCCTCGCCAGATGCAGCGAGCCTTGTCGCGGACGACGTCTTTGTAAAGCAGGTCGCTGCGAGTATTCGGGGCGTTGTGAGTCTGCTGCGTGTAATAGGAAATCAACTGACGGTCGGTCGCGAATGTCACTCCATTCACTTCTGCGGCTGCACCACGACCATCGAGATAAACGTCCTGGTGAATGTGTGCCAGTCGAGATCCCAACCCGCCAACAGTCCACTGAAGCGAGGCCCCCGATTCGACTCGCCCGGCCTGATGTGCGAAGTGCCAGACTTTGTCGTTCCAGTTCTGAAGCTGCACATACCGCAGGTTCGCACGGTCAGCCAGCAGCAGTTCCACAGCTCCCACGTGCATACCAGTTGCCGTGAGCGATGCGGAGGTGGTCTCTTCGAGCAGCGTCGCGCTGGCTCCTTCTTCGAGAATCACCAGGGTATGGCTGAAGTCGGCAGCGGCCTCGTCTCCCAGCCCGATCAGGCTGTACAGCGGTTCCGTCACCTGGACATTGCGGGGAACATACAGAACGGTTCCTCCTGTCCAGAATGCCCCGTGCCAGGCAGCAAACCGGTCGGCGTCAGGCTTAACGGCTCGAGTCATCAAATGAGGGCGAAGAACGTCACCGTGCGTCTGGATCAGATCGGCAAGGTTTCCAAACAGCACTCCCTGCTGGCTCCACTTGGGATCGAGAGTTGTGCGAGTGCAGGTTCCGTCCAGATGCGAAACAACGCCAGCAAATTCCGCACGATCAGCCAGCAAGGTTTCCAGGGCAGGGGTGTTCTTGCCTCCCTGAATCGTAAACTTCTCGGGACGGAATGCCCGAATGTCGACGCGCTTCCACTCTTCCGGATCAAGTTCCTGATTCAAAGATTCACGGAAGGCCTCGAATGCCCCTCGGCGCAGATCGACCACCCACGCAGGTTCAGTCCGGCCTGACAGGAATCGTTCAAAGGCTGCCGCATCAAACGCAGTCTGGGGCAGGGGAGTAGAAATTGTTGCGGACATTTTGATTCATTCAACAGAAAGCGAGTGCAAGTCTCAACGTGTTCCTGAAGCGACCTCGGTCATTGAAGTGCATCAAGTGTCACGGTCATGGCGTCTTCGATGTGGCCGTGCAAATGCGCAAAAGCATCTTGCGGGCTCGTTCCAAAGCACGGTCATGTCGAAGACGCCATGACCGTGGCACCCGATTATTCCGATGGGTCGGGTTCCGGCGGATATCAACACGTTGGGGCGTCAGCCAACGCTGCCTTCCATCTGCAGTTCAATCAGGCGGTTCATTTCAACCGCATATTCCATGGGCAACTCTTTGACCAGCGGTTCGATGAACCCGGTGACGATCATGGCCGAAGCTTCGGCCTCGGTCATCCCGCGGCTCATCAGGTACAGCAGTTGTTCTTCAGCAATCTTGGACACCGAAGCTTCGTGTTCAATCGTCAGGTTGTCCTGATTGGCTTCGATATACGGGTAGGTGTCACTGCGGCTGTGCGAGTCGAGAATCAATGCGTCGCAGACGACATTGCTCTTGCAGTGATGAGCATCGTGCGTCGCCTTCACCAGTCCGCGATAACTGGCTCGACCACCGTCTTTCGAGATACTCTTCGAGATCACTCGACTGGAGGTGTGCGGTGCACAGTGGACCATCTTGGCCCCTGCATCCTGATGCTGTCCCTTGCCCGCGAACGCGATCGAGAGCGTTTCACCACGAGCTCCAGGTTCCATCAGGTAGATTGCGGGATACTTCATCGTCAACTTGGAGCCAAGGTTGCCGTCAACCCACTCCATCAACGAGTCACCATAGGCCTTGGCTCGCTTTGTAACGAGGTTATAAACGTTGTTCGACCAGTTCTGGATCGTCGTATAGCGGCATCGTCCGCCACGCTTCACGACGATTTCCACAACGGCAGAATGCAGGCTGTCGCTGCTGTAGGTTGGTGCCGTACAGCCTTCGACATAGTGAACGGAAGCCCCTTCATCAACGATGATCAGGGTTCGCTCGAATTGCCCCATGTTCTGGGTGTTGATTCGGAAGTACGCCTGCAATGGGAATTCAATGTGAACTCCCTTCGGAACGTAGATGAACGAACCACCGGACCAGACGGCCGAATTCAGTGCGGCGAACTTGTTGTCCGCTGAAGGGATGATCGTTCCGAAGTATTCACGAACCAGATCTGGATAATCGCGAACAGCGGAATCGGTGTCGGTGAAGAGAACGCCCTGCTTGGTCAGGTCCTCCTGCAGACTGCCGTAGACAACTTCCGATTCGTACTGAGCTTTAACGCCCGCCAGGTACTTCTTTTCTGCTTCGGGAATCCCAAGGCGATCGTAGGTCTTGCGGATATCTTCCGGAACGTCGTCCCAGCTCTTCTCCTGACCGGCTGACGCTTTGACGTAATAGAAAATGTCCTGGAAATTCAGGTCCGACATGTCGCCGCCCCATGTGGGCATCGGCTTCCGGAAGAAGATGTCCAATGCTTCCAGGCGGAATTCTCGCATCCACGCCGGTTCGCCCTTCATTTCGGAAATCTGCTGGACGATGTTGCGATCGATTCCCTTCCGGCTCTGGAAGACGTACTTGTCCGTTGGATCGTGGAATCCAAACTGGTAGTCGCCAACACCGATATCAGATTCGAGAACAGGTGTGTCGGTACTCATCGTCAGGTCACTCCTCCCCACGGGCGGGATCGATAATTTCACATCGACTATTCATAGTGAGTCGCAATGATGCGAACACCGTCAGGAACCGCTCAGAACAACCGCCGGCATCAACCCACTGCTTAACGGGCACCTGCCACAGCAGGTAAGCCAGCCGATCCTCGACGTTCCTGTTCTTCAGCTTCGACAGGATGTCGTTCGCGGATCGCGGCATATCCCTGGTTGTGCAGTTCATGAGCCAGTGCCGCATCACCCGTTTCCACAATGCGACCAGCCAGCATCACATGGGTGAATTGCGGTATGTTGTATTCCAGCAGGCGTTCATGGTGAGTGATGATCAACGAGCCCATCTGGGGGCCGGAGAGTTTCTTCAACCCTTCACTCACGACTCGAACAGCATCGCTGTCGAGTCCGCTGTCGGTTTCATCAAGAATCGCGAATTTCGGCTGCAACATCGCCAGTTGCAGGATCTCCATACGCTTCTTTTCACCCCCGGAAAACCCTTCATTCAGGTACCGTCGGGCGAATTCAAGATCCATCCCCAGTTCTTCCATCCGCTCCCGAAGTTCCTTTCGGAAATCTTTCATCGGGATCAGGCCTTCCCCTTCCTTGCGGTTGGGGTTACGGATGTTTGTCACCGCATGACGCAGGAAATCGGCAACCTTGACGCCGGGAATTGTGACCGGGTACTGAAACGCCAGGAACAGTCCGCGGCGAGCTCGGTCGCAGGGATCCATTTCGTTGACGTTCACGCCATCGATCTCGATGGTCCCGTCTGTGATCTCGTACTTGGGATGTCCAACCAGTGTGTAAGCGAGAGTGCTTTTGCCCGATCCATTGGGGCCCATCAAGGCATGAACTTCGCCCTGTCGAAGCTCCAGGCTGACACCCTTGAGAATCGGTTTCTCGTCAACGGACACATGCAGATCAGTGATCTTCAACAAGCTGGACATTCGGCCTCACTTGAGGGGGCGAGCCCCCAACACTTTCACGATTCAGTTGATGCTGAATGGCATTAAGCCAGTTCAGCCAGCGACAGGGCCTGTGGCAGCCCAACCCGTCCCGTATGATGCGGAACCGGCAGAACTTCCTGGCCACGAGTAATCTTCTTTGCCTTGATCTTGTCCTGGATTCGCATCAGCCCTTCGAGCAGTGCTTCGGGTCGAGGAGGGCAACCAGGAACGTAAACATCAACGGGAACTACCAGGTCAACACCCTTCACCACGTGGTATCCGTGCTTGAAGTAGGGGCCACCACCGACGGTGCAGGCACCCATGGCAATCACATACTTCGGGTCAGGCATCTGTTCGTACAGGCGCCGCACTCGGCTCGCCATTTTGTAGGTCACAGTCCCGGCGACGATCATCAGGTCTGCCTGACGGGGAGTCGCACGGAAGGCACCTGCCCCAAATCGGTCCATGTCGTAACGGCTGGCTCCCGCCGCCATCATCTCGATCGCACAGCACGCCAAACCGAAAGTCATCGGCCAAATGCTCGACTGTCTGGCCCAGTTCATCGCCTGTTCCAGAGAAGTCGTGATCACGTTTTCTTCGAATCGACCTTCAATCCAGGTGGTCATGCTCGTTCCATCCGTTCCTATCAGTTCGCTGAATTGGTTTTTCGCGGCATCGCGACAGACCTGAAACTCTACCAGTATCCGACCACCAATTCACCTCATCCCGAACCCACATCTCGCAGAAGTGACGTGAAACTGTGCTTTCAAACCGCCTCTGTTACCCAATCGAAAGCAAACTTGTACCCGATCGCCAGCAAAGCCGAATCAGCTCGCAGGGATAGGGTGGAATTCACAGCAGGCATGGCCGTCTCGACAGCACGATGCCAGCTTCAGTTGAGTCCCCAGCACCTGTTCAAACACCTTTTGCTCTAACTCGCAAATCCCCGAATCTCGCTGAGCCAGTTCGTGGTACGGACAATTTGTCTCTCGCAACACCGGAAACTCGCCCTGAGCATCGACTTCCACCCGGAAACCGTGCTCAGAAAGACTGGTTCGCAACTCCCGCAGGCGCTCAATCAGAGAAACTCCGTGAACTGTGGCACCGTAACGGCGAACCAACGACTCCCGAATCCGATTCGTCACTCGTTCGCGAACAGTCGGCTCGTCGATCAGATGCAATTCATCCCACAGCAGTAAGGCAAGCTCGGCGTAGTTGTCGCCCAGTTGCTGCCGCCCGGCATCCGTCAGTCGGTACGTGTGATGCGGACGACCGCGACCCGAACGGATCGTCTGCCGTTCGATCAAGCCCATCCCCTGCAAACGAGTCAACCGCTGCCGAATCGCGGTGGCGGTGACGCCAGCCGCATCGCACAGTTCCTGAACAGTTCCCCCGCCAGCCTGATGAAGCTGCTGAAGAAACTGCTCGTCTCCCTCTTCCACAGAGACCTTCATGGCGATTGCTTTCCCGATGGTCGAACACAAACTTCGCAACATTTTATCGCGAGGAGTGCTTTTGACAACCGTCACTGTCAAAATTGCTGTAATTTCTCTGTTGCGGGAAACTGTGTTGTAAACTGTTTCTGCGTATAGTCTTGTGAATTTGTTCGTGTTTGGATCGCAAAGGCCGCAATTACGCTACTTGATGGCTGTTTTGTTGCGATTTCACAGGCACGTATGGCTGTTGGTCTGTCAAAACTGAAGCGGGGGTTCAATGTTACGGGAGGGCGAGGCTCCCGCCGAGCCGCTAAGTCGATGCGCCCAAGCTGCCTAATCGGCTCAGCAGGAGCTTCGCCCTCCCGATCATCTACCACTGTTCTTACCGATGACAATGCGCTGGGGTGATTCCAGTCAAGCCTCGCTCACAGATTGCTCCGAGCGCGAACAAATCTCGGTTGATGCGACGCGGCAACGCAGAAGTTGTCTCCAGTCAACTGGATCGGACAGCATAAGTCTGAAGCACAACCGTGCTTTTCTCGCTCGACGTACGATCTTGACTTTGCAAGAATGGATGAGTTGAACACCAAAAAACTGCAGTTCTTCAGGGCCTGTTTGAAATGACGATTGGTCAAAGCCAGGACAGTCAACTCGAAAAACGAGTTGCCGGAGCCGGTAACTTCACGTCGGCGAGCGACATCGATCGGGGCCCGATCGTCAAGAAATGCGTTGCTCGCGTCTGGCACGACAGCGGACCCGGAACAGGCTTACTGCTTCCTGATAACTGGTTTCTGACAAACCATCATGTTTTGCCAACCATCGAAAAGGCAAAAGAAGCCGTCGCCTAGTTCAACTACGAACGTCAGGCCGACGGTATGTTTGCAGAGATGAAGCAGTTCCAATTCAACCCGGAGGCAGGTTTTCATACATCGCCTGTCAACGACGGTGACGACTGGACTGTGGTCAAGCTGAAGGGGGATGCTAACGCGGAATTTGGCGCCATCCGACTCGAAGAGATCGCTCCGGGAGTGAGTGAGTCTGTCAGCATCATTCAACATCCCGATGCCGGACCGCGCCAGGTCGCCGAGGGGCCGATTGTCGAAATTATTGACACAGAATCGCGGCGCATTCGATACCAGGCCAACACATTACCAGGCTCTTCGGGATCACCTGTCTTCAATCGTCGCTGGCAAGTTATTGGCCTGCATCACAGCAGTGCCACCAGCCGCAACAAAGAGACCGGCGAAGCGTTTGAATGTAATGAAGGAATTCATATCGCCGCGCTTCTCGACGGCCTCAAAAAAGTCGGCATCTGGCCGCATCAGCCATCGGCAGGGGATCTGCGAGCCCATGATGGGACATGGATCATCGAACGCGATGTCGATCGCGAAGCGATCAAGCATCTGAAGAAACTTCGCATCACGGTCGCCCTGAAGGGGGGCAGCCAGATGGGAAAAAGCTTGATTGCCAACCGTATCGGTCGAGAAATGCAGAACGAAGGCTGGGAATCGGTAACCATCGACCTGCGCCATGAGTTCGCCGCAGAAGACTATCAGACAGGCCATCAGTTCCTGACCCGCCTGGGACAGAAGATCATCGCGGAAACTCAAGGAGATGAATCACTGCTGACGGCATTTGAGCGAGACGGAACCCCGACCGCCTTCAAAACGTTCCTCGAAGAACTGAAACTTGGCCGGCCATCCCTGCGGATGTTGTTGACGCTGGATGGAGTCGAATCGCTTTCCGGAACACCGTGCTGCTCATCCGTCTTGAGCGCTTTGCGGATCGTCCATAACGATTTGCGATCGATGAGGAATGATGCCTGGCTGCAGATGGTCTTCATCTACGCCATCACACCGCGACAGACCGGAGCAATGGGATCTGTTTTCGATGTCGCCAAGATTGTCGAAGTATCTGACTTCAGCGAAGGAGAACTCCAGAAGTTGGCAGCCTTGTACGGTTTGCCTGACGTCGATGTCGCGAAGCTCTATTCCTTCCTGGGAGGCCATCCGACGTTAACTCAGGATACGCTCCTTGCCATGCAGGAGGACGACATTGGACTCGATGAACTGATCGAAGACGCAAAGACGGGCGGAATCTATAAGCATCGCCTCGAGCGATTGAAGACAGCCTTCAACGAACACCAGGATGGCAAGCAACTGGCGACTGCTTTTCGAGGCCTCGTCCAGGGCAAACCCCTGGACGGTGAAGAAACGTTTGACGCACTGCTGGCACTCGGGGTTGTCAAAGGGACCTACAGCGGTGATGCCGCTGTCCGTTGTGAACTCTACAAAGAGTGGCTTCCGCCACGGATTCCCAAATGAGCAGTGTAGACTCGTCATTCTTTCATGCGGAAGCGACGTTGCCTGCGGATCTTCCGTGCTACGTCGAACGACGGGCCGACGCCGAACTTCTGAAAGCCCTCAACGCGGGCAAATTCACGGTCATTCTTTCCAGTCGCAAGGTCGGTAAATCTTCGTTGATGGAACGAGCGTTTGCTTCGCTACGCCGCGAAGGGACGTTTGTCGTCAAGAAAGAACTGGCTGAAGCGGATGCCGGTATCACCGTCGAAAGCTGGTATGCAGGGCTGGTCGAAGAAATCGTCAACGATGCCCGCAGACGCAATGGCTTTCAAGTCGATCCTGGCTGGCGGGATTGGTGGGCCAGCCGCAGCAATATCCCCTCAGGTCAACGATTTACGGACTTCCTGCGGGAGTTCCTGCTGGAGAAGTCGACGCAGCCCTGGGTCATCGCTCTCGACGAAATCGACACGACCATCCCGCTTCCATTCAGCGACGACTTCTTTGCCGCGATACGTCGTTGTCATAACGCGCGCGCGGGCGATCCACTGTTTCAGCGATTGACATTTCTGCTGGCAGGGGTTGCCAGCCCCGCGCAACTGATCAAAGACAATCGCCGGACTCCGTTCAATATCGGCCATGCTCTGAGCGTGACCGACTTCACTGCCGATGAAGCCAAAGTGCTGCTCGAAGGGCTTGGCGAACCGACAGAAGCGGATCATCCAGCTCTCAAGCGGATTCTCTATTGGACCAATGGGCATCCGTATCTGACTCAACGGATTTTTCTCAAGCTGGCCGAGGACATCGAGGATGACGATGAGCCTCCTGAAAACTGGGAGCAACAGATCGACAAGGCGGTGAAGGACACCTTCCTTCGACCGGGAGCAAGAACACGCGAAGCTCATCTCGAAGACATCGCCAAGCGACGCATCGGGGATCTGAACAAGCAGGGAAACCCCAGCTACGACCCCGAAATGAAACGTCGCATGCTGGAAATCTATAAGCGTGGCTGGCACGGAAAAGAAGTCAAAGACGACCCCGTCTCCAAGCCCTGCGTGGAGCTGAAACTGTGCGGTTTGCTGGTCAATGATGTCGAAGAGCCGTCGCGACTGATTGTGCGAAACCGGATTTATCGCACAGTCTTTGACGCGGCGTGGATTGAATCGGAAACCCCCAAGAACAACTGGAAGCGCTTGGCCTTTGCGGCTGG